>JBJTBM010000147.1:0-4306 GCA_046091365.1 Acidimicrobiia bacterium | reverse complement strand
CATGTCCACACCGTGTGGCGCGATCCCGTGAACGATTTCGGCATCGACGAACTCGGCACCCACCGTCGCACCGCGCACTGAACCGCAAACCACCCAGTCCCGGGTCACCCCGGGATGCGAACAGGGACCCGGGTCACCCCGAGTCCCTGTCGCATTGAGGGTCTCAGTTGTCGAGGGTGATCAGCCTGCGCCGATTCGTGCCACCTGTGCGAGTGCCTTGGTCAGGATCTCGCCGGTCAGGGCGGTGTAGCCCGTCGGGGCAGCCTGGGCCGGTGCGCACTTGTTCAGGAAGTACGTGAAGTACGACTTCACGGCCGTCGCCTTTGCCGAGGCGGAGGTGCTCGCAAGCCCGTACGAGATGGCGTTGATCGGGTACGACGCGGCATCGGTCGCCTTGTAGTTGAGTGTCGTCACACCGTCGGTTGCCACGTCGGCCGCGGCGAGATTCTTCGCCGAGGACTCCGGGCTCGGAGCGACGTACTTGCCCGCTGCGTTCGACACCTTCGCGTACGAGATGTTGCGCTCGGTGAGGAACGAGAGCTCGGCGTAGGTCACCGTGCCGTTGTTGTCGCGCACCTGGTTCGAGACACCGTCGTTGCCCGACGCGGCCTGGAAGGTGCCGTCCGTGGGCATCGTGCCGGGGAACGCGGTCGTGAATGCATCGCTCGTGGCCTTGGTCCAGATCGACGGGAACTCCTTGTTGAGGTAGTTCGCGAAGTTGTTGGTCGTGCCCGAGTTGCCCTGGCGGTAGGCCACCTTGATCTGCAGGCTCGGGAAGGTCACCTTCACGCCCTGCGTGTAGGCCTTCGGCACCAGGGTGCCGATCACTCGGGTGCCCGCCTTGACCTCGTACGAGGTGTTCTCGGCGAGGATCGCGAGCTTGGTCAGACTCTTGCGGACACCGGCGTTCATGACGGCCGTGCCGGCGGTCCCGTCGGTGACCGGAG
Organism: Acidimicrobiia bacterium; assembly: GCA_046091365.1. Taxonomy (GTDB): domain Bacteria; phylum Actinomycetota; class Acidimicrobiia; order Acidimicrobiales; family Ilumatobacteraceae; genus Casp-actino8. Next base: position 3,359 of record JBJTBM010000147.1, on the reverse strand, counting down.
TGACGGTGATCTTCATGCCCTTGAACCGCTTCAATGCGGCCGCGTTCATCGTGGCCGTGAAGGTCACATTGTTGCCCCTCACAGTCGACTTCACGGTCACGCCGTTCGCGGCAACCGAGGCCTTGAGCGCGACCGCAGTCGCCCCGTTCACCGCGGCGATCGCCGGATCGTTCCAGTTCGTGATCTGGCCGGCGAAAATCTTCGCGACCAGCTCGCCGGTCAGGTTGATCTGTGCGCCCGCCGGTGCGATCCCGTCGATGCGGTAGCCGATCGCGATCGGGCCGCCGATGAGGGGCACATAGACGAAGTTGCTGGGCTTGGTCTCGGTCGCGCCGTAGGCCGATTCGGTTCCACCGAAGTCGTAGGTGCCGGTGCGGAACCCGCTCTTGCCCGACCCGGATCCGACGGACGCGTAGGAGACGACGTCCTTGTTGGGGTTCGAGGCGGTGTTCGAGTTGTACAGAGCGCGGCAGACGTCCATGATGTTCGCGAGGAATGTGGCGCCACCTCCTCCGAGATTGACGGGGCTCGGCGTTGCGCCCACCGGCGCCACCGAGGTGACTCCGGCCGCGAGTGCGACTGCGAGTCCCGTGACGATTCGACGTCGTCTTGCCATGGTTGTTGTCTCCTTGGGGTTCGGTGCCGACACGAGACGTTCGGTCACTTTCCGCAAGGTACAGAGGGCACTTTTCGCCAATCTCTCCGCGGTACCAACCCCGGACGACGGGTCGGTGAACAGTGGGTGAACCGCCCCGGCTCAGCCGAAGCGGCCCTGCACGTAGTTCGCGGTGCGCTCATCGGAGGGGTTCGAGAACATGTTCGAGGTGAGGTCGGCCTCGATCAGTCGTCCCGGTCCGCCATCGGAGAGGAAGAAGGCGCAGTAATCCGACACGCGCGCAGCCTGCTGCATGTTGTGCGTCACGATCACGATCGTCATCGTCTCGGAGAGCTGCACGATGGTCTCCTCGACACGCAGGGTCGACCCCGGATCGAGCGCCGAACAGGGCTCATCGAGCAGGAGCACATCGGGACGCAGCGCGAGCGACCGCGCGATGCAGAGTCGCTGCTGCTGACCACCCGAGAGTGAACCTGCCGGCGCGTCGAGCCGATCCTTGACTTCCTTCCACAGACCGGCTCGCGTCAGGCACTCCTCGACGAGGGCATCACGATCATCGACGCGCACCCGGGCGAGCTTCGGACCCGCGACCACGTTCTCGCCGACGTTCATCGCGGGGAACGGATTCGGCTTCTGGAACACCATCCCGATGCGGCGGCGGATCTCGGTGGGGCTGACGCCGGGCCCGTAGATGTCGCGGCCCTCGAAGAGAACCTCCCCTGCCATCGCCGATCGCGGGATGAATTCGTGCATCCGGTTGAGGAGCCGCAGGAACGTGGACTTGCCGCACCCGGAGGGGCCGATGAGTCCCGTGACGGTGTTCTCCGGGAAGTGGAGCGAGACGTCTGCGAGTGCGTGGTGGTTGCCGAACCATGCGTGCACGCCCACGGCCTCGAGACCCTCGGCGCTGCCCACCTCGAGGTTGCGTGCCCGGCGACGGGTCCGGTCCTCGACCGGCGCGGCCGGTGCGTCGAGGACGGGCTTGACGACTTCCCCGGTGTCGACACTGGTCGGTTCGTTGCTCGTTGGCTGGTCCATGGAATGGCTCACTTTCGGGAGAGTCGGTTGCTGGCGATGCGGGCGATGAGGAACAGGATCGACACGGCGGCGAGGAGCACGAGGGATCCACCCCAGGCCCGCGCGATGGAGTTCTCGGTGCCGATCCCGAGGCTCGAGAAGATGTAGATCGGCATCGTGGCGATCGGCTCGTTCAGATTGGTGCTGGTCTTGACGAAGTACGACGTGGTGAGCAGCAACGGTGCGGTCTCGCCGGCGACCCGCGCCACACCGAGCACGGCCGCGGTGATGAGACCGGAGAACACGGTCGGCAACACGACCGAGAATGTCGTGCGGGCTTGGGTCGCGCCGAGTGCGTAGCTTGCGGCGCGCAGATCGTCCGAGACGAGCTTGAGCACCTCCTCGGAGGTGCGTGCCACGGTCGGCAGCATCAGGATCGCCAGCGCCGAGGCCCCGGCCCATGCGCTGAACCCGCCGAAGAAGATCACGATCGTGGCGTACACGAACAGGCCCGCGACGATCGAGGGCACACCGCTCATGGCCTGCGTGAGGAACCGCACCAATCCGGCGAATCGACCCTTCACCTCGACGATGTAGATGGCCGCGACGATGCCGAGCGGCACCGCGATGAGCGAGGCGATCAAGACGACGAGGGCCGATCCCACGAGTGCGTGCGCCAGACCACCGGTGTTCAATGGATCATCCACGCCGGTGATCAGCATGTCGGTGGTCAGGTAGCCCGAGTAGAAGGCCTTCGAGCCGTTGCGCACCACGGTCGAGATGACCGAGATCCACGGGATGCAGACCGCACCGAACGCGACCACCAGAACCGACGTGGCGAACCGGTCGATGGTGGCATTTCGACCCTTGCGGGCAACCGACACGATCGCGAGCACCGGCAGAGCGACCGCGAAGCCGACATAGAGACCGAGGACCCCCGCCAGTCCCGTCGCGGCCTCGAGGAAGCGCGCGAACACCACCGAGGCCACGACCAGGATCGTGGTCTCGAGCGCCACCTTTCGCGGCTGGCGCCAAGGCCGCCGCGGCGCGGGTGTCACCGACTCGATCACTGCGGTGCTCACACTGCGACCTTTGCCCTCTTCACGACTGCGGTCGCGGCCGCGTTCACCAACAACGTCACCAGGAACAGCACGAGTCCGGCAGCCATGAGTCCCTTCAGCTCGTACGGCGAGGCCTCACCGAACCTCGATGCGATCAGCGACGCGACGTTGCCGCCGGCCGATGCGAGGATCTTGAAGTTGACATCGAAGACGAGATTCAACACGAGGAACACCGCCACCGTCTCACCGAGCGCTCGCCCGAGTCCGAGCATCGCCCCACCGACGAGTCCGCTGCGACCGAACGGAATGACCACCGTGCGGAGCGCACCCCACCGGGTGCCTCCGAGTGCGTACGCCGCGTCGACATGGTCGCGGGGTGCCTGGCCATAGACCTCGCGCGCAACCGAGGTGACGATCGGCAGGATCATCATCGCGAGCAGCAGACCGGCGATGAACGGTGAACGACCAAAGATCGGCGCGGGCACGTCGAACAAGGGGAACCATCCCAGCCACGAATGAAGAGTCTTGGCCCAGCCCTCGGCATTCGGCATGAGCACCGAGTAGCCCCAGATGCCCCAGATCACCGAGGGAACGGCCGCGACGAGATCGAGCACCGAGGTGAGCACCGTCCGCACCGCGCGTGGCGCGTAGTACTCGATGAAGAG
>JBJTBM010000146.1:0-4115 GCA_046091365.1 Acidimicrobiia bacterium | reverse complement strand
TTCGGACACGGAAGTCGTCGGGTTGTCAGCGGTCATGGAAGCCTCCTCGATCGTGCTTCCCCCGCTGTCGCTCCACCAAGGTGGGCCTGAGAGCTTCGATCGCGAACGATCTTTCCCCGTCGGCGTGGGCGAACCCACTTTACAGCGGTGTCTCACCCGTCCGGTCCGGTGGCCTGAGAGATTCCGGGGAGGTTGCTCCTTCGGCGCCCCGGTGCTGGTGGCACCGTGACTCTCCCGGTCGGGTTAAACGACAACAGAACGGTAGTGCGCGCGACGCGGATCCCCGGTGATCGACGAGTAGTTTTCCTGCATGACGACAACCACACCTCTGGCGGCCGCGGCCCGCCTCGCGGCCCCCGTCGGCCTGCTCGGCGGTGGCTTCATGCTCGATCCCGAGGTTCTCGGCGCGGGCAAACGGGCGGGGTACCCCAACGGGTTCGTCTATTACGTGGTCGGTCGGGGCGGGGTGCTCGGCGACGTACCCGCCGACGTGGTGTCCAGCGCCTTCGGATTCTTCGCCCCCTCCCTCATCGCCACGATGTGGAACGGCGCCATCGAACCGCGACGGGTCGGAGCCGACCGCTACACCGAGGGGTGCCGCGAATGGGGTCGCAGCCGTTTGAGCGAGTTCACCGGTGCCGGACGACTGGCCGAACTCCTTGCAGCAGTGGTCGACAGCGCCGACTCGAGCGGACTCACACTCTTCGCCGGCTGGCGCGCACAGGACCGACCGGCCGACGACCTCGCACGGGCCTACCAACTCGTGCACGTGCTGCGCGAGTTGCGGGGGTGCGCGCACCTCGTGGCGGTTTTGGCCACCGGCCTCACCCCGCTCGACGCCGTCGTGTCGAACCCCAACGGCGGGGCCGCCGCCGCCCAGCGATTCGGTTGGTCCGGGACACTTCCGCAGAACCGGGCGGGCGACTTCGCCCGAGCAGAGTCGCTCACGGACACGATGATGTCGCGACACCTCGGTGTGCTCTCGGGAGCCGAGTTGGACGAACTGGTCGGATTGGTGGAATCCGCTCGAGACATCGCCTTCGCGTGAGTCAGCGGGCCGCCTTCTCCGCCTCGTAGTCGGCGATGGCGGTCAGTTGCGCGCCGAGGGTCGCATCGACCCACCGCGAACCGGCGCCGACGACCTTGTCGTAACTCGCCTGGGGTCCCGCTAACTGTCCGGTGAAGTGGGGCATGACCCGTTCGGCGAACAACTCGTAGCTACGAAGGGTTTGGTGCCAGTCGGCGAGGTCGGCACCGAGGAACAAGTAACACCCGAAGCCGCCGGTCTTCTCTTGCAGACGCTCGATCTGGGCGATGGCCATCTCGGGGGTTCCGATCACCATACGACCGGACTCGTTGGCCTGATCGACGAACTCGTCGATGTCGGTGGGCGGGGGAGGTCCGCTCGGGTCACCCACGGGGATGATGTGACTCAGGTAGTCCCACACCCACTGCAGTCCGTATCGACAATTCTCCTTGGCCTGCTCGACCGTCTCGGCGATGTGCATGGGTCCCATCAGTCGGGCCTTCGAACGATCGACCACGTGTCCGTGCCGGGCCGCCTCGTCTTCCCAGACCTTGAGGTTGTAGTCGAGCATCTGGAACGCGGCCGGTTCGGTCGCAGCAATCGAGATGAGCCCGACTCCGTACTTGCCCGCGAGCTTGGAACCCGACGGCGACACCGACGACGCCACCGCGATGTCGAAGTCGCTGTAGGGCTTCACCTGCAGGACGGCCTCCCGACACGTGAACCAGTCGGTTGTCTCGGTGACCGTTTCGCCACGGAAGAGTCGCATCATGACATCGAGGGACTGTTCCATACGGGGGCGTTGGGTCATCGGATCGATACCGAGCATGTACGCGTCGGACGTCAATTGGCCCGGGCCGGCACCGAACATCATGCGGCCACGCGTCAGGTGGTCGAGCATGACGATGCGGTCGGCGAGCATGAACGGATGGTGGTAGGGGAGCGAGTTGACGCCGGTGCCCAGCTTGATGTGTTTGGTGCGTTCGGCCGCGGCGGCGATCATCACTTCCGGCGAGGCGATCAGTTCGCTACCGGCCGAGTGGTGCTCGCCGATCCAGGCCTCGTGATACCCGAGACGATCGAGGTGCTCGAGGAGTTGCAGGTCGCGATGCAGGGCCAGGGTGGGGTTCACCCCGGTCTTGTGCATGGGCGGCATGAAGATTCCGAAGCGCAGAGTCATGGGGAATTCGTAGCACACCGGCTCAGTCGACGGTGCCGTAGGCCCCCGACCCACCGCGACGACCCTCGCGTCCGATGTCGTCCACCACCGAGCGCAGGTCGGACGCGAAAGCGTCGATCGTCGCGGCGTGCGAGGCGTTGACCGTGCAGTGCAACGACGCCGGTGGTTGCTGACGATCGACGTACCAACCCCGGGCGGCAAGAGCATCGGCCACCGCGAAGACGTCGAGCCGCTCCGGATCGCGGGCACCGAACGACAGCAATGTCGAATCGGGACGGGCCCGCACCACCAAGCCGTCGATGTCGGCCACCAGATCGGCCAATCGCAGACACGCGGTACGGGCCGTCGCGGTCAGTTCGAGGTAACCGTCGTCGCCGAGGAAGCGCATGACGGCCCAAGCGGCCGCCATCGGTCCGCCGCTCTTGGTGCCGAGCACGCCCGATGACCCGTAGAGGCCGCCGAGCCAGTTGTCGGTCACGAAGGTCTGGTCGGCCCGCAGACGCTTGTCGCGGTGCACGATGACCGAGGCACCCTTGGCCGTGTAGCCGTACTTGTGCAGGTCGACCGAGATGCTGGTCACCCCGTCGACGGCGAGATTCCACGGCGCGACCGGCTCTCCGAGACGTTCCATGAACGCCAACGTCACCCCGCCCATGCACGCGTCGACGTGACAGTTGACGTCTCGACGGGCTGCGATCGCGGCGATGGCCGGGATCGGGTCGATCACCCCTTGTGGATACTGCGGAGCGGAACCGACGAGCAGAACGGTGTCGTCGTCGCACACGGCCTCCATCGCCCCCGGATCGGCGCGCCAATCCGGTCCGACCGCCACCCGCCGGACCTCGACACCGAAGTACTGACATCCCTTCTCGAGCGCGGCGTGAGCCGTCGTGGGCATGACCGCGTTCGGGCGCTCGACACCGCGCTCGCGTCGGCCACGTTCACGCGCCGCCTTCACGGCCATCAGGAGACTCTCGGTCCCACCGCTCGTCATGAAGCCCGCGGCCCGATCGTCGCCCCCGACCCACGTCGTCACCGTGGCGACGACCTCGGACTGGAACCGTCGCAGACTCGGGAACGCGTCGGTGTTGAGTCCGTTCGCCGACGAGTACATCGCGTGCGCGCGTTCGGCGACGGCCTCCACTTCCGCCGAGGCGAAATAGGCCAGCGAAAACACCCGACCCTCCTTGATCGCGACGTCGTCACGACCCGCAGCCCGCGCCTCGTCGAGAACGGCCCGAGCACGCTCTCCGAGTTCCATGCTCACTACCGTAGACGCATGAGCGTCCGAGAACCATTGGTGTCCGCCGCCGAGCTGAACGCCCACCTGCGCAAACTCTTCGGCGCCGACATGCACGGACTCACCACCGACATGGTGAGCGAGATGGAATACGGAATGGTCCTGACCACGATGGAGGTGGGGGAGAAGCAACTCCGACCCGGGCGAATCATCAGCGGACCGTCGGTCTTCGCCGCGTGTGACGCGGCCCTCTTCTACGCCTGCCTCTCGGTGCACGGGCTGGACATGATGATGCTCACGAGCGACATGCAGATCCGGTTCCTCCGACCGGCCAAGGGTTCGCGACTGCACGCACGGGCGCGCATCCTCAGCGTCGGCAGCAAACTCATCACCGGACAGGTCGTGGCCTTCACCGACGACGAGTCGAAACCGGTCGCCGTCGCCCAGGGCTCGTGCGTGCCGCCGAAGAAGCCCACCTGACCCTTCGTTCCCGCGACGCCACGACCCCTAACATCAGGGAATGTCCGAACCGACCAAACCCGTCGTCACCATCCCTGCCGGGGAACCGCCCGCCGATCTCATCATCGAGGACATCGTCGTCGGTGACGGCAAGGAGGCAGTGTCCGGCTGCCGCCCCGTCATGCACTACGTCGGCGTGGCCTGGAGCA
>JBJTBM010000145.1:0-5237 GCA_046091365.1 Acidimicrobiia bacterium | reverse complement strand
TCGTCGACGTTTTGCTGTTGGCCGAGCAACTGCCGTATCACCCCGAACCCTTGGTCAAGGCGCGTGTCCGGTGAGTCTGGTCGAACGAATTCTCGGCCTCGATGATCCGCCCGTTCAGCGGTTGTCGACCGGAAAGGTCTGGTCAGCCGCTGCACTCCACGCAGTAGTTGTCGGCCAGCGGTGTGCCGTTCAGGAACGCCAGCAACCAGTCGAGGAAGCGCACGCCGTCGAGTTCTTCGGTGTAGAAATCGGCGCGACCCAGGATCGTGTGCGCATCACCGGGTGACACCCACGCGGCGACGGCCGCTCCCGTTGCTTCGATGCTGGCCTCTCCGCTTCGCATGACATCGACCAGACCGTCGGGGGAAAGGCCGGCCATCACGGCGTAGCCGGACAGTATGCGGTCGTAGGCGTAGTCGTGCCTCAGGAAGGTGATCGACGGATTGTGTTCGGCGACCTTGGCGAAGCTGTAGGCCGGGGTCACCATTGCTGCGGTGGTACCGGCGAATTCGGGCCAATCCGGCAAGGATTCCACGGTGCCCCAGTTCGCGGTGACGGCGGAGATGGCATCGGGGACCGCACCACCACTGTCGGCGATGACCGCCACCTTGGCATTGGGCAGTTGGTCGGCGGCCACGCCGGCGTACAGGGGAGTGGTGAAGGCTCCGGCGCTCGAACCGGCGACGACGAGATCGACGAGATCGGGAAAGCGTTGGATCATCGTGGTCAACGCCGCTGACGCATTGACGAATCCTTTGTGCTCGACAACGACTCCGTCGCCGTAGTCCTTGGTGGTGTTACCCGAATGAACATCGCCGGTGCAGTAGGGGACATAGACGATGCTGTAATCGGCGAAAGGGTTCTCGGGGTTCGCGAAGTCGAAGATTCCGTTGGCTTGCTCACCGGGCGCCGCACCGATGACTTGTTTGTAGGAGTCACTGCCCGGAGCGCACATCGCACCGGTGAAACACGCGCCGCCACCCTCGAGGTAGAACATCACCTTGGTGGGGTCGGCCTCGCGCACGAAGTAGGAATAGGGACTCCCGTCGGCACACATGCAGTCCGCGGGAGCGGCGATGGTTTCCCAGTCGATGACGGAGGGCTCGGTGGTGGGCGGCTCGGTGCTCGGCGCGTCGGTCGCCAATGGAGCTTCGGAGACCGCGGTGGACTGGTCGACGACGGAGTCATCCGAGGACGAATCCGATCCGCCACCACAACCCACCGCCAATGCGACGAGTGTCGTCACCACCAACACTCGCGCGACACCCTTGCTCGACATCTCGAACCTCCCCGGTCTGGTTCTCCTGATGGACGGCACGACCGACAATCGGTCACTTGTCCCCACGGGTCAGCGTAGGTCAGAAGGGCTCGGGGATGGGGATTGGTACTCTTCGACGGCCCTCATGCCCTCACGTGGTACGGCGCGTCGAAGCGCGGGGCAACGGCCGCAAAGGGCAGAATGTGCGTATGAAACCGACCGCCTTCGAGCCCACCGCCGATCGGCTCTTGCCGGATCTCTCGATCAAGCAACAAATCGTGATGTTGGCCCGCACCTTGTGGCGAGAGGGTTACAACGATCACCTGGCTGGTCACATCACCGTCAACCTCCACGACGGAACGCTGTTGTGCAATCCGTGGATGCTGCTTTGGAACGAAATCCGACCCGAGCACATCATTCGCATCGACATGGAGGGCAAGTTGGTGGAAGGCGACTGGCCCGTTCCGCCGGGCATTCCCCTGCACCTCGAATTGCACAAGGCGCGACCCGGCGTGGAAGTCGCGTTGCACAATCATCCGCTCTACGGAACCGTGTGGGCCGACATGGGCGAGGTGCCCCCGGCGCTCGATCAGAGCAGTGTGCTCGGTGGTGGAGAGATCACCCTCGTGCGCGAGTACGGCGGTTCCGTCGACGATCCGGGCTCGGCGGCCGCGGCTGTCTCGGCCATGGGTGACGCCGAGTTGGTGTTGCTCGCGGGACACGGCGTTTTCGTGCTGGGCAACTCCATTCGTGCGGTACATCAGCGGGCGGTGGCCCTCGAGCAACGTTGTCAGCGGGCGTGGCACGTGCGTGCGGTGGGTGGCAGTGGTGAGTCGGCGCTGCCCGCGTGGTACCGAGACCGGATGGAGGCGTCCGACGGCGACAAGTTCGTCGGGTTCTGGGAAGCCATGGTCCGTCAGGAACTGCGCGACGATCCGACGTTGATAGACGGCTGATCGACACCATGACCGGACATCTGCACATCACGATCACGTCGCGTGGTTTCGAAGCCAACGACGCCGGACCGATCGACACCCCCACCGACAATGTCGACGCGGTGCTGGAATCGATACTGGCGTCACTCGAGGGAATCGACTTCAGCAACATCACGCGGATTCGGGTCTCCGGTGCCGACGACGGAGTGGTGGTGCTCGGCTCCGACGGCCATCCCCTTCGTCCGGTCATCTGGGCCGACGACGAAGCCAGTGTTCCTGATGCCGGATGGTGCCGCAAGAAACACGATGAGCAGTGGTGGCTGGACGAAGTGGGCACGGTTCCCACCCATCGGTCGATGGTCACCAAGTTGTCGTGGTTGCATCGCAGCGAACCCGCGGTGTGGTCGGCGCTGTCGAGTTTCTGCACCCCGGCGCAGTACGTGAGGTGGAGGTTGGGGCGCGACACCGGTGGCGCGATCATCGCTTCCGCCGACGAGATGGCCCTCACGGCTCTCTGGAGTCCGCAGCGATCGTGCATCAGTGAGGCGGTGACCGGGTTGATCGATTCCGAGCGCGACTGGTCCGGGGTGCCGCCCGTGGTGCGTCCGCCCGACAGTTTGGTGGGCTCGTTGTACGGCGTCTTGGTGGTGTTGTAAACCCGACGTTCATCCCGTGTCCACGTGGTGTCCACGTGTCAGTCGATGTCCGGTCAGCAGGTTCGCTTACATTTCGGGCGTGATGCGTGGTCGGGCTGTCGCGGCGATGTTGTCTCTGTCGAAATTGGTCGGATGTGGGGAGAGTCTCCCGTCCGTCGAGTCGTCCGATGACACGCACTCGATCGCCGACCTCGAAGATCCGACTCGAGAGGTGGTTGCGTCAGTCCCGGGTGAGGGGACCGAAGTCGGCGACCGCGTCGAACCCGAGGTGGTCGCTACCGGAGCGACGGACACGATCGAAGCGTCCGCGACGGTACCGACGACGATCGGATCCCCGGTGGTCGGGTCGACCGCTTCGGCGCCACCGACGACGGTCGCGACCCCGGTCACCAACGTCCCGCTCGCGATCCCTTGTGATGCCGTTCCCAATGCTTCGTGTGCCGGCGCCGATCTGCGCGGGCAGGAGTTGATGTTCGCGAATCTTCAGGGTGCGGATTTTCGTGGGGCGAACCTCGCGGGGGTGGATTTGTCCGGCGCGGATCTGTCGGGTGCGAACCTCACCAACGCGAACCTCACCAACGCGAACCTGTCCGAGACCGTGTTGTTCGGAACCGACTTCACCGGAGTTCGCCTGTCGAGGACGAATCTTCAATTCGTGCTGTGGGATGATTCGACCATCTGGCCCAGTGGTTTCACGCCACCGGATTTCTGAGCGAGGTCAGTCGAGATCGGGAGCTCCGTAGGTGGAGGGAATGTCCACCGTTCCGCGGCGCCGTTGGAATCGCCAGCGGCCGTTTTCGCGCACGAGATCGTCGTGATGACGGCCCATCATGGTGAGTCTCGGTTGCCCGTCCTTGTCGCGGTGGACGACCGTCCACATCACCTGCGACGTGGCGCGATCTCCGTCGAGCACGACCTGAGGGCTGCTGATGATGTGCAACGACGAACCGACACGCCCGTCGAGTGTTCGTCGCATCAATTCCTCGATGGCGGCCGGCCCGGTGGCTCGTCCCATGGGCCCGAGCAGGATCTCACCGTCTCGAGCGAACAGAGCGGCGTAGTCCGCGAAATCGCCGGCGTCCAGTGCCAGTCCGTAATCGACGAAGAGTTGATGGATCTCCTGCAGATCCTCGAGACGGCGAAGCCGACGTTCGATCGAGTCCGACATGGGCACAGCGTACGCCCCGTTCCTCAGCGACAACCCTCCAACTCGTAGAGAACCACCCCGCCACCCTTGCGAACCCACAGTCCAGCGCCGGCTTGTGTGAAGTGTGCTTCGAGTCGTCGGCGGTACCAGGGTCCGGTGCGATGGTGAACGTTCATGTCGGTCGCCTCGGTGTCGACCACCGACGCGAAGTCGGACGTGGTGGGGATCTCGAGGTACAGAACGTGACGACACGCGGCCGCGATGTTGTCGATGGCCGCCGAAGCAGCCCCGTCGTCGGGATACTGCAGCACGCCGTGGCAGATCACCAGATCGAATCGTGAGCGAGGTCTCCAGAAGGCGATGTCACGCTGTTGGTGTCCGTACTCCAGGCAGGCGTGTGCGCTGACGTCGGTGGACACGACCTTCACCGCGGGGTGATTCTCGCGATACCAGTCTCGCCACAGTCCCGGTCCCGCTCCGATGTCGAGAACACTGACGGGCTCCACGTCCCACCACGCGCACATGCCGTGAACCGCGGAGGCGAGGTGCGCGATCTTGTCGCGGTCGTGCACACCTCCGTCACCGTAGAAGCGTGCGTAGTAGTCGGCACCAAAACGAACCATGGCGACCGACGTTAGTCAGACGCCGACGACCCGTTTCAACCAGGTCGCCGTCCAATTCGATCCGTCAGAGCACGGTGAGCGAATAGAGCGCTTGGTCGATCGCCTGTAGGTCGGCGTCGTCGATGATCTGCGCGGTGACGATGATCAGACCGTCGGACACCGGGTCCCAGAAGGCGCCGGTGAAGAACAACATGTCGTTGCCGTCGCAATTCGAGTAGACGAGGAACTGTCCGGCCACCAATCCGTTCGTGTACTCCTTGGTGGCCTCCGGCGTGCAGTAGGCCGACAGCCCGATCCCGTTGTCGATCGCCAGGAGAACGTCGACGATGGCGTTCTCGTCGAGGTCACGGGAGTAGATCACCTCGATGCCCGCGGTCGTCCACGTGTTGCTGTATCCGGCGAAGTCGGAAGACGCAACGATCGAAGGGTTCTGGTAGCCCAGGAACTCCCACTTGGTGAAGTCCCGTTCGCTCCAGATGTCCGGGATGTCGACGGAGAACGTCCCCTCGGGATCGGTGACCGTCTCGTAGTCGTAGCTGGCGCCCGAACCGCCACCCAGTTCGCTGGAGATGGTTTGTTGCACCGTCAGCGGTTTGTCGGGGTTGTTCACCTCGCCGG
>JBJTBM010000144.1:0-5944 GCA_046091365.1 Acidimicrobiia bacterium | reverse complement strand
CGGCGTCGGCCACCGACTGACGCTTGATGCGCGAGGTGACGGCACTCGACCACGTGAGCAGACGGAACTGGATCGCGTATTTCGCCCGCATCGCGACGTTCACCGGCTCACAATCCGCACCCGTGACCACTCGGGCCGTCGCTTCGATGACCGGTGAACCCGGCGCGACCCGCCCTTTGTAGTCGCACTTCTGGAGGGTGACGCGTGGATTGTTGCGCAGACGTTTCACCTTGGCCGAGTCGCCTCCGGTGGTGAAGCAGGCCTGCCCGTTGCCGAACGGGGCGACCCAAACCGCGGTACCGACGGCGGTTCCGTCGCGTTTGAAGGTGGTGAAGAGTACGTAACGCTCGTTGGCGATGGCGGGTGAGGGCATGAGGGAGAATCTAGTTGCGGTGGTGCTCAACGATCGTCGCGGTAGCGGCGGATGTTCGCCTTCTTCCCCCGAATCGACGCGTGTTTCATCGAGCGCAGGATGTTGTCGACCTCGTCGCTCGGCACCTCGACGATCGAGAACTGGTCGCTCACCTTGATGTCGCCGATGTCGCGTCCCGAAATACCGCTCTCGTTCGCGATCGCGCCGACCAGATCTTGCGGGCGGATGCCGGCCTTGCGACCGAGACCGACGTACAGCTTGCCCATGGTCGGCCCACCACGGCTACGTCCGCCACGTTCGAAGCGTCCTCCACGGTCGGGTCGTTCGTCGCGACCGAACCGACTGCTGCGGTCGTTGCGGTCGGAGCGGTCGAAACGATCGCGGGGATCACGTCGCTCGCGCTGTTCGCGGGGCTGCGACAGATCGGGAATCTCCACCTCGTCCATCGTGGATTGTTCGGCGTTGTGGGCCAACTTGATGGCCGCCAAGGCGACCTGCTCCAGCGGGAACTCCGAGGACAACTCCCGAAGCACCGATTCGAAATGGTCGAGTCCCGCGGTGGCCAACGCCTCGCGCAAGGTCTCGGTGGTCAGTTCCATCTGGCGGGCCCGCAACGCGTCGACCGAAGGCACCTTGTCGAACGGGATCTTCTGCTTCGTCAACCGTTCGATGTTCTGCAACTGACGCTGTTCGCGTGGCTCGGCGAGTGTGATGGCGACGCCGACGCGCCCAGCCCGGCCGACGCGCCCGATGCGGTGGACGTACGACTCGGGCGCCGACGGCACGTCGAAGTTGACGACATGGGTGAGATGGTCGATGTCGAGACCTCGTGCGGCGACGTCGGTAGCGATCAACAGGTCGGCGGTACCGGCGCGCACCCGCCCCATCACCCGGTCGCGTTGCTCCTGGTCCATGCCGCCGTGCAGCGCCTCGGCTCGGTAACCGCGACCGTTGAGGGTCTCGGTGAGCTGGTCCACCTCGCCACGGGTGCGGCAGAACACGATCGCGGCCTCGGGGGCCTCGATGTCGAGGATGCGGCCGAGGGCGGCGGCCTTGTGGTGACGAGGCACCAAATACGCCCGCTGTTCGACGAGGGGAGAAGTGCCCGACTCGGTGGAGGATCGCTCGATCGTGACGCGCACCGGTTCGATTTGGTGCTTGCGTGCGATGGCCCCGATGCGCGGGGGCATGGTGGCCGAGAAGAGCACTGTCTGCCGCTTCTTCGGGGTGGCATGGAGGATCGCCTCGAGATCCTCGGCGAACCCCATGTCGAGCATCTCGTCGGCCTCGTCGAGAACCACCATGGCGATGTCGTCGCGCTGCAGGGTGTTCTTCTTGATGTGGTCGAGGGCGCGACCCGGGGTGGCGACCACCACGTGGCATCCGCGACGAAGGGCATCGATCTGGCGGCCGATGGGTTGACCGCCGTAGACGGGAACGCAACGCGCGCGCAGGTCGTGGCCGTACTTGTACACCGCTTCGGACACCTGCATCGCCAACTCGCGCGTGGGCACGAGTACCAGGGCCACCGGCGCCGGGCGCGGGTCGTGCTCGTCGAGCAATTGCAGGATCGGTAGCGCGAACGCCGCGGTCTTGCCCGTGCCGGTGGCGGCCTGACCCAACACGTCGCGCCCGGCGACGAGGTGAGGAATGGCCTCGCGTTGAATCGGCGTCGGCTCCTCGTACCCGAGGTCCGCGAGGGCCTTCAAGAGTTCGGGCCTCAGTCCCAGATCGGCGAAGCCGGATTCTGCGCTGCTTTCGTTTTCCATGAGCGCTTCTCCTGCTCCGTGCGACTCACGAGCCTACGGCAGTGCCGCACGGAGCGGGCGTATGCGCCCGTCCCGTGCGGAGTCCGCTCGCGATGCGGTCACACCTGCCAGTCGTGGCGCAGTCGTTCCACGATCCGGCGGGCGTTCCCGAGGGCGATCGACGCACGTTCGCGACGGATACCCATTCGACGGGCCGCGTCGGTGACGGTGTGGCCCTCGAGGTTCACCAACGTGAACACCTCGCGTTGCATCGGATCGAGTGCGACGAGCATGTCGTGCATCATCATCTCGTGTTCGATGTCGCGGGCGACGTCTATGCCGGAGTCGAGCTTCTCGATGAGGGACACACCCTCGGACGAGCCGTTGTCGCCATCCTCGAATTCCTTCAGAGGCACGGTGTGCGTCGGCGCGTAGCCCGTGGGACCCCAACCGGCCTGGTCGAGGTACTCCATGAACATGCGCTTGTCGAAGGCGGTTCCGTCGTAGGGCATCGTCGGCGTCTGACGGGCCTGGCGACGGATGAATTCGACGAATCGCTGTTTGAGGGCCACGCTGATCGCGGCTCGGGGGCTGTAGGCCTCCATCACCTGGGGTCGGTTCAGCAACCACTCGCAGAAGTACTGCACGACGTCATCGGCCTCTTGCACGCGTACCTCACCGCGCTGGATCATTCCGCTGATTCGTCGTTCGAGCAGTTTCAAGAGCTCCTCGAAGTATTGGTCCTTGGTCATCGCGTGTCCTTTCGCCGGGTGATCGGTCGTGTCGGTGTGCTGGTTGGTGTTGGCGGTGGTGCCCTTTCTGTGAGGGGGGTCGCAGGACCCCCGGTGTTGTTCGGACTTGCTCTGTCTCATCGTCGTCCGTAAGGATTTCGATCCGGTCCTCGCGGTCCTCGTAGTCCTCGAACTGACTGATGACGTCGACGTCGCGTGACGACGTCATGTGGATGTCACACGGCGCGGCGAACGCGTTGCAGGGCATCGATCATCTCGTCGAAGCCCCGACGGCTGACGGTGCGGAATCGCACCAGTTGCACGCTGGTCTTGGTGTCGAGCAGCGTGCGGAAGGCGACCTCGAACACCAGTGGGCTCGGGAACCCGTACAGGCCCGACGAAATGGCCGGAGTGACGAGGCGGGTGTGCCCCGACTGATCGGCCGCGTGAAGCACCGAGCGCCACGTGCGAGCCAACTCTTCGACCTTGGCCCCGTCGTCGCGCGCGTCGCCTGAATCGTGCCAACGCGGACCGTGCGCGTGGATCACGGCCTCGAACCCGAGGCTCGCACCCCGTCCGGCACCGGTGACGACCGCTGCTCCGACCTCGAGTGGCAGTCGCCCCTCGGCGTCGAGTCGCTGACGTTCTCTCTCGAGTTCGTCGACGCCGCAGGCCTCCCAGATGCGCGCCGACGCGCCTCCGCCCGCGGTGACCGAGGAATTCGACGAGTTGACGATCGCCCCGGTGAAGCGTTCGGCGATGTCGGCCAACTCGATCTCGACTTTCACTAGGCCCGTGGGCTGGGGAACCGAGACCGCGTCGACCGGCGCGATGTGCGTCTGCACCACCCGCGCCAGCTCGCGCACCGCTTCACCGGTCGGAGCGGGTCCGGTGCCGTGCAGCGTGAGTCCACGTCGGAACGTGATCGACCACGTGTCCTCGATCACGGGAACCACCGCGGGCTCGCTCGCCGACACGACGATCTCGTCGCGGTAGTCGAACGGCGCCTCGACGGCGTTGAGTTCCGTGAAGAGCATCTTTCGCATCCAGAGGTCGTCGCTGGGGGACGAGCGCACGCTCTCACGGGCGTCGCGACCGCCGAGGTCGGCGATGGTCTTGCCGGCATCGAGCTCGCGTTTGATGTCGACGAGTGCTTGCACGTCACGCGGGGTGAAGAAGCGCTGGTTGCCCTTGTGATGCAGTTCGCGCTGCACCCCGTCGGGCAACTTGCTCACCATCAGACCCTTCGTGAACAGGCCGCGCTGAACGTAGAACCGCACGGCGCGTACGGAGATCTCGCCGATCCCGGCCTCGCGCCCCGTGGTGTTGGCGCGCGCGACCAGTTCCTCGATGTCGAAGTAGTCGAGCTCGTCGTCGGTCATCGGTCGTCCCGTGGTCAGCGCGACGTCCGGTCGTACGTGGACATCGCCTTTCGGGCCTTACCCAACTCGCGTTGGGTCCACTCACGCTTGAAGCCGAGCATCGACGCCACTTCCGTGACCTTGTACTGAAGCCCCTCGACCAAGATGTAGATCGAGCGCTGCTGGGGGGACAGCGTCAGCAACGCTTCCTCCAACTTTTGGTGATCGATGAACTCCTCGACCAGGTCTCCCTTGGCGGCGATGGCATCACCGAGGGTCACCGTGTCGTCGTCGTTCTGGGTGACGATGTGATCGAGGTACCAGATCGCGTTGTGGACTTTCTTCTCACGATGGTCGTAACCACCCTGAGGAAGACCACGGGCTTCCTTGCGGAAGAAGTCGACCGCCCGCTGGTTGACCGCAGCGGCCGCCAGTGCCCGGGGGGCATAGCGTTCACGGAGATCGGGACGAGTCCACGCCCACAGGCTGATGTACTGAACGAAGTCGTCCAGGTCGTGCAGACGAAGCCCGGGTACCCGACCCGCCATACGCCTCACGGTGAGTTCGAACTCTCGGAAGAAGTTCGTGGTCTCCGTGGCCGACATGCTCGCTCCGGCGGACTTCTTGCGCGCCGGCTTCTTGTTGTTCTGGTTGCTGCTCATGTTCTCTGGTCCTTTCTCCATCTGGTTCGTGATGAGCTCGTGGTTCTGTCGGCTGTTGCCGCGTTGGTGTTTGTTCGTGTTGCCGGTGGTTCTCCTGGTGTGATCCGCGGGATCCTCTCCCGCGGGTGTTCGGTGCGTCGTGTGGGGTCGGAACCCCACATCTCGAACCCTAGTCGCCCCGAATACTACCTGTCAAGTCTTTTGTTGCAACCTGCATCATAACATCATGCAAGATCGGCTTGTCATATAAATCGGTATACCTGCATTATAGCACTCGGTTCGCCCCACAACGAAATAGGTACATGTGCCCTGCTCAGAGGGCACGTTTTTCACGAATTTCCTGGCCCGCCCCGGGGCAAAGGTCCTGTTCAGAGGGCTCGAATGTGCCACAGCATGACCGCGCAAAGAACCCCGCGAGCCGTCCACGCGACCGTACGGGGCCAATTGGTCGTCACCAGTCGTCGACCGATTGATTTATCGGGAGCATCGGCCATACGGGCGTGCAGGGGGACCGACAACAACACCGTGCTCCCGAGCGCGACGGCCAGCAGTGCCCCGTTGACCAGCGGCAACCAGATCGCGACACCCTCGGGCCGCCAGACCACCAGGGCCAGGGTGCTGAGGCCTTCGACGGCCATGGGCAATCCGACGACTTGGGCGGTACGCCGTTGATGCTCGAGGGCCACGGTGCGGGCTCGTTCGGTCCCGATGAGGGCCAGCAACGGGTAGTGCACCCGCTGGACGAACCAGATCAACCCGACCATGGCCCAGGTGGCCACGGCGTTCAGGAGTACCAACAGTGATTCGACATCGTTTTGGTCCACGGGGCACGGTATGTCGCAATCCTTCGTGTCTTCACATCGAAGAACGGCGAGACTGACCCCATGCGCCCGGTGTTCTGCCTCCGACTCGACGGCCCCGCATGGCCGGTGTCGCAGCGGGCGGTGATGCGTGACATCACGTTGGCCTGGCTCGAGAGCGAATACCCCTCCGACGAGCGCGAGGCCGGCTTATCGGTCCGCATCGACGACGAGGACCCCGATCGTTGGTGGCGTTGCACCATCGACCG
>JBJTBM010000143.1:0-21326 GCA_046091365.1 Acidimicrobiia bacterium | reverse complement strand
TTCTCCGGACGTTCGGAGATCGCGTAGACGGCCTCCAGCACGTGTCGACTCTCCACTTCGCTCATTCCCACGATGTTGCGGGTCCAACCACGGTTGGCGAAGATCGACTTTTCTCCCGTCGCGTGATGTCGACGCACGAACTTGTGAACGTGGGTGGCGGTCTGGGGCGGCGCACCCATGACGACCTCGAGATCGTCGACGAGCCTCTTCATCGGCTCGCTCAGTCGTCGGTACGCCGCGATCTGGTTGTTCCACATGGTGTCGCCCGCACCCACGGCCGCGATCTCGCAATAGAACAGCGAGGCCTTGGGCGGATTCTCGATGAAAGGAACGTCGGTGTGCCACACCGCCGTGACGTTCGGATTGAAGCCCGGGGTGTGCGAATCGATCAAAAGAATCTCGGGGAAACCTTCGTCGCGCAAGGTGGGGATGTTGCGGTTGTCCGACGCCGTTTCGGTGGTGGCCGCCACGTGGGACCCGAAGCAGTGCGCCAGCCGCGATTGATCGGCGGGAGAGAAGTTCACGCCGGGGAAGAACAGCACCAGGCGATCGTCCCACCAAGGAATCAACGAATCGGCCACTTCGCGCAGTTCGTCGTCCGTGTAATCGGAGACCCGCAGTCCTCGGACCACCGCCCCCAGGACACCGTCCAACCGCTCGACCGAGACCCGCGATGACACCTTCGTTTCGGACACGCCGTCAACCTACCCCCGACGAGGATCGGCCCCCGACGGATTCTGACTGGCCGTCAGATATTCCGACCCCCGGCACTAGAGTCGCGGTGTTCGCGGGACGGCAAAGGGGGCCCCATGAAGGGAATTGTGTACGACGGCAAGACGACCTCGCTGGTCGACGGCCTGACCCTGCGCGAGCCGGGGGCCCGTGAGGTGATCGTGCGCATCGCCGCGGCCGGCGTGTGCCACAGCGACATCTCGTACATGAACGGCCTCTACCCCGTCCCGTCACCCGGGGTCTGCGGTCACGAGGCGGCCGGTGTGGTCGAACAGGTCGGCAACGCCGTGACGCACGTTCGACCGGGCGATCACGTGATCGTGGCGACTCTCGCCGCCTGCGGTTTCTGCGAGTTCTGCATGGACGGCCGCCCCACGCTGTGCCGCTCGACGCTGGCCAACTGGAGTCAACCGTTCACCCTCGACGGACAACCGATATACAACTTCGCGGCCACCAGCGCCTTTGCCGAGCGCACCGTGGTGCGCGACGTGCAGTGCGTCAAGATCCCCCACGACGTGCCTCTCACCTCGGCCGCTCTCGTCGGATGCGGAGTGGTCACCGGCATGGGTGCGGTGTTCAACCGCGCCAGTGTGAAGCGTGGACAATCCGCCGTCGTGTTCGGAGTCGGCGGCGTGGGTCTCAATGTCATCCAAGCCCTCAAGGTGCAAGGGGCCGCGACCATCATCGCGGTCGACACCGTGATGGAGAAGGAGTCCCTCGCCCGACAATTCGGCGCCACGCACTTCCTCGACGGACGTCGCGACGATCTGGTGGCCGCCGTCGGCGCGATCCTGCCGTACACGGGCGACATGCCCCGCGGACCGTTCAACGCCGGTGGTGTGGATTGGGCCTTCGACTGCGTCGCCCATCCCGCGGTCACGTACAACGCGTTGGAGTGTCTCGATTGGGGCGGCACCGTGGTCGTCATCGGCGTCGCGGGCCAGACCGCCGAGTTCAAGGGCTTGTACGGCCGACTCACCCAGGTCGACCGGGGCATCATCGGCTGTCGCTACGGCACCATCAGCCCCCAGCGCGACATCCCGTTCATCATCGACCTCTACCGTCGGGGCGAGGTGTTGCTCGACGAGTTGGTCAGCGCCACCTTCCCGATCGGGAGCTGGCAGGACGCGGTTCACGGTCTCGAGAGCGGCACCGTCGCTCGCGCCGTGATCACCTTCTGATCGGAACGAACATGTCGCGCGACCTCTCGGCGAACCTCGACACCACCGGCAAGACCTTGTGGCAACTGGTGTCCGAACGCGCCCTCACCACGCCGGACAAACGCATGGCGTACGACGAACGCGGTCGCAGCATGACCTTCGGCGAGTACAAGGACTGGTGCGAGCGCGTCGCGGCCGGACTGTCGCAGTTGGGCGTCGGTGAGAACACGAACGTTTCCTGGATCCTCCCGTCGCGCTTCGAATCGCTCGTACTCACCGGGGCGTTGTCCCGACTCGGTGCCGTTCAGAATCCGATCCTGCCGATCTACCGCCACCGCGAGGTGTCCTTCATCACCCAACAGTCCGACTGCAAGGTGTTGATCGTGCCCGGGACGTTCCGCGGCTTCGACTTCCCGCCGATGGCCCGTGAGGTGGTCGAGGCGAACGGTCGCGACGTCCGGATCATCGTCGCCGACCCCGACCTTCCCGAGGCCGACCCCGACGCGGTCGGTCTGCCGCCGTATCGCGCCGAGTTCGACGGCCTGCGGTGGCTGTTCTATTCGTCGGGCACCACCGCCGACCCCAAGGGCGCCAAACACAGCGACGCGAGCATGGGCGCGGCGAACCTCGGCATGCAGTGGAGCATGCAGGTGGGTCCTGACGACAAGGCCGCGGTGGTGTTCCCCATCACACACGTGGGTGGGCTGATCTGGCTCTTCAACGCCATGGAGACCGGCGTGGAGTTGCTGATGGTCGAGACCTTCGACCCGGCGAACACGCCCCGCTGGTTGGGCGAGAACGGCTGCACCTGCGCGGGAGCCGGAACGGTGTTCTGGCTCACCTACCTCAACGCCCAACGCCAGTTGCCAGACGGCGAGCGCCTGTTGCCCGACGTGCGCATCTTCAACGGCGGTGGCTCACCCAAGCCCCGCACGCTGAACGCCGAGATGGTGGCGGCCTTCGGGGCGCCGCTCATCGGTGGCTGGGGCCTGACCGAGTCGCCCATCAACACCATGGTGCACGTCGACGACCCCGACGACAAGAAGGCCAACACCGATGGTCGGGCCTGTCCGGGCGTCTCCATCCGAACCGTGATGGACGGAATCGAGACTCCGCGGGGCGTCGAGGGCGAGCTGCGCGTCAAGGGCGGTCAGGTGTGCATGGGTTACCTCGACGATCGCCTCGACGCCGAGGCGTTCGACGATGACGGCTGGTTCCGAACCGGAGACCTCGGCATCATCGACGCTGAGGGATACATCAGCATCACCGGCCGGTTGAAGGACATCATCATTCGCAAGGGCGAGAACATCTCGGCCAAGGAGATCGAGGACTTGTTGTTCGCTCATCCGTCAGTGGCCGATGCCGCCGTCATCGGTTTGCCCGATGCGGCCAGTGGCGAACGCGCCTGTGCCGTCGTGGTCCTGAAGGCCGATTCCACCCTGACCTTCGACGAGATGGTGGCCTACCTGAAGGGCGCCCAGTTGTCGGCCCACAAGATTCCCGAGCAACTCGAGATCGTCGACGCCCTGCCCCGCAATCCCAGCGGAAAAGTTCTGAAGAAGGATCTACGAGCCACGTACGGAGGAGCATCATGACCACCGCCCCGAAGAAGACGACGCCGAAGAAGCCGTCGCCCAAGAAGCCGACACTCAAGCCGGCACCGATCTACAAGCGGTTGAAGGGCAAGCGGGTGTTCATCACCGGCGCCGGTTCGGGCATCGGACGCGCGACGGCCGTTCGTTTCGCCGCCGAAGGCGCCACGTTGGCCATCGCCGACCTGCGCGGCGCCAAGGAGACCGCGGTCGCGATCACCAAGTCCGGTGGCAAGGCGGTGGCGTACGACCTCGACGTCACCGACGCGACGGCGGTTCACAAGATCGTCGACAAGGCCGCCAAGGCCCTGGGCGGCCTCGACATCGTGTGCAACATCGCCGGCATCGGTCACTTCGCGAATAGTCACGAGGAGACCCCCGAGTGGTTCGACCGTATCGTGTCGGTCAATCTCAACGGCACCTTCTACGTCTCGCGTTACGCGCTGCCGCACCTCCTGAAGTCACACGCCGAGAGCGGGGTCGACGGAGTGATCGTCAACACCGCGTCCACCTCGGGGCTCATGGGGGCGCCGTGGAGCGCCGCCTATTGCGCCAGCAAGGGCGGCGTGGTCAACCTCACCCGTGCGCTCGCGTACGAATACCGGGGCAAGGGCGTCCGGGTGAACGCGATCGCTCCCGGAGGCACGAACACCAACATCGTCACGTCGTTCATGAATCTTCCCGAGGGGGCCGACTACAAGTTGATGGGCAAGATCATGACCCCGATGGATCAGGCCGAGCCCGACGAAATGGCGAACCTGTTCGCCTTCGTCGCGTCGAACGAGGGGCGCTACATGACCGGATCCATCGTCGTTCTCGACGGTGGCATCACCTGCTGACCGGACCACGAGAGAAAGCGGCATCGACATGGGCATCTGCGACGGACGCGTCGTCATCATCACCGGGGCCGGGCGGGGTCTCGGTCGGGCCCACGCCCTGGCTTTCGCCGCCGAGGGCGCCAAGGTGGTCGTCAACGACGTCGGGGCCAGTCTCAGCGGCGAGGGACACGACGAAGGACCGGCCGCCGAGGTGGTCGCCGAGATTCGCGCCATGGGCGGCGAGGCCGTGGTCAACGGCGACGACGTCAGCGACTGGGACGGAGCCGGTCGCATGATCCGCCAGGCGATCGACACGTTCGGTGGGCTCCACACCCTCGTGTGCAACGCCGGCATCGTGCGCGACCGCATGATCGTCAACATGTCGGTCGATGAATGGGACGCGGTGATGAAGGTGCACCTGCGCGGCATGTTCTGTCCCGTGCGACACGCGATCGATCACTGGCGGGCCATGTCGAAGGCCGGCACTCCGGTCGACGCCCGGGTGGTCACGACCTCGTCGGGGGCGGGGCTGTTCGGCAGCGTGTCCCAGGCCAACTACTCCGCGGCCAAGGCGGGTATCGCGGCGTTCACGATCGTCGGCGCAGCCGAATTGGGTCGCTACAACATCAAGCTCAACGGCATCGCGCCGTCCGCACGCAGTCGCATGACCGAGGAAGCCTTCGCCGACATGATGAAGAAGCCCGACTCGGGGTTCGACGCCATGGACCCGGCCAATGTCAGCCCGCTCGTGGTGTGGCTCGGATCGGCGGACTGCGAGATCTCCGGACGCATGTTCGAGATCGCCGGTGGGCAGATCTCCGTCGCCGACGGATGGCAACACGGGCGCGTCTTCGACAAGGGCGCGCGGCTCGAGCCCGCCGAGGTGGGTGCCATCGTGGCCGACCTGACACGGGAGGCACCGGCACCCGCGCCCGTGTACGGCGCCTGATCATGAGCGACGACATCCTGGCGGCCGACGGCCGAGTGATCGGCACCCGCGCCCTAGCCACCCGGCGCAAGTTGCTCGACGCCACCTCCAAGTTGTTGGCCGAGCAGGGGATCCTCGACTTGCGGGTGGTCGACATCTCGCGCGAGATCGGCACGTCGCCGGCCACCTTCTACCACTACTTCAACGACGTCGATGAGGCGATCCTCGAGTTGGCCAAGGAGGCCACCGAGGACGAGAAACCCCTCGTCGAGCACCTGACGCCGGGCTGGTCCGCCGACGACGGACTGCGTCGGGCCGGCGAATTCGTCGACGCCTACATGACGTTCTGGGACACGCACCATGCGGTGTTGCGGGTGCGCAACCTCAAGGCCGAGGAGGGTGATCGCCACTTCCGCGCGGTGCGCACCGAGGCCAACTTGTTGTTGATGAACTCGCTCGAGGACATGATCCGCGAGGGCGTGACCGCCGAGCGACTCCCCGCCTCACTCGACCCGTTCACCACCGCGGCCGCCGTGGTGGCCATGTGCGAGCGACTCCTCGGCTATCAACCGGAGATGGCCAAGCGCGGATCCTCGAAACAGACGATCCGCGACACGCTCGCGACGCTGATCTACGGCATCATCACCGGCCACGTCTGAACGTCAGAGCGACGGGATCAGGCTCGCCAACTCGCGGAACTCGTTCATCGTCACCGCGGTCGGGTTGCCCGACAACACTTGCACGCACACGTGATCGGCCCCACCGTCGAGATGGGCCTTGATTCGCGCGTGGATGTCGTCGAGGGTTCCCCATGCGACGATGGCGTCGACCAGCCGGTCCGACGGACCTTGCGCGGTGGCGATGTCGTCATCGCCCCAGCCCAGTCGTCGCAGGTTGTTCGTGTAGTTGGGCAACCCCATGTACGTCGACATGAACCCACGGGCGATCGCGCGAGCCTCGGTCGGATCGGTGCTGAACACCACGGCCTGTTCGGGGGCCAACAGCGCCTCGGGACCCAGCGCCGCGCGGGCGATCGGCGTGTGCTCGACGGGGACGAAGTACGGATGCGCTCCGAGCGTGCGCTCGGCGGCCAACTTCAACATCTTCGGCCCGAGCGCGGCCAGACAGCGCGCCGGTGCCTCGGTGGGACTCGCCGCGAAGAAGAGACTGCGGTCCATCGCGTCGAGGTAGTTCACCATGTTGGAGTAGGGCTTGCCGTAGGAGGCGCCGTGGAAGCCTTCGACAGCGGGCTGATGGCTGACGCCGATGCCCAGCAAGAACCGATCGGGGAAGGCCTCGGTGAGCGTCTTGTGCCCGGCGGCCATCGTCATGGCCGAACGCGCGTGCAGCGACGCGATTCCCGTGGCCATGATCAAACGCTCGGTCGACGCCAGTAGTACTCCGCACGAGGCGAACGGCTCACGACCCACCGCTTCGGGCACCCACACGGCACCGAAGCCGAGTTCCTCGATCTCGGCCGCGACGCGACGCGACGCGCGCATCGGTTGCATGTCGAGCTGGAAAGTCCACAGGCCCAGTTTGCCGAGCGATGTCTTGGTGAGGGTCATGTGGCGAAACTACTCGTCACCGCGTCTCACTCGCCCAACCAGGCGTCGATGAGTTTGCGAGCGATCGAGATGCCCGGCGGAATGTTCGGCAGGGCGTCCTTGCGATACCAGTTGGCGTCGACGATCTCGGACGGGTCGCACACGATGTCGCCACTCTCCCATTCGGCACGGAATCCGAGCATCAGACTGTGTGGGAACGGCCACGGCTGGCTGCCCATGTATCGAACCGCACCGATCGTCACGCCCACCTCCTCGCGCACCTCGCGCACGACCGCACCTTCGAGGGTCTCGCCGGGCTCGACGAAACCGGCGAGACAACTGTAGAGCGGCGCCCGGAACTGCACGCCGCGCGCGAGCAACGCCTCCTGGTCCGGACCTGCCGGTCCGCGCGTGACGAGCGTGATCATCGCCGGTGCGAGCCGAGGGAAGTTCATGAGCCCGCAGGCGGGACATTTCATGGCCCGCTCGTTCGCCGCCGGTGCGGTGCGCTCACCACAACGACCGCAGAACCGGTGGGTGCGCGCCCACTCGACCAACTGCACCGCGCGGCCGGCCACCAGCCACTCGTCCTCGGTGGCCCGTCCGAAAAAACTGAACAGATCGAGCGCGGCGCCGTCGGACGGGTCGGTTCCGTGCGGTACGTCGACTCCCCAACACGCGTGCCCGTCGAGCAGTCCGAGGTAATGGACGCCGAAATCGGGGTGCGCCGGTTCGCCGTGCACCCACACCGACGACCCCACCACGTGGAAGAAACGGTGCCCGACGAGGTCGTCGGGGGCCCGCATCCCGGGCTCGAATCGGCTGACCCGCGAAATCGAGGGCTCTCGGGATGAGTTCGTCATGCCCCCGACCTTAGGATGACCGACATGTCGAATCACAGCCCCCGCACCGTCGTCATCGTCGACGCCGTCCGTACACCGGTCGGTCGCAAGAACGGTGGTCTGTCCACCCTGCACCCCTCCGACCTTCTCGGTCTGGTCCAGAAGGCGATCGTCGAGCGCACCGGCATCGACCCCTCCAAGATCGAGCAGGTCGTCGGCGGCAACGTGAGCCAGGTCGGCGCACAGTCGTTCAACATCACCCGCACGGCGTGGCTGTCGGCTGGCCTGCCCATGTCGACCGCGTGCACCACGGTCGACACCCAGTGCGGCTCCAGCCAGCAGGCCACCGGTTTGGCGGCGTCACTCATCGCCTCGGGCGTGGTGGACGTCGCCATGGCGTGTGGCGTGGAATCCATGAGCACGGTCCCGATCGGCAGCAACTCGAACGCCTACACCAAGAACCCCAAGACCAAGGAGTTCGAGTCGCTCGGCAAGGCCGTGAGCAAGAGTTACTTCGAGCACTACGAGTTCACCTCGCAGTTCGAGGGAGCCGAGCGAATCGCCGACCAATGGGGCATCACCCGCGCCGACACCGACGAGTTCGGCCTCGCATCCCAGCAGCGCGCTGCTCGCGCCTGGGCCGAGGACCGCTTCGCCGGTCAGTACATCGTCGTCGAAGCCCCCGACCTGGGCGACGACGGCAAGCCCACCGGCACCACGCACACGGTGGCGCGCGACGAGGGAATCCGTGAGACGACCATCGAGAAGCTGCAGACACTCAATCCGGTGGCCCGCGAGAACGGCGTGCACACGGCGGGCAACTCGTCGCAGATCAGCGACGGAGCCGGAGCGGTGTTGATGATGACCCTCGAGAAGGCCAACGAACTCGGACTGAAGCCGCGCGCCAAGGTGGTCGACAGTTGTCTCGTCGGCGTGGATCCGGTGCTCATGCTCACCGGCCCCATCGACGCCACGCAGCGTCTGCTGGAACGCAACAACCTCACGATCGACCAGATCGACACCTTCGAGATCAACGAGGCCTTCGCCTCGGTGGTGTTGGCCTGGGCCAAGGAGGTCGGCGCCGATCTGGCCAAGACCAACCCCAACGGCGGAGCAGTGGCTCTCGGACACCCCCTCGGCGGAACCGGAGTGATCCTCACCACCAAGGCGCTCTACGAACTCGAGCGCACCGGTGGCAAGTACGGAATCATCTCCATGTGTTGCGGTGGCGGTCTCGGTACCGGCACCCTCATCGAACGCATCTGACCGACCGCAAGACCGCGTTCGCGCCCACTCTCCGACGATGAGACGTTCGCGTTCGGTCCTCGTCGTGTGGTCGCTCGCATTGCCCGGTCTTGGATGCGCGTCACCAACCGAGCCGCCCGACGGCGCGACCGTGGTCGTCGAAAGGGTGGTCGACGGCGACACGATCGTGATCGGTCACGACGGACACTCAGTCACCGTGCGACTCATCGGTGTCGACACTCCCGAGACCAAGAAGCCGAACACGCCGATCGAGTGTTATGGGCCGGAGGCGTCGGCCCGCACAAGCGAGTTGCTGCCCCCCGGCACGCGCGTTCGCCTCGAACGCGACATCGAGGCGCGCGACAAGTACGACCGACTCCTCGCCTACGTGTATCGCGAGCCCGACGGGTTGTTCGTCAACGCGGTCCTCATCGACGAGGGATTGGCCCGTCCCTACCGATTCCCACCCAACACTACCTTCGCCAACGACTTCGACCGGGCGGCCGGGGTGGCCGCAGCCAACGACGTCGGATTGTGGGGTGCCTGCTGACCGGTATCGTGACGCCGTGGGCGACACCGTGAGTGACAACCTGGCCGAACGGCTCGGACACGATGCGAGCACCAAGTTGGTCATCATCTCGTGCGACGACCTCGGCTCGTGCCATGCCGCCAACGTCGGGGTCTACTCGGCCATTCGCGACGGCATCGCGACCTGCGCCTCGGTGATGGTTCCGGCACCCTGGGCCCGCCACGCCGCGACGATGTACGCCGGAGAGGACATCGGAGTGCACATCACCCTCAACGCCGAGCACCCGCGCTATCGCTGGGGTCCCATCACCCACGCCCCATCGTTGCTGTCGGGCGACGGCGGTTTTCCGCGCAACGTCGACGATCTGTGGGAACACGCCGACCCCGCCGAGGTGCTGCGCGAGTGTCGCGCCCAGATCGAGCGGGCCATCGCTTGGGGATTCGACGTCTCGCATCTCGCCCCGCACCTGAGCGCCATCACCCTGCGCCCCGAGTTCTTCGATGTCTACCTCGAGATGGCCGTCGAGTTCCGGCTCCCCATCCGTCTGCCGTCGACCCTCACGACAGAACAGGCGGGGTTCCCGTTCCGCAATCTCGCCGCCGACGAAGGAGTCGTCTTCCCCGACCACTTCGATCACGACTGGCGCGCCGGAAGTCGCGAACGGGTGTACTCGGCCATCCGCGGGCTGCGCCCTGGGGTGACCGAGATCCACATCCAGCCAACGGTCGACACCCCCGAAGTGCGGGCCCTCACGGACTCGGCGGAGGAATGGATCGACGACCTCAATCTGGCGCTCCACGACACGACACTGCGTGAACTGATCCGCGACTCGGGTGCCGTTCTGATCGGTTATCGCGAGCTGCGCGACGCCATGCGGCGCGGCTGAACCCGCACGTCAGCCCGCCGACAGTCGCGCGATCACCTCGGCGGCCCGTCCGCTCGACAAGGCGTCGAACAACGGCCCGGTGGGGCCGGTGATCTTCAACTTTCCGCGCATGAACGCCACGGTGGGATCCATGCCCGCGTCGGCCCTGGCGATGGTGGCCACGGTGTCGGCATCGTCGGGTCCGTCGACCCGCTCGTCGTTCTTCGCCATGACGACGCGGAACTGGATGGTACGTTCGTCGCTCACGAGGGCACCTCGTCGAGACGGGGGCTCACCAGTCGGCCGGGTCGATCGACTCCGACGGGTAGGTGCACGACCTCTTCGATTCCGGCGAACAAGTCGATTTCGATTTCGTCATCGGCTGGTCCACCGACCGCCGAGCGCGCCAACACCCAGTCCTCCCACGGATACACCTCACCCAACTGCGTGTCGTCGAGTCCGAACCACCACGGCTCGGTGGGGTCGACCTGTGTCGCGTGAGCGCGCAGAGCCGCCGAGCGAACCGACATGTGGGTGGCCACGTGTGTGCGAGTGGTGATGCGCTCGTCGTGCGCCGGCCGGTTGAGCCATCGTTCGTCGTAGGGTGACGATCCGTTCGAACGCAGCATGGCCTCGTGCACCGCGAGCAGTCGAGTGCGCGACCACGCCGAGTAGTACATCTTCGACGGTTGCCAGGCCGGACCGGCCCACGGGTACCAGGTGGGGTCACCGGCGCGTGCGAAAGCGACGACGGAAATCTCGTGCACCTTGATGTGGTCGGGGTGTGGGTAGCCGCGTTGATCGTCGCCGTAGGTGAGCAACACCTGCGGGCGCGTGCGACGGATGACGGTGACCAATCGCCCGACGGCTTCGTCGATGTCGGCGCGGTGGAAGCACTCCGGATGATCGTTGGCGGGCGAGTCGACCATGCCCGAGTCCCGGTAGCCCAGCATCACCACCTCGTCGAATCCGATCACGGCGGCCGACGCGGCGAGTTCGCGCGGCCGCACGCGCACCAAGGCTTCCTTGATGCCGGCGTCGTCCATACCGGCGAAGAGTCCGCCCTCGGCGCGCAGAGCCGGGTTCTGAAGGTCTCCCTCCTCGCCTCCGGTGCAACAAACCAGGACCGTGCGCACACCGCGATCGTGGTACATCGCCAGCGTCGGGGCGCCCTTGGAGGCCTCGTCGTCGGGGTGGGCGTGCACGGAGAGGATGCACAACTCGGACGACGACATGAAGCCAACTGTAGTGAGGTCGTGCGGTTCGCACCCGCCCGGTCCCGTGACGGGGACGCGCCTAACATGGAAGAGTGAACCGCGCGTTGGGACCCGTCGTCGGTGCGCTGCTGACGTTGGTGGCGTGCTCGAGCGACGGCCGGGAGATGCGTCCTCCGCTCGCGGGTCAGACCGAATCGGTCATCATCCCGACCGACACCGCCACGTTCGGAATCGACACGCAAGCACCGATCGAGCCGGAGGAGATGACGCTCTACGGACCATGGCTCGACGGCGAGCCGATCCCGGCCGCCCACACCTGCGACGGGTCGTGGCCCGCGTTGTCATGGACCGAGGTCCCCGACGGCACGGTGTCGCTCGCCCTGGTCGTACTAGACACCACGGACACCACCGTCGACGCGGTGGGACGCGCGCATTGGATCGTCACGAACATCGAGCCCACCATCGCCTCGATCGGCTCCGGGACCCTCCCCGCCGGCGCCGTCGTGGCGGCCAACGCCTTCGGTTCCGCCGAGGCCCCCGATTTGGCGTGGCGCGCCCCGTGCCCGCCGGCCGCCGAGATGCACACGTACGTCTTCGAGCTCCACGCCCTCGATCAGGTCGTCGAACTCCCGCCCGAGTCCCCGTCTGGCGAGATGGTCCGGGCCATCGACTTCGCCACCATCGCCACGGCCAGCCTCAGCGGATCCGCCCTGGCGATCTAACGGGGTCCGTCGCCCCCACCCAGGCGACGATCACCACTATCAGCGGTGGCTCGACCACCGTGTGCCACACTTGGTCCTCGTGTCGTCGACCTCCGAATCGGGCCCGCTGCTCGGGTTGTTCGAGACCGACGCCGCTGGACGGCTGACCGCGGCCGACGATGGTTTTCGCACCACCACCCTCGGCGGTGCGGTGCCACCCATCGGTCGCGCCCCCTGGGCCAACGCCCGTCCCGACGACCGGATGGTCGCCGAGCACCTCTGGAAACAGGCCAATGGCGCCAGTGCCGACATCGCACTTCCGATCGTTCATCCCGACGGCTCCGAACACCGGGTGCGCTTCCTCCTCGCACCACGACTCGCCGACGACGGATCGGTCCTCGGCTACGCCGGAGTGGCGTTGACGATCTCGGCCGTCGAGCCGCCCACCACCGATCGTGGTCACCACATCGACCGGTTGATCGAAAACACCGACGACATCGTGATCGTCACCGACGTCGACCTCGGAGAGACGTGGGCCAACGCCGCAGCCGCGAGTTATCCGCAACTTCTCGCCGTGGTACGCGACCAGATGCCCCGCGACGTGTCACGGGGCGTCGACGACCGTTGGCGAGGCGAAGTGGGCCTCCGCGGACCCGACGACGACACGCACGTCTTCGACGTGCAGTTGCATCGGTCCTCCACCGGGGCGGCCCTGCTGGCCCGGGACATCACGGCCTCGACGAAACTGCAATCGGCTCTCGCCCACCAGGCGACACACGATGCGCTCACCTCGCTCCCCAACCGCACCCTGTTCGTGCGCAAGCTCTCCGAGGCGATCGAACGGGCGCGCGCCGACCGGTCGATGGTCGCCGTCTTCTTCCTCGACATCGACAAGTTGAAGGACGTCAACGATTCGGTCGGTCACGAGAACGGCGACATGCTCATCGCCAACATCGGCAAACGTCTGGTGGCCGCCACCCGCCCGGGCGACATCGTCGGACGAATCGGTGGCGACGAGTTCGTCATCCTGTGCGAGGGTCTGACCGACGAGGAAGCCGCGCTCGACCTCGCCGAACGAGTGCGCTTGGCCGTCACCGGTCGGGTGTTGCTGCACGGGGTCGAGGTGAGCACCGGAGCGAGCCTCGGGGTGGCCGTGACGCGGGGAGAAACCGGGGAACCGGTGTTGACCGATGCGGCCGTGGCTCTCATGCGAAACGCCGACACCGCCATGTACCACGCCAAGATCAGGGGGCGCTCGCGCTGCGAGCTCTACACCGAGTCGATGCGCGACACCGCGCGTGAACGGGCCACGTTGTCGGCGGCCCTCGAACGGGCGCTCGCCAACGACGAGTTACGGCTGGTGTATCAACCCGTTTACTCGCCCTATTCGGAACGAGTCGTCGGTGCCGAGGCTCTTCTGCGCTGGCACCACCCGACCCTCGGCGTGTTGACCCCCGCCGTCTTCGTCGATCTGGCCGAAGAGACCGGGATCATCGCCCCCATCGGCGAGTGGGTCACCAACCGGGCCTGCGCCGATCTGCGCCGCTGGCTCGACGACGGTCGCGTCGACCGCCAGTTCATCGTTCACGTCAACGTCTCTCCGCGCCAGGTCGGTGACCCGCAATTCGTCGAGCGCACCCTCGAAGCCCTGCGCCGTCACGACCTGCAGCCCCCTCACCTCGCGCTCGAATTCGACGAGCGCATGCTGATGCGCGATCCCACCAACGCGTTGCGCACGTTGCAGTCGTTGCGGCGCTTCGGGGTTCGCTTGTCCATCGACGACTTCGGCACCGGCTACTCGTCGCTGTCCCACCTACGTTCGTGCCCCGCCGACTTCTTGAAACTCGACGGATCATTCGTGCGTTCGCTCGGTGACGAGGATCGTGACGAACCCATCGTGCGCGGCATCATCCAGTTGGCGCACGGTCTCGACATGGCCGTGATCGCCGAGTGGGTCACCACCGACGCCCAGGTGACCCGCCTGCGTGCGCTGGGATGCGATCTGATGCAGGGTTATCGCATCGGGCGACCGGTGAGCGCCATTGACTTCGGGCACACGGGATCGATGGGGCGACGGCCGGGCGACGGATTACCGTTCCTCTGAACCATGAACTCGTTGCCCCCGCCCGTCCTGCCGACCTGCTTTCGACACCCCGCCGTCGCCACGGGTCGTGCGTGCACCCGTTGCGGCCGTCCGGCCTGCGCGGACTGCCTCGCTCAGGCGACCGTGGGCAGTCACTGCGTGGAATGCGTCAAATCCTCGCGTCCGGCGGCTTCGGTGCGCGCCCGCGACTGGAACGCGCGGCAGAACAACCTCGTCACCACCTCACTCATCGCGATCAACGTCGCGGTCTTCATCTGGGTGGCCATCGGCGATACCTCGTCACTCGGGTTCGGAGACCGTCCCGGCGAGCGTGAGATCCAACTGGGCCTGAGTCGTTGGTTGATCTCCGAACCAGACGGCTGGTACCGCCTGGTCTCGGCCGGCTTCTTGCACTTCGGAATCCTGCATCTCGCGATGAACATGTTCCTGCTCTACCAACTCGGTCAGATGCTCGAAGCCCCACTCGGCCGTCTCCGTTTCGGATTGCTCTACTTCGCGTGTTTGCTCGGCGGATCGCTCGGCGCCCTCGTCATTCAGGGCAACAGCGGTGGGCTGCACGGCGGAGCGTCGGGTGCGGTCTTCGGTTTGATGGGCGCCACCGCGGTCGGCATGCAACGACGCGGCGTGAACGTGTTCCAGACCGGGATCGGAGCGACGCTCGCCATCAACTTGCTGCTCACCTTCACGATCCCGGGAATTTCGATCGGTGGGCACATCGGCGGAGTGGTCACCGGAGCGGTGCTCGGGCTCGTGATGCTGGCTCCGACGTGGCGACCGGTGCCCGGGTGGCTCACCTGGCTCGCGCCGATCGTGGCGATGGTTCTCGCGGTGGCGGGCAGTATCTCGGTCGCCGGCTGACGCCGCGCGGTGTCAGCGACGACGGTCTTTGCGCACCTTGACCGGGATGGGCTTCGGTTTGGCCGCTTCGCCCAGCACGCGCACGCCGATCGCACCGATACCGACCGCGGTGCCGGTCACCACGATGTTCACGATCCACGACGCCATTCGATCAACCTAGTTGGTGGGGTGACGACCGTGTCGGCACGGGACGAATCAGTGTGCGCAACCGCAACCGCTGCCGCACCCGCCCGTGCGGGGCGCCGCCGGGGCCGGGGCCGCGGCGCCACCACCAACCGAGGCGAAGACCGACAACAGACGCACCGCGTCGTCGTGCCCGGCCGGACAGGTGGCGGGGTCGCTCGCCTCGGCCATCGGGCGGCGTACTTCGAAGGTCGTCTCACAGGTGCGACATCGGAACTCGTACAACGGCATGGGGGAAGTGTAGGCATCTGGTTGACTTCTGTCATGGCCCCGAACGACACGACTCTCGTCGCCTCCGCCCAGTCGTCCACCGAGACCGAACTGGACCGGGTGCCCCAGACGGGCGAGCCGGTGTGCGCCCACATCGTCAAGACCGAGCCCGGCGAGAGTGCCGCGGCCAAGGTGACCGAGGCCCGGGTCTTCGGCACCCCACTCGAAGCCCTGTGCGGTCACGTCTGGGTCCCGTCGCGGGATCCCAAGCAGTTGCCCCTGTGCGAGGACTGCAAGTCCATCTACGAGATGTACCGCATGATGAACGACGGGTTGAACGACAAGCCCGATGCCTGAACCTCGCATCCGTCAGGCCGCGCGGGGCCTCGTCGTCACCCCGGACCATCATGTCTTGTTGGTGCGTTTCGAGTTCCCCACCGGAACACGTTGGGCGTTGCCCGGAGGCGGCCTCGACGCGGGTGAGGATCATGTGACGGCGTTGCGCCGTGAACTGCGCGAGGAAGTCGGTCTGGTCGACGTCACCATCGGCCCACACGTCTGGACCCGCGAACACCTCATCCCGTTCATCGACGGACGGTGGGACGGCCAGCGCGAGCACATCCACCTCGTGACGGTCGAACGTCGCTTCGAGCCAACGCCGGCGATGACGTGGGCCGAGCTCAACGCCGAGTACCTGATGGAGATGCGCTGGTGGCATCGCTCGGAGATCGCCACCTCGGACATCACGTTCGCGCCCGCCACCCTGTCGCGCCATCTGAGCGAATTGCTCGACTGTGGAATCCCCTCGGAGCCCGTCGACGTCGGGGTCTAGAGTCGAACCCGTGCCCGACATCGGTTCCATCATCACCTTCGGTGTCGCATCCGTGGCGTTGTTGCTCATTCCCGGTCCCGCCGTGATCTACATCCTCAATCGCAGTGTGAGCGATGGCCGTGAGGTCGGCCTGGCGGCGGTCGCCGGGCTCGAGTTGGGCAACTTCGTGCACGTCATCGCCGCCAGCGCCGGGTTGTCGGCCGTGTTGGCCACCTCGGCCTCCGCGTTCAACGCCGTGAAGTGGCTCGGCGCGGGCTATCTGGTGTTCGTCGGCGTCCGCACGCTTCTCGTGCGTCCGAAGTCGGTGTCGGGTGACTCCACCTCGGTCACGTTGAAGCGATCCTTCACCCAAGGAGTGGTGGTGAACACGCTCAACCCCAAGGTGGCCTTGTTCTTCCTGTCGTATCTCCCCCAGTTCATCGACGCCGACAAGGGAGCCGCGTGGTCGCAAGCACTGGTGTTGGGCACCGTGTTCGTCCTCATCGGATGCTGCACCGACGGCATGTACGCCCTCACCGCCAGTGCGTTGCGCGACAAACTGCTGTCGGGGCACGCCCTTCCCTTCGTGCAGCGCTACGTGGCCGGCACGGTGTTCGTGGCCCTCGGCGTGATGGCGGCCACCACCTCCCCGGCGTCGAGCACGTGAGCGACACCTCCTCGCGCGAACTCGCCCGATTGGCCGTCCCCGGGCTGATCTGGAGCGCTTCGTTCTATTTCATCGCCGAGGGTTTGAAGGGCTTCCCCGCCGCGATGGTCACGCCGATGCGCCTCGCCTTCGGCTTTCTCACGCTGGCGTGCGTGCCCGCGGCCCGCGTGCGCCTGCCACGCGAGGCCTGGCCGCGTCTCGTGCTGCTGGCCGCGATCTGGATGGCCATCCCGCTGACCATGTTCCCCTTCGCCGAGGAACGAGTGGCATCCAGCGTGGCGGGCATGTTGAACGGGGCCATCCCGTTGTTCGTGGCCGCGGTGGCCACCTTCGTCTACAAGCGTCGCCCGTCGCGCGCCCAACTCTCCGGGTTGGCGGTGGGGTTCGTCGGTGTCGTGCT
Source organism: Acidimicrobiia bacterium (assembly GCA_046091365.1). Lineage (GTDB taxonomy): Bacteria > Actinomycetota > Acidimicrobiia > Acidimicrobiales > Ilumatobacteraceae > Casp-actino8. Next base: position 3,917 of record JBJTBM010000143.1, on the reverse strand, counting down.
GATTGCCGCGCCGTCACTCGGCGAGGGTTCGTCGAGTGCGATCGGCATCGGTCTCATCTTCGTCGCCTTGGCCTGTTACGGATTCGCCCTCGACCTCGCCGCGCCCCTGCAACAGCGATACGGATCGCTCCCCGTCCTGTGGAACGCCCAGTTGGTGGCGCTCGTGTTGGTGATCCCGTTCGCGATTCCGCGGTTGGACGACGTGGAGTTCGCGTGGAAGCCGGTGCTCATGATCGCAGCGCTCGGCATGTTCGGCACCGCGCTCGCCTACGTGGTGATGGCCGCCAACGCCGGTCGCTTCGGCAGCACCCGCGCGTCGGTGACCACGTATCTCATTCCGGTCGGATCACTGGCGCTCGGCGCGTCGATTCTCGGCGAGTCGGTCGCGGTGCTCTCGGTGCTCGGCAGTGCCGTGACCCTGTGGGGTGCGTGGCTCGCGGGCCGCGTCCGCTGATCGTCATCGGAAGTTGCGACTCGAGACGCCCGGAGCCACGGTGAGCGGTGTCATGTGTTCGGCGACGATGTTGACCACACCCTCGACGCGCTCGAGTCGTCCGCGCACCAACAACGCCGCCGCCCCACGCGCCACCGGACGGAAACGCTTCCAGCAACCCACCGACACCACGATGTTGACGAGCCCGGTCTCGTCCTCGAGGTTCATGAACGTGGTGCCTTGGGCGGTGGCCGGTCGTTGACGGTGGGTCACCACACCGGCGACCCACACCTTGGTGGCGTCGACGGTGGCCAGTCGTTCGGCGGTGACCACCCCCATCTCGTCGAGGCGCTCACGCAGGAACTGCGTCGGGTGACCGGTGGGGGCCACTCCGGTGGCCCACAGATCGGCGACGGCCACCTCGATCGGCTCCATGCCCGGCAATGTGGGGGCCACGGTCGCACTCTCGAGACCGGGCAGGCGATCGACGCGCGACCGGGCCGCCGCACCCGCGGCCCACAGCGCCTCGCGTCGTTCCATGCCGAAGCACTCGCCGAACAGGCCCCCGGTGGCCATGGCCTCGAGGTGCGCCAGTGTGATCTCGGGGACGCGGCGCACCAGATCCTCGATGTCGCGGTAGTCGCCGTGTTCCGATCGCTCGTGCTCGATGTGTTCGGCCACGTCGGCACCCAGGCCGCGCACCGAACCGATGCCCAACCGCACGGCGAAGCCCCCGTGACTCTCGGGGCACACCTCCAACGTGGCACCGGCAGCCGACGCACCCAGATCGGGCGTGCGCACCACCACACCGTGCCGGCGCGCGTCCTGGGCCAACGAGTGCGGACTCCAGAACCCCATCGGTTGGGCGTTCAACAAACCGGCGTAGAACGCCGCCGGTTGGTGCAACTTCAACCACGACGACGCGTAGACCAGATACGCGAAGGACACCGAGTGACTCTCGGGAAAGCCGTAGTTGGCGAAGGCCGCCATCTTGTCGAAGATCATGTCGGCGACGTCGCCGGTGATGCCGCGCTCGGCCATGCCCTCGTACAAACGCGCGCGCAACCGTTCCATGCGCTTGCGACTGCGCTTGGAACCCATGGCCTGACGCAACTGGTCGGCCTCCGAGGGTGAGAAGCCGGCCACGTCGATGGCCATCTGCATCAACTGCTCCTGAAACAACGGGATACCCAGGGTCTTGCCGAGGCTGTTCTCCAACAACGGGTGCAGATACGTGATGGGTTCTTGTCCGTTGCGTCGGCGGATGTACGGGTGCACCGAGCCGCCTTGAATGGGACCGGGCCGGAGGAGTGCCACTTCCACCACCAGGTCGTAGAAACGACGGGGTTTCAATCGCGGCAAGGTGGCCATCTGCGCGCGCGACTCGATCTGGAACACGCCCACGGTGTCGGCGCGACACAACATGGCGTACACGTCGTCGTCCTGGGGCAAGGTGGCCAGATCGATCTCGACTCCCGTGTGCTCGCGCACCAGATCGACGGCCCCGTGCAACGCCGACAGCATGCCCAGGCCCAACAGATCGAACTTCACCAGTCCGGCCGCCGCGCAGTCGTCCTTGTCCCACTGCAACACGCTGCGATCGCGCATACGGCCCCACTCGACCGGGCACACCTCGATCACGGGCCGATCACAGATGACCATGCCGCCGGAATGAATGCCCAGATGCCGCGGGGCGTCCTCGATCTCCATGGCCATCTCGAGCACCAGAGGCGGGATGTCGTGTTCGGGACGACCGTCGGGGCCCGACTGCGGAGCGACGGCATCGATGCGTCCCCACATGTCCATCTGCTTGGCCCAGGCATCCTGTTGACCGGGGGCGTAGCCGAGGGCCCGCGCCATGTCGCGCACCGCTGAGCGCGCGCGGTAGGTGATGACGTTGGCCACCTGTGCCGTGTGATGACGTCCGTAGCGACGGTACACGTACTGGATCACCTCCTCGCGTCGGCCGCTCTCGATGTCGATGTCGATGTCGGGCGGACCGTCGCGTTCGGGTGACAGGAAACGCTCGAACAACAGACCGAGCGAGACCGCGTCGGCTTTGGTGATGCCGAGCGAGTAACACACGGCGCTGTTGGCCGCGCTCCCTCGGCCTTGGCAGTAGATGTCGGCCTGTTCGCAGAAGCGCACGATGTCCCACACGACGAGGAAGTAACCGGCGAAGCCGAGCATCTCGATCACCGCCAACTCGTGGTCGATGGTGCGCCATGCGCGAGCGCGCAGGCTGAGATCCTCACCGTCGCGCGGTCGTTCGCCGTAACGCCGCACGGCTCCCTGTTCGGTGAGGCGGCGTAGGAACTGCATCTCGGTCAACCCGTCAGGACAGGGATACGGAGGCAACTTCGGTGCCACCAACGACAGATCGAAGGTCGCCGCCGCGCCCACCTCGGCGGCGACCTCGACCACCCCGGGATAGCGGGCGAAACGTCGCATTTGCTCGGCACCGCTGCGTAGATGCGCCGCGGCCGCGGCCGGCAACCACGGATCGATCTGGTCGAGACTGCACCGCTTCCCCACGGCCGCCATCGCGGTGGCCAAACGTCGGTGCGATGGCGTCGCGTACTGCACGCTGTTGCTGGCGACGCACCGCAGATCGGCGCGCGCCGCCAGTTCGGCCAGAGCGTCGTTGCGCGCGCTGTCGAGCGGCTCACCGTGATCCCACAACTCGACGAGCACACGGTCACGACCGAACGCGTCGATCAGCCGCTGCAATTCGCGCAGTGCCGTCTGTGGGCCGTGCTCGACGAGAGCTCGCGGTACGGCGCCGCGATGATCGCCGGTGAGCACCCACCACGAGTCACGGGCGTTCTCGCCGAGCAACGGCAACGTGCACCGCGGTTCGCCCTTGGATCCGGCCAGCTGAGCCAGGCTCAGCGCCCGAGCGAGGTTCGCGTACCCCGACGGTCCGTCGGCCAACACCACCAGTCGACCAGCCCCGTCGTCGTGCAGCCCGATGTCGCTGCCGAAGATGGTGGGCAGACCCACCGCGCGCGCCGCCTCGGCGAAACGCACGACGCCGTAGAGGCCGTCGTGGTCGGTGACGGCCAACGCCGACAACCCGAGTCGCTCGGCTTCTTAGACCAACTCCTCGGGGTGGGACGCACCCGACAGGAACGAGAAGTTCGAGTGGCAGTGCAGTTCGGCGTAGGGCACCACGGGTCGCGGTGTGCCACCCGAGGGCGTGGCGGGGGGTTCGTAGGGCTGGCGACGACGACCGAACGCCGGACCGTCGCCACCGGAGTTGACGGTGGTGGCCCCGGGCGCCCGGCCGTCACGACCCCGTTCATCGGAGCGGGTATCGGGGGCACGATCGGACAGTCGCGCCTCCAGTTCGGCCCAGGTCTTGGGTCCTTGCATCCCCCACGAATACGCCACCGGCCCAGTCTAACGAACATATGTTCGTATCACCCCCACCGATCTCGGTAGCACAAACGCCGTTTCCGTCTCTCGCGACGACCGAGATCGG
>JBJTBM010000142.1:0-9955 GCA_046091365.1 Acidimicrobiia bacterium | reverse complement strand
GTTGCGGCAACTTCGTGACGGCTTGAGCGTGCCCGTCCCGCAGGTGGGCGAACCCACTCACGCCGCCAAGATCGAGCCCGGTGAGTTACGCATCGATTGGTCGCGCGACGCCGCGACCATCTCGCGACTGATCCGACTCGGCGGCGCGTGGACCACGCATCAGGGACGACGTCTCAAGATCCATGCGGCCGACGTGCGTCCATCGTCGTCGGAAATCGGTTCCCTTGATCGCGGTGCGATCCGCACCGTGGACGGCCACGTGGTGGTGGGCACCGCCGACGGGGTCCTCGTTCTGCGGACCGTTCAAGCCGAGGGAAAGAACCGCATGGATGGCGGTGCGTGGGCCAACGGCGCCCAATTCACCGACCTCGAGGTGTTCGGCGATGGGTAAGTCCGCCCGTTCGCTGGCCCTGGCCGCGCTCGTGCGCATCGACCACGAGGGCGCCTACGCGAATCTGGTGCTGCCCGCGATGCTGTCGAGGTCGTCGTTGTCCCACGCCGACCGACGTTTTGCCACCGAACTGGTCTACGGCACCACGCGTAGGTGCCGAGCCTGTGACGCTCTCGTCGATCGCGTCCTGCCTCACTACGCCGACACCGACGGCATGGTGATCATCCGTTACCGTCGGCGGCGAGGAGCATGATGAGCGCGACGAGCAACACCCACGACGGCCCGCTTCTCGCCAAAGTGCTCACCGTCAGTGACGGAGTGGTGCACGGCACCCGCGAGGACACTTCGGGAGCCGGGTTGGCGGCCTGCCTCGAGCGTCACGGCTTCACCGTCGTCGAGCGCGCTCTCACCGCCGACGGCGCCGACGAGGTGGCCGCCGCCCTCGTTCGCCTGTGCGACGGGTTCGCCGGTCTGGTGGTCACCACCGGGGGCACGGGTTTCGCGCCGCGCGACCAAACTCCCGAAGGCACCCGGCGCGTTATCGAGCGCGAGGCCCCGGGTCTGGCCGAGGCGATGCGGCTCGTCAGTCCGCTCGGTCGCCTGTCGCGCGGAGTGGTCGGTGTCAGGGGCACGGCGATCATCTGCAACACACCGGGTTCGCCCAAGGGGTGCGTGGAGCAGATCGAAGCCATCATCGACGTGTTGCCCCACGCGCTGCGACTCCTCGACGATCGTCCGACGGCCCACTGACCGCTCAAATCACGACCAACGGGTCGGGCGGCACCGGTAGCGTTGGGGGCGTGTTGCGCCTCGTTCTGCCCAAGGGATCCCTCGAAAAGGCCACGTTCGATCTTTTCGAGGCCGCGGACCTTCCGATCAAGCGCTCGTCCAGCGTGGACTACAAGGCCACCATCGACGATCCCCGTATCAGCGAGGTGCGCATCCTGCGTCCGCAGGAGATTCCGCAATACGTCGCCGAAGGTCTGTTCGACATCGGCATCACCGGTCGCGATTGGGTGGAGGAGACCGAGAGTGCCGTCGAGAGCCTCGGGGAACTGAAGTACTCCAAGGCCACCAGCGATCCGGTGAAGGTGGTCGTGGCCGTGGCCGGTGACAGTCCGACCCAAAGCGTGGCCGATCTGCCCCAAGGTGTTCGCGTGAGCACCGAGTACCCCTCGCTGACCCGGCGCTACTTCGCCGACCGAGGCATCGCCGCCGACGTGCGACTCTCGTACGGCGCGTCGGAGGCCAAGATCCCCGACATCGCCGACTGCATCGTCGACATCACCGAGACCGGTCGCGCGTTGCGCGCCGCGGGACTTCGCGTGATCGACACCATGCTCGTCAGCTACACCGAGATGATCGCCAACTCGTCCGCTCACGCCGATCGGGCTAAGCGTCACGCGATGAACCAGTTGATGACGCTCCTTCTCGGCACACTCGACGCGCGCGGCAAGGTGTTGGTGAAACTGAACGTCGGCAGCGACGACCTGCAGAAGGTGTTGGCCGTGCTCCCGTCGGCGAAGTCGCCCACCATCAGCGAGTTGGCCGGTGGAGGGTTCGCCGTCGAGAGCGTGGTGGAGAAGCGTTCGATCAACACGCTGATTCCCGCGTTGAAAGACGCCGGCGCCTCCGATCTGCTCGAGTTGCCGATCTCCAAGATCGTGGCCTGATCATGGGCACGGTGGTCGAGTTCGACGCCCACGTCGGACTCGGACGGGTTCGCGCCGACGACGGTGGCGAGTACGTGTTCCACTGCGCCGAGATCGCCGACGGATCGCGCGACATCGCGGTGGGTGCGCGGGTGTCGTTCCGGGTCGTGACGAAGTTCGGTCGTGACGAGGCATTCGCGGTCGCGGCCGTCTGAGGATCGGCGTCGCGACGACATCGTCGCCGTGTTGCTCACCATTCCCGAGGGAGTGGTGGTGTCCTACGGCGAGGTGGCCAGCGATGCCGGGCACCCTCGACAGGCTCGGTTGGTGGGACGAATTCTGTCGCAATGTTCCGACGAACTCGACCTCCCGTGGTGGCGGGTGGTGAACGCATCGGGGCGCTTGGTTCCCGGGCACGAGGTCGAGCAGTCGCGGTTGCTGGTGGCCGAGGGAGTGTCGTGTCGCGATGGCCGGGTGGCGCGCACCCGTCGTCGGGGTGAATGAGTCGCGGCTATCGAGAGCTTTTCACCTGCACGAAGGCCATTCGGATGTTCTCCAGTGCGTCGCGCAGTGCCGAGTGGTTCTCGCCCAGTCGCTCACCCAGCCCGTCGACCAGGCAGCCGAGGGCGTCGATCGCCAGAGCCGCCTCGACCAGGTTTGGGGGAGCGGCGGTCAGGTGGATTGCCGCCAGTTCGTAGAGGCCCATGGCGTGGTTGGACACCACCAGGTCGGCGGGCGCCTCGGCCAATCGTTGTCGGGCCTCGACCAGTACCTCGGCGGCGACGTCCATGTCGGGATCGAGATCAGGGTCGTCGGCGCCGGAACCTTCGGGGGCGGAATTGTCGGTCATCGGGGGTCCATCGGAGGTTTTTGCTGGTGGGAGCGGTTACCCTAGCGGTCACAACTGAGGCGAAGTGGGGCGTTGCTCCCACCCGACCACAACCGGTCCGCCGGCACCGTGCGTTCGGGTCACTGCGAGAAGGCCACCGACATGTGCGGTGCTGACCCGTGATGACATCGCGTCGTCATGTATCCAGACACCATGGGAGGTCAGCCCATTGCACAGGAGTGAACAGCCATAGCACCGCCGACGAACGAACCTCGCTACAACGAGCGCATCCGCGCCAAGGAAGTGAGGGTGATCGGTCCCGATGGATCCCAGTTGGGGATCAAGGCTGTCCCTGACGCCTTGGCCCTGGCCCGGGAACTCGACCTCGACTTGGTCGAAGTGGCCCCCATGGCCACGCCACCGGTGTGCCGCATCATGGACTACGGCAAGTTCCGTTATGAGGAGTCGCAGCGAGCCCGCGAGGCCCGCAAGAAGACCGCACACATCACGGTCAAGGAGGTCAAGTTCCGTCCCAAGATCGGCAAGGGCGACTTCGACACCAAGGTGCGTCATGTCCAGGAGTTCCTCGCCGAGGGTCACAAGGTCAAGGTGACGCTCCAGTTCCGCGGACGCGAGATGGCTCACCCCGAGCTCGGAAGCAAGATTCTGGACGAGGTCATCGAGGCGATCATCGCGGTCGGCAAAGTGGAGACACAAGCCCGACTCGAGGGTCGCAGCATGACGATGGTGCTCGTTCCCGACAAGAAGCCCGCCAAGAAGAAAGAAGAGTCCGGAGAGGTCGCCGCGGCCGAACCCGTGGCTCCCGAGTGATTCACAACATCCGGACGCCACGCGTCGAAAGAAAAGGATCAGAGCAATGCCCAAGATGAAGACCAGCAAAACCGCCGCCAAGCGTTTCCGCAAGACCGGCACCGGCAAGCTGCGCCGCCTGCAGCAGAACCGTCAGCACCTCTTCGAGAAGAAGCCGTCCACCCGCACCCGTCGTCTCGACGGCATGGTCGACGTCCACTCCGGCGACGAGAAGAAGATCAAGCGCCTGCTCGCCGAGCGCTGATCGACCGGTTACCCACACAGGATCAAGGAAAGAAAGAGAAGAGTCATGGCAAGAGTGAAGCGTGCAGTGAATGCCAAGAAGAGCCGACGTCAGGTTCTCGAGCGCGCCAAGGGTTACTACGGCAACAAGAGCCGTTCGGTCCGCGCCGCCAACGAGCAGGTGATGAAGTCCGGTCAGTACGCGTTCCGCGACCGTCGGGCCAAGAAGGGCGAGTTCCGTCGTCTCTGGATCCAGCGCATCAACGCGGCGTGCCGTCTGAACGACATCAGCTACAGCCGCTTCATCGCCGGCCTCAACGCCGCCGGCATCGAAGTGGACCGCAAGATCCTCGCGGATCTGGCCGTCACCGACCTCGCCGCGTTCGGTCGTCTCTGTGAGGCGGCCAAGGCGGCGCTCGCCTGAGCGAGTACATCTGAACCACGAACTGGTTCTCAGCAATCCAGCGGTTCAACGCGTGCGGCGCCTCGCGGGGCGCCGCACTTCGCGTTTCGAGGAGAGTGCCTTCATCGTGGAAGGCGCGGTGCTGGTGACCGAAGCCCTCGACGCCGGTTGGCACGTGATCGAACAATTCGTGGCCCCCGGCGCGGATCCCATCGTCGGCGCGGGCGCGGTCCGACACCTGGCGCCCGGGGTCATGGAGAGGATCGCCAGCACCGAGGCACCGCAACCCGTGTTGGCCGTCGTCGAGCGTTCGTTCGCCGATCGTTCGGTCCTCGATCGCGCCGGATTCGTGGTGGTGGCCGACGGTGTTTCCGATCCGGGGAACCTCGGCACCATGATGCGTTCAGCCGAAGCCGCCGGGGCCGACTGCGTGGTACTCACCCCGGGCACCGTCGATCCCTCGAATCCCAAAGTGGTGCGCGGGTCGGCGGGCGCGGTGTTCCGCGTGCCGGTGGTCGAGGAGACGAACCTCGACGATGTGCGTTCCGTGGGCCTCGTACGGTTGGGGACGTCGTCGCATCGTGGAACGGCGCACACGGACACCGACCTTCGGCGTCGGGTCGCCATCGTGCTCGGTAACGAGGCACGTGGATTGTCCGACGACGCCCACGTCGACGAATGGATCAAGATCGCGCACGCCGGACGCTCCGAGAGCCTGAACGTGGCCATGGCCTGCACGGTGCTGTGCTTCGAAGTGGCGCGCCAAAGGGGGTTGGAGTCGTGACTCCGGGGGTTCCACCGCCGAATCCCTCCGTCGTCGACCAGTCGTGCTGCGGTACGGTTGGTGGGTCATGAACGACGCCATCGCAGCCGCTCGCTCCGCCGCCGAGGCGCGCATCGCCGCGGCATCCACGGTCGACGAGTTGAGATCTCTCGACTCCGAGTTGTTGGGCAAGCGTGGCGCGTTGGCCGATCTGAAGGCGGGTTTGGGCAAGTTGGCCACCGTCGAGGAGAAGAAGACGGCCGGACTAGCGGTGAACGAGGCCATGAACTCGGTCCGGTCCGCGCTCGATGCCCGTATGGCGGTGATCGCCCGCGCCGAACGCGAGATCCAATTAGCGGCCGAGGCTCTCGACCTGACCGAACACTTCGTCGCCCCCGGTCGTGGACGTCCCCACATCGTCACCCAGGCCTGGCAGCGCCTCGAGGACGTCTTCGTCGGCATGGGTTTCCAGGTCGCCGAAGGCCCCGAGGTCGAAACGGATTGGTACAACTTCGAGGCGCTCAACATGCCTCCGTCGCACCCCGCGCGCAGCATGCACGACACCTTCTACGTCGACCACGGCGCTCCGGGAAGCACGGTGTTGCGCACGCACACGTCACCGGTCCAGATCCGCGTCATGCAAACGGTGAAGCCACCGATCTACATGATCATGCCCGGTCGGGTCTTCCGTAACGAGACCACCGACGCCACCCACCTCGCGGTCTTCCACCAGATCGAGGGTCTGGTCATCGACAAGGGCATCACCTTGGCCGATCTGGCCGGCACGATCGATGCGTTCACCAAGTTGTTCTTCGGGGAGGGCTTCGGAAGTCGTCTGCGTCCCAGTTACTTCCCGTTCACCGAGCCCAGCGCCGAGTTCGACATCCGCACTCCCGACGGATCGTGGCTGGAGCTGGGAGGCTGCGGCATGGTCCACCCCAACGTGTTGCGGGCGGGCGGCCTCGACCCCGAGGAATGGAGCGGGTTCGCTTTCGGCTTCGGCATCGACCGCATGGCCAAGGAGCGTCACGGCGTGGGTGACGTGCGCGAGATGTACACCAACGACATTCGATTCATCGAGCAGTTCTGAGAGCCGACCATGAAGATCGTCCACTCCTGGCTCCTCGACCTCGCCAAGTCGCTTCCCGACGACGTCGACGCCATTGCTGAGACCCTCAGCGACATCGGTCTGGCGTGCGAAAGCGTCAACCGCGTCGGTGCTACCGTGACCGGGGTCGTCACCGCGAGGGTCATCAGGACCGAGCGTCACCCCGACGCGGCCAAGGTGCACCGCGTCTTTCTCGACTGCGGTGACGGCACCGAGCATCATGTGTGGTGCGGCGCGTTCAACATGCAGCCCGGTGACGTCATCCCGTGGGCCACCCCCGGCACCACCATGCCCGATGGTCGGGCCATCGAAACCAAGCCCATCGTGGGTATTCCCAGCGAGGGCATGTGTTGTTCGGCGCGCGAGTTGGGCCTCGGTGACGATCACGGTGGCATCCTCATTCTCGATCCGAACACTCCGGTCGGAGTTCCCTACGGCAAGGCCCTCGGCCTGGCCGAGGAGGTGGTCTACGACCTCGACGTGTTGCGCAATCGCCCCGACGCCTACGGACACGTCGGCGTGGCCCGTGACCTGGCTGCGCGGTTCGGGGTGCCGTTCTCCGCTTCCGACGGATCCATCAAGGCCACGGGGGCGTTGAAGTCGGCGCCGGTCGAGATCGTGGCCGGCGATCGTTGTCCGCGTTTCACGACCATCGTGCTCAGCGGCGTGCGCGTCACCACGTCACCCGACTGGATGGCCAGTCGACTCGCGGCGGCAGGGATGCGCTCCATCAACAACGTCGTTGACGTGTCCAACTACGTGATGCTCGAGACGAACCAACCCAATCACGCCTACGACTTCGAACGACTGGGCGGTGGAGGCTTCCGCATCCGTCTGGCGCGCGAGGGCGAAACCATGATCACCCTCGACGACGTGGAGCGAACACTCACCGCCGACGATCTGCTCATCTGCGACCTCGATGATCGTCCCATCGGTCTGGCCGGCATCATGGGTGGACAGAACACCGAGATCTCCGACGACACCACCGTCATCGCCCTCGAGACCGCGTGGTTCGAGCCGCTCGGCATCATGAAGAGCGTCCAGCGCAACGGTTTGCGTAGCGAGGCCTCGGCCCGTTTCGAACGCGGCATGGATCCATACGGCATCGATGCTTCCGTCTCACGGTTCATCGAGCTGCTCCGACTCACGTGTCCCGATCTGGTGGTGCACGAGGGAGCGGTCGACGCCCGCACCGAACACCTGCCCAAGCCGGTGGTGATCGATGTGCGACCTTCGCGCGTGGGGGCCCTGTTGGGCGCCCAGTTCAGTGCCCAGGAAATCGTCTCGCTCATCGCCCCGTTGGGTTTCGTCGGTGCGCTGCACGGCGACACCGTCTCGGTGACCGTTCCCACCTGGCGACCCGACTGCACCCTCGAGGTCGACATCATCGAGGAGGTGGCCCGGCACTACGGCTACTCGCGACTCGGCACCACGGTCCCCAAATCGACCCAACCGGGCGGCCTGTCGCCGGTTCAGCAACGTCGTCGCCGGGTGCGCGACGTCGTTCTCGGTCTGGGGGTGAGCGAAGCGATGCCCCACCCGTTCCTCACCGACGGTGATCTCGACCGTGCCGGACTCTCGAACGAAGCCGTGCGCCTGCTGAATCCGTTGGCGGTGGGCGACGACGTGTTGCGCACCTCGTTGCGACCCGGGCTGTTGAAGGCCATCGCGTTCAACGAGAACCATCGTCGTGCGGGGGTTTCACTGTTCGAGGTGGGCCACGTGTACCCGCCCAGCGATGATGTGCTTCCGGCCGAGTACGAGGTGCTGGCCATCGTGTTGGCGGGTCGTGAGGCGCCGGCGGCAGTGGCGGTGTGGCGCGAACTGGCGACCGCCATGGGATGGGGAGCGCGCCTCGATCAATCGGTCGTGTCGGCGGGCCTGCACCCCACGCGCTCGGCGACGTTGTCGGTCGGTCGTGACACGGTCGGCCTCGTGGGCGAGGTGCATCCCGACGTTCTCGACCCCTACGGAATCTCGCAACGGGTCGCGGTTCTCGAGTTGAACCTCTCGGTCCTGCTCGCCACCGAGCCCAAGGTGCCGCAATGGAAACCCACGAGTCGCTTTCCCTCCAGCGACATCGATCTGGCCTTCAACGTTCCGTCGTCGGTGACCGCGGAGAAATTGGAGAAGATATTGCGGCAGAACGCCGGAGCGTTGCTGGTGGATCTCGCGCTGTTCGACGTGTACCGAGCCGATGTCGCCGCCGAGTCGCGCAGCCTGGCTTTCCGTCTGCGTCTGCAGGCCAACGACCGCACGCTCACCGACGCCGACGTGGCGGCGGTGCGGGACAAGTGCATCGCGGGGGCGGAGAAACTGGGCGCGAAGTTGCGTTGACCCGCCTCAGTTGAGCGAGGCATCGGCAGGACAGTCGGCCAACCACGCCACCTCGCCGCGCTGTCGGGCCAACACCGCGCGCCACAGTCCGTCGGGTTCGTCGGTGAACACATCGTCGGCCAGGGCGGGTAACACCACCCAGACGCCCATCTCCAGTTCGCCGTCGAGTTGTTGGGGTCCCCAGCCGGCATAGCCGTTGAACACCCGCACCTTGGTCGGCGCCGTGGTCATCAGGGAGGGGTCCTCGTCCAGGTCGACGGGCTCGATGCAGTCGACCGACTCGACGACTTGACCGTCAGGGGTCACCGAAGGCACCAGGCCGAGGCCGATCAAGGCCTGGGGGTCGACTGGGCCGCCGCGGTAGAGGAGACGGGGTTGGATGAGGTGCATCCAGGCGTCGATCTCGACCTCCAAGGGATCACCGGGACGATTGAGCACCAGTCCGAGGGCGCCGCGGTCGTCGTGGTCGAGCACAAATACCACGGTGCGGTCGAAGTTGGGGTCGCCGAGTGGGGGAGCGGCCACCAAAAGTCGACCACGGGTGGACGGCAACGAGTACCCCGGACTCACCGGATCATGTTTCCACGACGATGCCGAAGCATTGTTGTATTCCCATACATGGTTCCGTATGATCATACGCATGGCCTCGACCAACCCGTCAGTCCCGCCCGTGACCGCCCCCCGGCGGGCCGGCATCATCGGCGCCTCCGGGTACACCGGGGTCGAACTCATGCGTCTCATCGCCGGCCACCCCGGACTCGAGCTGGTCATGGCCACCGGCGACACCCAGGCCGGAACCCGGGTGGCCGATCTGTACCCAAGCGTGGCGGCCCGGTTTTCGGATCTGGTCTTCGGTCCGTCCGACGTCGACACCGTGGTGGCCGCCGCCACCGGCCTCGACGTGGTGTTCCTCGGATTGCCGCACGAGGCGAGCATGGCCCTTGCTCCGGCGCTCGTGGGAAAGGTCGGATGCGTGGTCGATCTGTCGGCGGCGTTCCGGATGAAGGACGCCTCGGTGTACCCCACGTGGTACGGGTTCGAGCACGATCAGCCCGAGTTGTTGGCCGAAGCCGTGTACGGACTCCCCGAGTTGCATCGCGATGCGCTGAAGGGTGCGCGCTTGGTCGCCACACCGGGTTGTTACGTCACCGCGGCCACGTTGTGTCTGGCGCCGTTGGTTCGGCGTGGACTGGTGGAGAGTTCGGGCATCATCGTCGACGCGGCCAGCGGCGTTTCCGGGGCCGGTCGAGCGTTGAAGCACGGCAGTCTGTTCGGTTCGGTCAACGAGGACATGAACGCCTACGGACTGCTCGATCATCGCCACACTCCCGAGATGCAGGACCAGATCGGCGCGCAGTTGTTGTTCACGCCGCATCTGGCGCCCATGAACCGGGGCATTCTCGCGACGTGTTACGCCAC
>JBJTBM010000141.1:0-7456 GCA_046091365.1 Acidimicrobiia bacterium | reverse complement strand
ACGTTCCGGTGATCGCCGCGGGTGGCATCTGTGACGGCATCTCGATGGCCGCCACCTTCGCGCTCGGCGCCGAAGGCGTCCAGATGGGGACCCGGATGGTTTCGGCCGCCGAGAGCGTGGGCACCACGTGGAACACGGTCAGGCCGGCGGCCTTGAGGGTCGCGGTGTACTGACGGGGGTCGCCCGCCGAGGTGGTGACGAACCGGACCCCCTGTTCGACGACGAAGTCGATGATCGACGGGTCGCGGACGAACATCTGGGCCACGTTCACGCCGAAGGGCTTGTCGGTGATCTCGCGCATCCGCGCGATCTCGCGTCGGACGGCGTCGAGTTCGCCCGACGAGGTCTCGATGATGCCGAGCGCCCCGGCCGAGCTGACCGCGGACGCCAACTGTGACCGTGCGATCCAGCCCATGGGGGCCTGAACGATGGGGTAGTCGACCCCGAGGAGACGGGTGACGCGGTTTCGTATCGGGGCCGGGCGATTCATGGTTCGACCGTAGACGCTCGTCGATCGGCCGCCAGACCCGCGATGGGGAGACCGGCGAAGATGAGGCCGGCGCCGATCCACGCGCCGGGGGAGAGTGATTCGTCGAGTAACACGACGGCCAGTAGTGACGCCACGGCGGGCTCGAGGATGGTCAGCATCACGACGATCGATGGTGTCAAGTGACGCAATCCCCAGCCGAAGGCCACGTACGCGACCGTGAGGGTGATCACGCCCAGGTACGCGAGCATCAGCACCCCGCGTCCGTTGCCCAACCACGAGAGGTCCGTCAGCGGAAGGATTGGAAGGCCCAGGATCGCACCACCGGTGAAAATGCCGGCCATGGCCGCGGTCGTCCCGGCGCCCCGCTCGATGAGGACCGCACCGGCCTCCGCGTACACCGCGTACATCGAACCGGCGACAACGGCCAAGACCACCCCGATCGCGTCCACGCTCCGCGAGGCGCCTCCGACGAATTGCAGCGCGAGGCCGGAGCCCAGAACCGTCGCGGCGACCCACCACAGCGGCGACGGAGCGGGGCGCCCCCGGTTTCGACCGATGACGCGCGAGGCGAGAGGACTCGTGCCGATGGTGGCCAAGGCCGCCACCGCGACACCGGTGCGATCGGTCGCGGCGAAGAACATCGTCTGGTAGCCGACCACGCCGATCGCCCCGACGACGAGGACGCGAGGCTGGGCGAGGACGGCACCCAGGCTCCGACCGGCGACGAGGGCCAACAGACAACCGCCGACGACGAGTCGCAGGACCGCCGCCGCCCAGGGGTCGACCCCAGCGGGTCCTTCGGCGAGGGCGGTTCCGGTGGTACCGAACAACGCCGCGGCGAACAGAATCGAGGCGATCGCCCTCCACGCCCGGGAGTGTCCGTCCGAAATCCTCGTCCCCATGTCGTCAGGACTATCATCTCCCCGATGTCCGGAGTGTTTCCGGTCGAATGCCGGGGGAGCGATCAGGTGCCAGTGGACGTGAATCGATCACGACGACTTCTGGTTGCCCTGTTGGTATCGGTGTTCGGACTCGCGCTGGCCTCGATGTCCGAACCGGCCCATGCCGCGGACTACGCCCTGCGCGTCCAGGTGAAAGAACAGGCCCGTGACGAGAGCGGCAAGACCGACAACCGCCCGATCGCCGGGGTGGCGATCGCGGTGACCGATTCGACGGGCGTCGAGGTCGGCGCGGGGGTCACCGATGACGAGGGCATCGTGGTCATCCCGGTGCCCGGCAAGGCCGACTACACCGTGACGCTCGACGAGTCGACACTGCCCGACGGGGAGTCCCTGGACGAAAAGACCCCGGCCGTCCAGCAGATTCCGGCCGACTCCTTCATCACCAACACCAAGGTGGTGAGTTACTTCACCGGCGCGTCACAGAGTGCCGGGATCAGCCAGTTCGAGAAGATCGTGCAACGCCTGGTCGACGGTGTGCGCCTCGGTCTGATCCTGGCCATGTGTTCGGTCGGGCTGTCGCTGATCTTCGGGACCACCGGTTTGACCAATTTCGCCCACAGCGAGATGGTGACGTTCGGAGGAATGTCCGCCTTCGTGTTCAACATCACCGGCCTGAGTTTCCTGGGCTTCCTCGGTTTCCTGCCCGGTGTGTCGTCGGACGGGAGATTCCACATCTTGTGGGCCGCTCCGATAGGTATCGCCCTGGGTGGGGTCTTCGGTTGGGCCCTCAATGCGGGCATCTTTTCGCGCCTGCGACACCGAGGTATCGGACTCGTCACCCAGATGGTTCTCACCGTGGGTTTGTCGATCCTGTTGCGCAACTTCTTCTTGTCCCGCTTCGGGGGCCGTACCCGACCGTTCCGCGAGTACACCTTGCAGGAGACGTTGTCCTTCGGTCCGATCTCCATCACGCCGCGCGACCTCGTCGTGTCGATCCTGAGTCTGCTGATCCTCGTGGTGGTCGCAGTCGGGTTGCGCTACACGCGCCTCGGCAAGGCGACCCGGGCGGTGTCCGACAACCCGGATCTGGCGTCGGCCACCGGCATCGACAGTGAGCGGGTCATTCGGCTGGTTTGGATCGTCGGCGGCGCGTTGGCCGCGGCAGGTGGCATCTTCCGCGGACTCGACGAACAGGTGAGTTTCGACATGGGCGGTCGCCTGCTCTTCCTCATGTTCGCGGGCATCACGTTGGGCGGACTGGGCTCGGCCTTCGGTGCACTGGTCGGCGGTTTCGTCGTCGGCGTGATGGTCGAGATGGCCAGTCTCGTGGTGCCCACCGAACTCAAGACGACCCCGGCGTTGTTGGTGCTGATTCTCGTGCTGTTGTTCCGACCGCAGGGGATCTTGGGCAAAGCGCAGAGAGTGGGTTGACCATGGATTGGAACCTCGTCCTCGAGAACAGCCTCAAGGGTTTCATCGGGATCAACGCCGTATATTTCGCCATCGCGGCCCTGGGCTTGAACGTGCAGTTCGGATACACGGGTTTGTTGAACTTCGGTCAGGCCGGCTTCATGGCCTGCGGCGCGTACGGCCTCGGCATGACGTCGAAGTACTTCCACATCTCGATGTGGTGGGGCATCCCGCTCGGAATCCTCTTCTCGGTGGTTCTCGGCCTGCTGATGGGTATTCCCACGCTGCGTCTCCGGGCGGACTATCTCGCGATCGTGACCATCGCCAGCGCCGAGATCATCCGTCTCGTGGTGCGGTCGGTGAAGTTCAAGGTCTACTTCGGTGGCAGCGACGGCATCAACGGGTTCTCCGACGAGTTCCGCGATCTCGGCAACAAGTTCGGAATCGAGGAGGCCGCGAAGTACGGGTTCTGGCCGTTCCGGTTCACCGGGCGCGAACTCTGGACGCTCATCGTCGGTTGGCTGTTGGTCGCTCTGCTCGCGTACGTCGTCTACCTGTTGATGAAGAGCCCGTGGGGTCGCGTGCTCAAGGCCATTCGCGAGGACGAGGACGCGGTGCGAAGTCTCGGCAAGAACGTCTTCTCGTACAAGATGCAGTCCCTGCTCCTGGGTGGAGTCATCGGAACGGTTTCCGGGATGATCTTCGCCCTCGACCGCGCGAGTGTCCAGCCCGACAACTACAGCCGTGACGTCACCTTCTACATCCTGACCGCGTTGGTGTTGGGAGGTGTCGCCAAGGTGTCCGGTTCGATCATCGGACCGATGATCTTCTGGGGCCTGTTCACGTTCATGGACAATTTCCTCCGTCAGGTGGCCGACGATCCCATCAACATCGGAAACTTCACCGTCATGAGTTCGACCCAGGTCGGGCAGTTCAACTACATGCTCATCGGACTCACCTTGATCCTGCTCATGGTGTACCGGCCCCAAGGTGTGTTCGGTAACCGTAAGGAGATGGCCTTCGATGGACGCTGAGCGCGTTTACGGTGAGAACGCCGTCCGAGCCCGCGCCGCGCTGGCCGGCTGCGAAAAGGCCCCGGGTTCGAGCAAGCCGGACCCCCTTCTCGTCGCCCACGGTGTGCGGCGGGAGTTCGGCGGCATCGTGGCCGTCGACGTGGACCATCTCGAGGTGCAGCGGGGCTCCATCACCGCGTTGATCGGACCCAACGGCGCCGGGAAGACCACCTTCTTCAATTTGATGACCGGTTTCGACACGCCCGACACCGGCACGTGGTCGTTCGACGGGCGGTCGATGGAAAAGGTGCAGTCGCATCGCACCGCCGCCATAGGGATGGTGCGGACCTTCCAGTTGACCAAGAGCCTGACCAAGCTCTCGGTGATCGAGAACATGCGACTCGGTGCGACCGGGCAGGTGGGCGAGAAGTGGTGGAACGGCCTCTTCGGCGCTCGGTGGCGGGCCCAGGAGGCCGCGAACACGTTGCGCGCCGAGGAGTTGTTGGCCCGTTTCAACCTTTCCCACATGCGCGACGAGTACGCCGGGGCACTGTCCGGCGGCCAACGCAAGTTGCTCGAAATGGCGCGAGCGTTGATGACCGATCCCACTCTCGTGATGCTCGACGAACCGATGGCCGGAGTGAACCCCGCGCTGAAGCAGAGTCTGAACGCGCACATCCGCGACCTGCGCGACCAAGGCATGACCGTACTCTTCGTCGAGCACGACATGGACATGGTCCACGACATCAGCGACTGGGTGGTCGTGATGGCCGAGGGTCGCATCATCGCTGAGGGGACCCCCGACGACATTTCGCGTAATCCCGCGGTCATCGACGCGTACCTGGGGGCCCGTCAGGGCCAATCCCTGATGGAGGACGAATGAGCGAGAGCCAGCCGATTCTCGATGCCCGCGATCTGGTGGCGGGATACATCCCGGAGGTCAACATCCTCAACGGGTGCGATCTCGTGGTCAACGCCGGCGAGTTCGTCGGAATCATCGGACCGAACGGGGCGGGCAAGTCGACCTTTCTGAAGGCCGTGCTGGGTTTGTGCAAGGTACGTTCGGGAGCGATCACCCTCGACGGGCAGGAGATCACCGGCCGCCAAGCGCACGAACTCGTGCCGCTCGGAGTCGGGTACGTGCCGCAGACCAAGAACGTGTTCCCCAGCCTGACGGTTCGCGAGAATCTCGAAATGGGTTGCTTCCTGAAGCCGTCGGTCTTCAAGGAGCGCTTCGAGTACGTCTCGTCGATGTTCCCGAAACTGGCCGATCGCGCGAATCAGCGGGCATCGGCGCTCTCGGGTGGTGAGCGCCAGATGGTGGCGATGGGACGAGCACTGATGTTGGAGCCCCGCATCTTGTTGCTCGACGAGCCCTCGGCGGGTCTGTCGCCGGCTCTTCAAGACGAGGTGTTCGTCCAGTGTCGCACGATCAACAAGAGCGGGGTGGCGATCCTGATGGTCGAGCAGAACGCCCGTCGTTGTCTGCAGGTGGTCAATCGTGGCTATGTGCTCGACCAGGGTCGTAACGCTTACACCGGAAGCGGACGCGAGCTCCTGGCCGACCCCAACGTCATCGAGTTGTACCTCGGCACCCTGGTGAAGGCCACCGGCGGTTGACCACCTCGGGCCCACGCTCGACAACCCGTCGAATCGGACAAAGAGAAGGGCCCCCGGTTTCCCGGGGGCCCTTCCAGTTCCGGAGAACTACTGGATCACTTGCCGGCGTCGAAGTTCTCGCCGAGCGCGTTACCCATGTTGCCGTCGGTGCCGTACCACATCTTGACCTTCGGTCCGATGCCGTTCTCCACCGCGGTGCGGAGGATGCGGCTACCTTCGTCGAAGGAGATAAGGACCACGGCGTCCGGGTCGGCGGCCACGACTTCGGCCACTTCGGCGTCGAACGACGCGGCGGTCGGGTCGTAGGCCTTGACGCCCATGACCTCGACACCCGCGGCCTCGAGAACGTTGCTCACGACCGCGGCGATGCCGTTGCCGTACGCGTCATCGAGGTTCAGGATGTACACCGAGGCGGCGCCGTCCTCCACGATCTGGTTGGCCACGACCGCACCCTGCAGACCGTCGGCCGGAGCGTTACGGAAGTACAGGTTGTCATCGGCGTAGTCGCTCAGGGCGGGGCTGGTGTTGGCGGGGCTGAACATGGTGATTCCCGCGGCGGTGATCTTGTCGATCACGGTCAGGGTCACACCCGACGAGGCCGCACCGACGATGGCGTCGACACCCTCGCTGATCAAACGGTCAGCGGTGGTCGAGGCAATGTCGGTCGAGGTGTCGCCCGAGTCGCCCTGGGTGTAGAGCACTTCCTGGCCGAGAACGCCGCCCGCGGCGTTGATCTCGGAGATGGCGAACTCCAGGCCGGCGTACTCCGGGGCTCCGAGGAAGGCAAGGTTGCCGGTCTCGGGCAGGAGCGAACCGATCTTGAGCTGGCCGTCGCCCTCGCGGGTCGAAGAAGTGGTGCCGAGTTCGACGATGGCCGAGTCGGGCGCCGAGGCGTCGATCAGGTTGTTGTTCGACTCTTCGGTGATGCGGTTGTCCGCGCCGAACTCCAGCATGGCGTAGCTGCCCTGGAGCGGCTCGCCGTTGCCGTTGAACTCGTGCGGGCCGGAGATGCCGTCATAGTCGGGGTCTCCACCCTCGGCGATGATGGCCTTGCAATCAGCGAAGGTGGTGCACTTGGTGCCACCCTTGGTGATACCGACGATCTCGTCGGCGTGCTTGGCGCCATCGGTGCCGGCGATCTCGACCGCCAGGGCGATCACGACGGCGGCGTCGTACGCCTCACCGGCGTAGTTGAAGTCCTCGAGGGCGGCATTGCCCTTCGACTCCCAGAAAGCCGACACTTCGGCGAGCCATTCCTCGCTGACTTCGGCGCCCTTGGGGGTCGTTCCCTTCATGCCCTCGAGCTCGCCACCGGCCGGAGCGTCGGTGGTCGGAGCCTCGGTGCTGGGAGCCTCGGTGGACGGTGCTTCGGTCGCCGGAGCCGAGCTGTCATCACCGCCGCAGGCAGTGACGCCCACGAACGCGATTCCGACGAGCAGGGCACCAAAGCGACGTGCGCTGGTCTTCTGCATTGTTTCTCCCCCTATGGAGATACGGGGCGGGAGCCCCATTGGTTTGGACGGGGCGAGCCCCGATGGTGAAGCCGTCAGTTTACCCGTCAAATCGAGACCCGAAACCTCGGTAGCCGGCGGAAATCGGTCATGCGGTACGGTTTTTCTATGACCGAAGTCCTGTACGAGGTGTCCGATCACGTCGCCACCATCACCTTGAATGCGCCGGATCGGATGAACACGATTTCCGGTCCCATGCTGGAGGAACTCTCCGAACAATTGCTTCGCGCGGACCGTGCGCGCGATGTCCGGTGCGTCGTCCTGACTGGAGCGGGGCGGGCATTCTGCGCCGGACTTGACCTCGCGGCCCAGATGGGACAGAAGGAGTCTCTCGGGGTCCTGGACTCGGGTGGAGACATGGGAGCCGAATTCGACCTGCGCACCGCGCCCCCGGTGGTTCTACACAATTTGGATACGCCGACGATCGCCTGCATCAACGGTGGGGCCGCCGGTTACGGGCTCGACCTGGCCTTCGGCTGCGACATTCGAATGGCGTCCTCCACGGCCAAA
>JBJTBM010000140.1:0-54173 GCA_046091365.1 Acidimicrobiia bacterium | reverse complement strand
GACCGGGAGCGTCCGGGTGCCTACCACCAGATCGCCTTCGCCCGCGTCGACGGCGGACCCGACGTCGTTATCGACACCACCCGACCGGGAGTGCGCAGGCGCAGTTCGCGCACCTCCGACGTCGCCGTGTCGTACAACCTGAACATGGCACGAGCCTACGCCCCGACGCTGGTCCACCTATAGCCTTGCCTCCCATGGCGTCCATCCCCGACAAGCCCACGCTCGACGGAATCGAGAGCGAGTGGGCGCGCGTGTGGGACGAAGAGGGCACGTACGCGTTCGACCGCTCGGCACCGCGCGAGCGCGTGTACGCCATCGACACTCCCCCGCCGACGGTCAGCGGTTCGTTGCACATGGGACACGTCTTCTCGTACACGCACACCGACACCATCGCACGCTTCCAACGCATGTCAGGCAAGTCGGTCTTCTACCCGATGGGCTGGGACGACAACGGGCAACCCAACCAGCGTCGCGTTCAGAACTTCTTCGGCGTTCGTTGCGACCACAACGTCGCCTACGTCGCCGATTTCCAGCCGCCTGTCCGCGGCGACCCGCCCAAGGATCACCAGCCGATCGCGATCTCGCGACCGAACTTCATCGAGTTGTGCGAGGAACTCACGCACGAGGACGAAACGGTATTCGAGGACCTCTTCCGACGTCTCGGGCTGTCGGTCGACTGGTCGTTCCTGTACGCCACGATCGACGAGCGCAGTCGGCGGGCCAGCCAACGCGCGTTCCTGCGCAATCTGGCCCGGGGTGAGGCCTACACGCAGGAGGCCCCGACTCTCTGGGACGTCGATTTCAAGACGGCCGTGGCGCAGGCCGAGCTCGAGGACCGGGAGCGTCCCGGGGCCTATCACCAGATCGCGTTCCCGCGCGTCGACGGAGGTGGTGACGTCATCATCGACACCACCCGACCGGTGTTGATCGCCGCGTGCGTGGCCCTCGTCGCACATCCCGACGACGAGCGGTACCAGCCACTGTTCGGACAGCATGTGCGCACCCCGCTCTACGGAGTCGAGGTTCCGGTGCTCGCGCATCCGCTCGCCCAGCCCGACAAGGGCACCGGTATCGCCATGATCTGCACCTTCGGTGACGTCACCGACGTCATCTGGTGGCGCGAATTGAATCTCCCGACGCGGGCCATCATCGGACGCGACGGTCGCATCGTCGCAACCCCGCCGAACGGCCTCGACTCGGACGAGGGCGTGGCGAACTTCGGGGCGATCGCCGGTCTCTACGTCAATCAGGCCCAGACCAAAGTGGTCGAGGCACTGCGCGAGTGTGGTGCGATGCTCGGTGAGCCACGTCCCATCACGCACCCGGTGAAGTTCTTCGAGAAGGGTGACCGGCCGCTCGAGATCGTGACGAGCCGCCAGTGGTACATCCGCAACGGAGGCCGTGAAACCGAGTTGCGCACCCACATGCTCGGCCGTGGTGATCAGTTGGTGTGGCATCCCGATCACATGCGCCATCGCTACGCGAACTGGGTCGAGGGACTGAACGGCGACTGGCTCATCAGTCGTCAGCGCTACTTCGGCGTACCGGTCCCGGTGTGGTACGCGATCGACGCGAATGGCGAGATCGACCACGACTCGCCGATCGTGCCCGACGAGTCGGACCTGCCCATCGACCCGTCCACCGACGTCCCGCCGGGTTACTCGGCCGACCAGCGCAACACGGCCGGTGGATTCACCGGCGACCCCGATGTCATGGACACCTGGGCCACGTCGTCGTTGTCACCGCAGATCGCCGGTCGCTGGGAGGACGACGCTGATCTGTTCGAGCGGGTGTTCCCGATGGACCTGCGTCCGCAAGGTCACGACATCATCCGCACCTGGCTCTTCAGCACCGTGGTGAGGTCGCATTTCGAGCACGGTTCGCTGCCGTGGTCGAACACAGCGCTCTCCGGCTGGATCCTCGACCCCGACCGCAAGAAGATGTCGAAGTCGAAGGGCAACGTCGTGACCCCCGTCGATCTCTTCGAGAAGTTCGGCAGTGACGCGGTGCGTTACTGGGCGGCCTCGGCGCGACCCGGAGTCGACACGGCGTTCAGCGAGGTGCAGATGAAGGTCGGTCGCAAGTTGGCCACCAAGTTGTTGAACGCGAGCAAGTTCGTCCTGTCGTTCCCCGAACCGACATCGACTGCGGTGGTGTCGAACGCCATCGACACCGCGATGCTGGCGCGGGTCGCCGAGACCGTTCGTGAATCGACGGAGGCCTTCGAGCAGTACGACTACGCCCGCGCCCTCGAGCGCACCGAGGCGCTGTTCTGGTGGTTCTGCGACGATTACGTCGAACTGGTGAAGGGCCGCGCCTACGCGAGCCAAGGACCCGCAGCGGCCGAGTCCGCCCAGGTCGCCCTGCGCCGTGCATTGTCGGCGATCCAGCGTTTGCTCGCGCCGTTCATTCCGTTCACCACCGAGTCGGTGTGGCGTTGGTGGCAGCCCGGCTCGGTACACACCTCCACCTGGCCGACCGTCGGCGAACTCGGCGAGATCGGCGACAGCGGAGTCCTCGACCCGATCGGTGAGGTGTTGGCGCAGGTGCGTCGGGCCAAGACCGAGGCGAAGTCGTCACAGAAAACCGCGGTCGAATCCGCTGAGGTGCGTGGATCGGTAGCCGATCTCGCGGCCATCGAACTCGGGCTCGCCGACCTCGCCGAGGCGGGCAGCGTGCGGGCGTGGAACCTGGTCGGTGGCGACGGGCCGGTTGGTGTGACCGTCGTCCTCGCCCCGGCCGAACCACAGTGACCCGAACCCCATCGTCGGGGCGACAGCGGTAGTTTGTCGGACTTGTGACCGCCGATCAGCCAACCGCATCCGACCAACCGGTCGTGGGCGACGACACGCTGAACCATCTCTCGACCCGGCAACCCGACCCGACTCCGAAACGCCGGCGCACCTGGGGGCAGCGTGCGGTGCTCGGCCTCAACGCCGCCGTGGTGTTCGCCTGTTTCGTCGCGGCGATCGGCGTGTACTACGGCAACGAAAAGGCCAACGACCGTCGCGTGGTGACGTTGATCGGCGCCGAGGGTGGACCGCTTCTCACCCTGCCCAGCTCCACGTTGCCCGCGGGCACCGACAGCGAGACGGCCACCACCGAGGCCCCCGTTCCGGTCGACATCACCGCCAAGAACTTCCTCATCACCGGCAGCGACAACGGAGCCTGCGTCGATCCGGACTCGCCGTACGCGGCGGCCTTCGGCGACCGCAACGGACTCGGCGAGCGCGCCGACACGATCATGATGTTGCGCCTCGACCCGGCCACCAACGCCGCGGCGGTGCTGTCGTTCCCCCGCGACTTGTGGGTGCGCATCGGTGGCACCAAACGAATGGGTCGCATCAACGGCGCCTTCAGCCCCGAGGATCCCAACACCTTGATCCTCACCATCTGGGACAACTTCGGGATCCTGGCCGACCACTACGTGAACATCGACTTCTGCGCGTTCAAGGAGATCGTCGACGCGGTAGGCGGCGTGCGAGTTCCGTTCGCCACCCCTGCACGCGACCGTCACACGAACCTGCTGATCGAGACCGCGGGTTGCCACACGTTCAGCGGCGAGGAGGGTTTGGCGTACGTTCGCTCCCGCCACTTCCAGTACTTCGACCCCAAGAAGAAGGAGTGGATCGAGGACCCGGCTTCGGATCGCGGTCGAATCTCGCGCCAACAGGACTTCTTGCGGCGGGCGATCCAGATGGCCCTCGACAAGGGGGGCGGCAACCCCGCGGTGGCCAAGGAACTCATCGATGCCAGCATCCAGAACGTGATCCTCGACTCGAATCTCACACCGGGACGGCTCCTCGAGCTGGCCTCGGCGATGAAGAACCTCGATCCGGCCACCATGCGCACGTACCAAATCGAGGGCAAGGGTGTCGACAAGAGCGGTCAGTCGGTCCTCGAACCGCTGATCAAGAGCGACAGCATGAAAGCCGTGCTCGCCGTGTTCCAGGGCAAGGCCAGACTCGTCGACGCTCCCGAGCAACTCTTCGAGGTGCCCACCACGGCGGTGCCATCGACCGTGGCGCAAACCGGCGCCACGACGACGTCCAGTTCGCTCGCACCGGTGTACGTCGACGAGAACACCTACGGCGTGCTTCCTCCCGACGACCCCTCCTGCAGTTGACCCGACGGTCAGTCGAGGATCTCGAGCAGCGCGCCGGGCACGTCGCTCGGTCCGTCGATCACCGCCACCCGCGCCCCCACGCGCGCCGCCAGTTGTCTCGCCTCGGCGTCGTCGCCGGACGGAGCCAGGATCACCAACTCGTCGAGAGCGCGCGCGGCCGACTCGACATCACCTTCCACCGTCGCACGGCAGTCGCTCAACACCACCGCGATGCGACGACCGGCGTTCGTGCGCCCGAGTTGCTCCGCGGCGGTGCGCAAGGCCCCGGCCAGGTCGGTCGTTCCGAAACCACGCAGAGAAAGCACGTCGTTGACCACCTGCTCGCCCGACTTCGTGGAATTCTGCGCCTTGGCCACCACCACGTCCTTGCCGAAGGCGATCACGCTGTAGTCCGCCGGACTGCGCCAGGCGACGGCGGCGGCCGCCATCGCCGAGGTCGCCAGAGGTTTACCGCCCATCGATCCGCTGCGGTCCACCAGCAACGAGATGGCCGTGCCCGGTCGCACCCAACCGCGCACGCGAAGGGCGTCGACGTCGGCGGCGCGACGCTCGGCGCGCGCGCCCACGATTTCGTCCATCGACGCGTCGAGATCGAGGTCACCGGCATCGGGTCGGTACGGGCGCACGGCCATCTTGCCGATACCGCGCGGGCGCGTCGGACCTCGGTGCGAGACCTCGAGGAACAGTCGACCGGCCAACTGCTTGGCCAGTTCGCGCAATCGCGGATCGGTGGCCCCGGTCAGATCAGCCAGGAGCGCCAACATCGCGTCGGCGTCCTCGTCCATCGCCTCGTCGACGGCGTCCTCGTCGATTTCACCCACCTCGGGTGACACTTGTTCGAACTGCGGATGCCGGGACAACTCGCGACGCGACATCGTCTTCTTCGACGCCTCGTTCACCGCCTCGTCAGCGGCGTCACCCTCCTTGGCTAGTGGTTCGCCCCCGTCGGGGCGCTCACTTTTCCCGGTTCACCGGCCGGAGCCGGAGCGAACACCTCGCCCCAGAGTTCGGTGACAATCTCCTCGCTCGTGCGCGCACATCCTTCACGGACCCGCACCCGCCCGGACAACGCCACCAGCGCGGCGTCGAGTGACACGCCACCGTCGTTCACCGTCAGTCCGCGCACCGCGGCCAACGACCTCGCGACCGCGGCCATGTCGATCGCGCCGCGCACCGACGAGCCCACGCGGAGGTCGGCGTGCGAACGGGTGCGACGCACCAGTTCGACCACCCGATCGAGCCATCCATCGGGAAGACCCGACACGTCGCGCGCGGCGATGCGCGCCTCGACCTCGGCCGACTGGTACCCCACCGACACCCGGCACACGCGGTCGTACACCGCGCCGCTGATGCGGGCGGTGCCCACCGTGTCGAAGGGGTTCATCGCCGCGACGAGTCGAAAACCGGAGGTGGCCTCCACCCGTCCGTAGCGCGGCACGTTCAATTCGCCCTCACTCATGACGGTGATCAGTACGTTGAGGGTCTCCTCGGGGATGCGATTGATCTCCTCGACATACAGCAACGAGCCGTCCCGCATCGCCTCGACGAGTGGTCCGTCGACGAACACGTCGGCGCCGTAGCCGTCGGTCAGCACCCGGGCCGGGTCGAAGTGACCGACCAATCGGGCGGGAGTGAGTTCGGCGTTGCCCTCGACGAACACGAACCCGATGCCGAGACCGGAGGCGACCGCGCGCAACAGGGTGCTCTTGCCGGTTCCAGGCGGCCCCTCGAGCAACACGTGACGGTCGGCCCGCAAGGCCGCGACCACGAGTTCGACCTCCCGACGACGGCCGATGACGACCTCGTCGAGCGACGCGATGAGCTCGGGGACGGACGCGGTCACTTCAGGATGACGCCGCGGATGTTCGTGCCCTCGCGCATCGCCTCGTAGCCCTCGTTGATCTGGTCGAGGGTGTAGGTCTTGCTGATGAGCTCGTCGAGTTTGAGTTGGCCGGCGCGGTACATGTCGAGCAGCGCCGGGATGTCGGCGCGCGGGTTGAGCGAGCCGAAAATCGTGCCTTTGATCTCCTTGTTCCACATGGCCAGGTTGAACAGGTTCACGCTGGCGGTCTCGCTCGTCATGGGCGAGATGGCGGTGACGACCACCGTGCTGCCCTTGCCGGCCAGATTCATCGCCTCACCCATCATCTCCCCGTGCAAGACGCCCGGGGTCATGATGACGCGGTCGGCCATCTGTCCGTAGGTCATCTCCATGACCGGCAACATCGCCTCCGCCATCGACGCGAAGGTATGCGTCGCACCGAACTCCATGGCCTTCTCGCGCTTGAACTCGAGCGGGTCGACGGCGATGATGCGCTTGGCACCGGCCATGCGCGCACCCTGCACCGCGTTCATGCCGATTCCACCGATGCCCACGACGATCACGGTGTCACCGGGCTGGGTTCCGGCGCGGTTGGCGGCCGAGCCCCAACCGGTGGCCACGCCACACGACACGAGAGCGACGCACTCAAGCGGGATGTCCTTTTCCACCTTGATGATCGACTGCTCGCTGACGCAGGCGTACTCCGAGAAGGTGCCGACCTTGGCCATGAGCGTGACGGGCTTGCCGTTCACGAAGTGGCGGTGCGTGTCGTCGGTGATCATTCCACCCACGAAGGTCTTGGCGCCGTTGTCGCAGAGGTTCTGACGACCGGTGGAGCAGTATCGGCAACGTCCGCACGACGGCACGAACGACGCCGACACGTGATCGCCCACCGCGACGCTGGTGACGCCGGGTCCGACCTCGACCACCACGCCGGCACCCTCGTGTCCGCCGATGATGGGGAAGAAACTCTCGATGCCCATGAGCGGCCACACTTCTTCGGGCGGCACCATGTCACCGGTCACGAGGTGCTCGTCGCTGTGGCACAGTCCGGCGGCCTTCCAGTGCACCAACACCTCACCGGTCTTGGGCGGGTGGATCTCGATCTCCTCGATCTTCCACTCCTGGTTGAGACCCCAGAGAACGGCGGCCTTGGACTTGCGGATTCCGGACATGGTCAACCCCCTCGGGGACGACCTTCGTCCCCGGGGGGAACGCTAATCGGATCAGCCCCTCTCGGCGAAAGGGGGCTCAGTAAACGAGCACGCCGCGGATGTTCTCACCCTTGCGCATGGCCTCGTAGCCCTCGTTCACGCCCTCCAGCGGGTAGGTGCGGGTGACCAGACCATCGAGATCCAACTGGCCCTCGCGGTACAGGCCGGCCAACTTGGGGATGTCGGCGCGCGGGTTGCCCGAACCGAAGAGCGAACCGACGACCTGCTTCTCCATGAGGGTGACGTCGAGCATGTTCATGCTGGCCCCCATCTCGAGCGCGGGATGGATGTTGGTGACCACCACGCGACCCCGCTTGGCGGCCAACGCCATGGCCTCGTGCATCACCGAACCCTGGCCGACGCCCATGGTCATGATGACCTTGTTGGCCATCGTGCCCCAGGTGATCTCCTGCAAGAGCTCGACCGCTTCGGTCATGCTCTTGGCGGTGTGCGTCGCCCCGAACTCCATGGCCTTCTCGCGCTTGAATTCGACGGGGTCGATGGCCACGATGCGCTTGGCGCCCGCCAACTTTGCTCCCTGGATCGCATTGGCGCCGATGCCGCCCACGCCGACGACGACGACCGTGTCACCGGGCTTGGTCTCGGCCGCGTACACGGCCGAGCCCCAACCGGTCACCACGCCACAACCCAACAGACACACCTTGTCGAGGGGCAGATCGTCGTCGACTTTGATGCACGACGCCTCGTTGACGACCGTGTGCTTGGCGAAGGTGCCGAGAAGGCACATGAGGCCGAGGTCCTGACCGCGCGCGTGATGCCGCGCTCCACCGTCGGTGATCTGCCGTCCCCCGCCCATGAGGGCGCCGAGGTCGCACAGATTCTGATGACCAGTCGAACAACTGGGACAACGACCACACGAGGGGATGAACCCGAACACCACGTGATCGCCGGGGGCGAGCCAGCTGACGCCCTCACCCACCTTGCGCACGATGCCTCCGCCCTCGTGTCCCCCGATGATGGGAAGGGCAAAGGGCAGGTCACCGGTGACGAGGTGCTCGTCGCTGTGGCACATACCCGACGCCTTCATCTCGACCAGCACCTCGCCGGGCTGGGGATCGTCGAGTTCGATCTCCTCGACGCTCCACGGCGCATTGGTCTCCCACAGGATGGCGGCCGACGACTTCATGATTCCCCCTGAACATCTCGGGGCGGAATCCCCACGGAAACCGCCACTTCCAGGAACGGTAGTCGGTGTCGAACGGGGGCGTTGTACGCTTCAGCCCATGGAGAGCCCGACCGCCCCCACCACCGTCGCCGAGACCGACAGCGTCGCCGAGACCGAGACCGAGACCGCCGCCGTCTCGGCCGTCATCGAGAGCGAACTCCTCGTCGAGGAGATCAGCATCGATGGCATGTGCGGCGTCTACTGATCCGGTGACGCCGGTCCCCGCGACGCCGGTCGGGCTCGACTCGGCGCTCGAACTGCATCCCCAGGTGGCGGTGCGCCCCGAGCCGTTCGGGGCGTTGGCCTACCACTACGGAAATCGCCGCCTGATCTTCTTGAAGCACCCCGATGTGGTGCGCGTCGTGAACGAACTGGGCGCGCATCGCGACGTGGCCACGACCCTCGAGGCGTGTGGCATCGCCCCCGAACGTCGTCGCGAGTTCGTGGCCGCGCTCGACTCGTTGCAGAGATCGGAGATCGTGCGTGAGCGCGTCGTCGCTGGTTGAGCAGATGAAGTCGGGGCTCGACGCCCCGATCTGCCTCACCTGGGAACTCACCTATGCCTGCAACCTGCAGTGCGTGCACTGCCTGTCGTCGAGCGGACAGCGTGACGATCGGGAACTGTCAACCGCCGAGGCCAAGCGCGTGCTCGACGAACTGCGCGATCTGCAGGTGTTCTACATCAACATCGGCGGTGGCGAGCCGATGGTGCGTCGCGACTTCTTCGAACTGCTCGAGTACTCGGTGGGCAACGGGATCGGCGTGAAGTTCAGCACGAACGGCGCGTTCATCGACGCCGACAAGGCCCGACGCCTCGCGGCCATGGATTATCTCGACATCCAGATCAGTCTCGACGGGGTCGACCCTGCCACCAACGACGCGGTGCGAGGAGTCGGTTCGTACGACATGGCCCGCCGGGCGATGGACAACCTCGCGGCGGCGAACTTCGGGCCGTTCAAGATCTCGGTGGTCGTCACCCGTCACAACGTCGCCCAACTCGACGCCTTCAAGGCGCTCGCCGACTCGTACGGCGCGCAGTTGCGCATCACGCGACTGCGACCCTCTGGTCGGGGCGCCGATACGTGGCACGAACTCCATCCCACCAACGGCCAGCAGCGCGAAATCTACGAATGGCTGCTTCGCCACGGGGAGAACGTGCTCACCGGTGACTCGTTCTTCCACCTCAACGCGTTCGGCGAGTCACTGCCCGGGCTGAACATGTGCGGCGCGGGACGGGTCGTGTGCCTCATCGATCCCGTCGGCGACGTGTACGCGTGCCCGTTCGTCATCCACGACGAGTTCCGGGCCGGCAACGTGCGCGACGAGGGCGGTTTCTCGCGCGTCTGGAAGCAGAGCGAGTTGTTCCGGTCGTTGCGCGAGCCCCAATCGGCCGGGGCCTGTGCGTCGTGCGGTTCGTACGACGCGTGCCAAGGTGGCTGTATGGCGGCCAAGTTCTTCACCGGCATCCCGCTCGACGGACCCGACCCGGAGTGCGTGGGTGGTGACGGTGAACACGCCTTGTCGGTGGTGCGGCCGGGCTCGGCGCCCAAGCCCGCCATGGATCACACCAAGCCGGTCACGCTGACGCGCAAGAACGCCGTCGTCGCTCGCTGACGGTCGCGACGCCGACGGCCGCCAACACCACCAGCCCCACCTCGGCGGGTATCCGGAAACGAACGTAGGCGTTGGCGACGACCACCGTGATCAGCACGATCGGCCAGAACGCCAGCAATGCGAGCCGATGCGCCCGATCGCCGATCGACCGGAATCCGATTGCGGCCAACGGCACCAGGGCCCAGAACTGCGCAACCCCGAGCACCGTCACCCAACTCGGTCGTCCCTCGGCCTCGCCGGCGTCGATCACGGAGCCGAGGTATCCGAGGCTGGTCACGCGCGCCACCCGCGCGGCCGCCACAACCGGATAACGACCGAGGTGCGTCGACCAGTACTCGAGCCCCGCCGAGCGCCACACCGACGACGAGACCGACGCGTCGGCACCGGCGGGCACCTCGACGTCGTACGCGCAACTTATGTCCCACGAACCGACGTCGTCGTAGTAGGTACGGTCACAGTTGGCGCCGGCGAGGGTGAGACCGTCGTTCGTCGACAGGAACACCGAGTCGTCGAAGCGGGCTCGATTCCAGAGGACCCAGGGGGCCAACACGATCACCGTCGAGGCCACCAACACAACCATGCGACGCGCGGTGCCACGCCGATCCGATCGGTTCGTCGCCACGACGAGCGCCAAGGCGAGCAAGGCCGTCAGGCCCAGTTCACCACGGGTGAGCGCCATGATTCCGACCAGTGCGCCGAGCAGTGCCGCGCGCGCGGTCGACGGTCGCTCGCGATAGTCGACGGCCACCAGGGTCGCGGTCGCCACCAACACGAAGGTCGGGCCCTCGGCCATCAGCAGTCCGTCGTTCACCCAGACGTTCGCGTAAGCCGCCGTGATCACCGCGGCGATCAGGCCGACACGCGGTCCGGCGATGCGACGAGCGAGCTGCGCCACCACGACGATCCCGAGCAGACCGATCACGACCATCATCACCCGTTGGGCCGTCACGAACGAGCCGGTCGACTCGGTGAGACGGGTGATCGGGGTCAACAGCGCCGCCGTGAGCGGCGGATGATCGGCCGCCGGTGCACCGGTCACGAATGGTTGTTCGAACCATCGTCCCCGCGCATTCGTGAGAGCCTGCGCGGAGTAATAGAGCTGATCCCCCAACGGTTCGTCGTACCGGGCCACGCCGAACACGAAGGCGAGACGCACCGCGGCACCGACCGCGACGACGAGCCCGACCCGGGCCCACCATCGCCTCTCCGAGGTGAGTGACATCGCCCGCACGCTAGCCATCGGATTTCGTGCCCTCGGGTTTCCAAGTTCCCGACCGGGCGGCGAGACTGAGCGGGATGTCGATCTCGCGGAGCCTCACCATCGGTGGTCGCACCGCCCCGAGCCGGATCATGTTCGGTCCGCACGTCACCAACCTCGGCGACGACGATCGCTCTCTCACGTTGCGACACGTCGCCTACTACGAACGTCGGGCCCGTGGTGGCTGCGGGGTGATCGTCACCGAAGGTGCCAGCGTGCACGCGAGCGA
Source organism: Acidimicrobiia bacterium (assembly GCA_046091365.1). GTDB lineage: Bacteria > Actinomycetota > Acidimicrobiia > Acidimicrobiales > Ilumatobacteraceae > Casp-actino8. The sequence continues at coordinate 42,724 of JBJTBM010000140.1, read as the reverse complement.
CTGGCCCTACGAGCGGGCGCCGCTGGCCTCGAAGTGCGCCGCGGGCTGGCGCGCCATCGCCGACGCCTGCCACGCGCACGGCGCTCTGGTGGTCGCCGGACTCGACCACGCCGGCGGGCAGGGTTCCTCGGCGTATTCGCAGCTACCGCTGTGGGCACCGTCACGCGTCCCCGAGGTGAACAGCCGCGAGGTCCCCAAGTGGATGGAGGCCGAGGACGTCGCCGCCGTGATCACCGGTTTCGCCGATGCCGCCCGACTCGCCGTGTCGTCGGGCTGCGACGGTGTCGAGATCAACGCCGGACAACACAGCCTCGTGCGCCAGTTCATGTCGGGTCTCACGAACCATCGCGGCGACGAATGGGCCGACCGACTGGCCTTCGCCCGTCGGGTGATCGAGACGGTTCGGGGTGCGACCGGCCCGAGTGCCGTCGTCGGACTTCGCCTGTCGTGCGACGAGTTGGCGCCGTGGGCGGGCGTCACCCCCGAGATGGCCCCCGGCATCGCCACCGAACTCGCGGGTGTCGGACTCGACTATTTGGTGGTGGTGCGCGGCTCGATCTTCTCGGTGGAGAAGACCCGCCCCGACTTCCACGAGCCGACCGGGTTCAACATCGATGTGTGTCGGACCGTCCGTGCGGCCGTCCCCGAATCCACGCTGGTGTTCCTGCAAGGGTCCATCGTCGACGTGGGCCAGGCCGAGTGGGCGTTGTCCGACGGCGTGTGCGACGGCGTCGAGATGACGCGGGCCCTGATCGCCGACCCCGACCTCGGACGCAAGCACGCCGACGGGCGAACCGACGAGATTCGTCCGTGCATCCGCTGCAATCAGGCGTGTCAGGTGCGCGACGCGCGCAATCCGATCGTGTCGTGCGTCGGTGAACCGTCGAGCGGCCACGAGTCGAGTGATCCCGACTGGTACGTCGTGGCACCGGTCGCCAAGAACGTGCTCGTGATCGGAGGAGGTCCCGCGGGCCTCGAGGCGGCTCGCGTCGCGGCCGCTCGCGGTCATCGTGTGACCGTTCATGAATCGCAGGATCGCGTGGGCGGCATGGCCGCCTTCGCCGGACCGGGTGCCGCACTGGTGGACTGGCTCACGCGGCAAGTGCTCTCTCTTGGCGTGACGGTCGAGACGTCCACCGACAGCACCAACCGCGCCGGATTCGACGCCGTGATCCAAGCCACCGGATCCACGCGCGGAACGCCCGACCACACCGTGGAAGCCGACGCGGACGTTCTCGACATCGCCGACGTTCGACGCGGAACGCGACACCTACCCGCCGCTGGTCCGATCGTGATCCTCGACCCGATCGGTGGACCCATCGGTGTGGCCCTCGCCGAGGAGTTGGGCGAGCGGGCCACTCTGGTGACGCCCGACAACATCGCCGGCAACGAGTTGTCGCGCTCCGGCGACCTGGCCCCGGCGAACGTTCGACTGGCCCAGCGGGGTGTCACCGTCCGTCGCCGCGCGGTGGTACGTCGGGTGTCGCGTGACGAACGCGGGTGTGTCGTGCGCGTGCAGGATCGCTTCAGCGGGGTGATCGACGAATTGATCGCGGTGTGCGTGGTCGACGCCGGATTCCGGCTGCCGACCGAGCCCATCGACGGTGCCGTCCAGGTGGGTGACTGCGTTGCTCCACGCACCATCCTCGAAGCGGTCCTCGAGGGTCGACGCATCGCCGCCGGCATCTGAACGAGTCCGCTGCTCGGCGGGTATGCCCGACTTCGACCCGATCGGCGAACAAAGATGGTCGGGTGATCACCATTTTCGTGCTCGTTCCCTTCGCCTATCTGTTGGGCACGTTCCCGAGCGCGGTGATGATCGCACGCAGTCGGGGCATCGACATCACGACGAGTGGCTCGGGCAACCCCGGTGCGTCGAACGTCGGACGTTTGCTCGGACGCAAGCTCGGCGTGTTGGTCTTCGTGCTCGACGGACTGAAGGGCGCCATCTCCGTCGCCGTCGGCTACGCGATCGCCGGCCACGCCGGAGCGCTCGCGTTGGCCTGCGTGGCGGTGATCGGTCACGTGTTTCCGATCACCCGCGACTTCAAGGGTGGCAAGGGAGTCGCCACTGCCGGCGGTTCGGTGATCGCGCTCTACCCCGTCATCGGTGCGGCCATGACCGCGTTGTGGTTGATCACCGCAAAGTTGACGAAGAAGGCTTCACTCGGCTCGCTGGCCATCGCCATCGGCTTTCCCATCTCGCAAGCCATCGCCGGACGACCGTGGGGCGAGATCGTCACCGGTGCCGCAATGTGTGCCTTCGTGATCTGGCGCCACCTGCCCAACCTGAAGCGACTGGTGCAGGGCGACGAGTTGAGCCTGAAGAAGAACCCGTAATCAGGGGTTCTGCTGCGACGCCGCGCGTTGCATGCGTTCCACGGGCGCCTGCCGGAAGTCGGGGTGCGTCAGAATCCAGAACCGGTTCGTCACGATGGCGTCGTGCACCTGATCGGCCACCTCGGTGGCCGGAATCCCTTCCTCCACCCCGGTTTTCAGGATCTCGTTCATCATCGCGCTGATCGGGTCGGTGGGATCGGCCGGTCGGGCCCCCAATCGATCGCTCCATTTGATGTCGGTGGTGAGGCTGGTCTTCACGAACCCGGGGCACAGCACGCTGCAACTCACGTTCACGCCCTTGGCCGCGAGCTCCATGAACAGTCCCTCACTGATCGCCACCACCGCGTGCTTGGTCGCGTTGTACGGACCGAAGCCCGGCATGGCGACCAGCCCGGCCATGGACGCGGTGTTCACGATGTGACCTTCGTTCTGATCCAACATGATCGGCAGGAACGAACGGATCCCGTGCACCACGCCGTACAGGTTGATGTTGATCACCCAGTCCCAGACACTCATCGGGCCGGTCCACTGGTCGCCCACCCCGGCCACGCCGGCGTTGTTGCACAACACGTGCGCGGCGCCGTATTTCTCGAGTGTCCGGCGCGCCAGCTCCTCGAGGCTCTCGCCCAAACTGACGTCGACGACCACCGGCAACACGTCGGCACCGCTCTCGGTCAACTCGGCGTGGACGTTGCGCAACCTCACCTCGTCGACGTCGGCCAACACCACCTTCATGCCTGCCGCCACGAATCGATCGGTCATGGCTCGTCCGATGCCGCTCGCGGCACCGGTCACGACCGCGACTTTTCCCCGCAGATCTTCCATGCCCCATTCTTACCCCGCGATCCTGGTCGCGAATGTGCCGGAAATCGGCACTTTCCGAAACCCAGGACGAGACTCCCGCGGACGGTCGGGCGTAGCGTGAGCAACGATGGCGTACCAATACCTGTGGACCCCACTGCAGCTCGGTCCGGTGAGCGCGCGCAACCGCATCGTCTTCAGCGCGCACCTCACCAACTACGCCCGAGACGGAAAGCCGACCGAACAACACGCCGCCTACTACGCGGCGCGCGCGGCCGGGGGTGCGGGCCTCATCATCACCGAGGAACACAGCACGCATCCGACCGACTGGCCCTACGAGAAACTGATCCACGGGTTCCACCGCGACGTGATCCCCGGCTACAAGCGCATCACGGACGCGGTGCACCGTCATCGGGTGCCGATCTTCGCCCAGATAAACCACAATGGCGGTCAGGCCAGCAGCATGTTCAGTCGGCTCCCCGTATGGGCGCCCTCGGCCGTGGCCGATCCGCTGTTCCGTGAGGTGCCCAAGGCGGTCACACACGCCGAGATCGTCGAGATCGTCGCCGGGTACGCATTGGTGGCCGAGCACTGCGCCGAGGGTGGCTTCGACGGAATCGAACTGCAGTGCAGTCACTCGTCGATCGTGCGCGGCTTCCTCTCCCCCGCCACCAACCGACGCACCGACCTTTACGGTGGAACTCTCGAGAATCGCGCCCGCCTCCTCGTCGAGATCGTGGCCGCGGTTCGCCGAGTCATCGGCAATCGACTCGCGCTCGGCGTGCGGCTGTGCGGCGACGAGTTCATCGACGGCGGTACCACCATCGACGAAGCCGTCGAGGTGGCGCGCATCGTCGAGGCCACCGGTGACGTCGACTACATCAACACCTCGATCGGTGTCGCCACGGCGAGTCTCTACATGATTGAAGCGAGCATGCACATCCCGCCGGGATACGCGATGTTCATACCCAGCGCAATACGCAAGGCCGTCGACCTGCCGGTGGTGGGTGTGGGACGCTTCAAGGATCCGCTGCAGGCCGAACGCGCTCTCGCCGAGGGTCACTGCGATCTGGTCGGTGTGGTGCGTGGACAGATCGCCGATCCCGACTTCGCGGCCAAGGCCCGCGCGGGGGCCACCGACGAGATCCGCCTGTGTCTCAGCTGCAATCAGGAATGCGTCGGACGCATGGGTCTGAACCGCTGGCTCGGGTGCATCGAGAACCCGCGCACCGGTCGCGAGCACGAGTGGCTCGTCGACGGACACGTCACGCTTTCGTCCAAGCCCAAGTCGGTGTTGGTCGCCGGCGCCGGCCCGGCCGGACTTCAAGCCGCCATCGCCGCCGCGCGCAACGGACACCGGGTCACCGTGTACGAGAAGGAGACGGTGGCCGGGGGTCAGGTGCGGGTCGCGGCCAGCGTGCCGAACCGCGCCGAATTCGGCGACATGATCCGCAACCAACTCGCCGAGTGCAAGCGACTCGGCGTGGAGATCGTCTACGGCAGCGGCGTGTGGCCCGGCCTCGTCGAGGAGCAACGACCCGATCACGTCATCGTCGCCACCGGTGCCGAACCCTCACGTCCGTGGTGGGTGGCCGACCCCGAAACCGACGAGAGTGCCCGTCGCGTCTGCGACGTTCGAAACGTCCTCGATGGTTCGGCTCCGATGGGTGGGCCCCGCGAGGGTGAGTCCGTGGTGATCATCGACGAGATCGGCTTCCACCATGCCACGTCGTGCGCCGATGTTCTCGCCGATCGTGGGTGCGACGTCGAGATCGTCACCCCCGGCATGGTGGTGGGTCAGGACCTCGGCATCACGCTCGACATGGAGACCTGGTGGATGCGCGCCAGCGCCAAGGGCATCGCGCAGAGCACCGACCTCGTTCCGATGGGCTTCGCCCGCGGCGAGTTGACGTTGCTTCATCACCCCACCGGCGCGAACCAAACGCGTCGACCCGACTGGGTGGTGTTGGCGGTGCCACCGAATCCGGTCGAGTGGCTGTACAACGACCTGAAAGCCGCGGGCATCAGCGTCGAGCGCGTGGGTGACTGTGTGGCGCCGCGTCGAGCACACGCCGCCGTTGTCGACGGAGAGCGCGCCGGCTCGAGTGTGTGACTGCGATCAGGCCGGGTAGCCGTCGTCCCCCTCGGGGATCTTGCCGATCTGACAGATGCAGAACTCGTTGCCTTCCGGATCAGCGAGAACCATCCACTGCGTCTTGTGTTCCTGTATGGGTCGACGGTCGTTGAGCAACGTCGCGCCGAGCGCCTCGATGCGTCGCGCCTCGGCTCGGATGTCGACGGCCTCCAGATCGAAGTGCACCCGGTTCTTTGCGGCCTTCGGTTCTTCCACTTCTTGCAGGATCAACTTCGGACCGCCGGACGGGTCTTTCAACGCGCGATACGAATCCGCCGCACCTTGAAGTTCGAAACCCAACGCACCGGCCCAGAAGGTTGCCAGCGCATCAGCGTCGTTACAGTCGATCACGATCTCCCGAATGGTCGGCATGTTCCGAAACTAGGCCGGGCACCCACCGATTGCGGTATCGAACGACACCTGCAGAACTAGAGTCCACGCATGCTCGCGGCCTGGGGCCCCATCAACGATCTGACCGACTGGCTCGACGACGTCGCCGGCAACTGGTGGTTCCTCGCCGTCATCTTCGTGATCGCCCTCCTCGACTCCGTCATTCCGGTCGTCCCGAGCGAGACCACCGTCATCATCGGCGGCGTGGCCGCCAGTAGCGCGGGGTCGGCGCCCTACCCGGTCGTCTTCGTGATCGCCGTGGCCGCCGCCGGTGCATTCTGCGGCGACAACGTCAGCTACCAGATCGGACTGCGCGCGAGCGGTCTCGTGCAACGGCGGGCCGACCGGAAGGCGTCGACGGCCAAGAAACTCGCCTGGGCCCATGAACAGATCGAGGAGCGAGGCGGCCTGTTGCTCATCACCGCACGCTTCATCCCCGGTGGGCGCACCCTTCTCACTCTGTCGTCGGGCCTCACACGACAGTCGCAGCGGTGGTTCTCGTCGTGGGTCGGCGTGGCAGCGGTCATCTGGGCGAGTTATGCCGCGATCCTCGGGTTCAGTTTCGGTTCGCGGTTCGAGGACGACCACACCACCGCGTTTCTCCTGGCGTTCGGCGCCGCGCTGTCCGTGACCCTGCTGATCGAGGTCGCTCGCTACGTCCGCAAGCGACTCGGGTCACGCTGACCGACCCGGTGGGGGTTTGCCCCGCGAAACGGGCGTAATCTGAACGGGTTATGACCGCCGCCATGATCGCCGTGATCCCTGTTCGCGACGGAGTGCCGCCTGTCGGGTACGACGAGGCCGTGAGCGAGGCCGCCGGATCGACGATCGTGATCGGCACCGGAGCAGCCCTGGCCGCAACGGTCCTGGCCCCGTTCGCTACCGAGGTGCGCGTCGTCGAGTCGAACCTCGATCCGGCACACCTCGCGCGGATCGTGTCGGGGATCGTCGGCAGCGAGACCTCGTTGCTGTTGCCGGCGTGCCCCGACGGGCGTGACCTCGCACCACATCTCGCTCATCGTCTCGGACGCCCGTTGTACGCCGGTGCGGTGCTGGTGTCGTCGGCACGGGTGAGCGTGTCGGTTCGAGGTGGCCTCGGACTTGTCGATCATGCGCCGACGGGACCCTTCGTCGCCACTCTGCAGATCGGTGTGCGCGGCTCCGAACCCTCCGGAGTCGTGGCGCGTGTCGAGACGATCACCGACGACGACGTGCGCCACACGAACGGTTCCGTGCACAGCATCGTCGTGACGCCTCCCGACGTCTCGACGATGGATCTCGCCGAGGCGCCCCGCATCGTGGGCGGTGGAGCCGGGCTGTCCGATGGCTCGCGGTTCACGTTGCTCGCCGAGATCGCCGCGGCGATCGGTGCTTCCATGGGTGTCACCCGCGTGATCACCGACCGCGGGTGGGTCGGTCACGAACGCCAGATCGGCACCACCGGTGTCGTGGTCGACCCCCGCCTTTACCTGTCCTTCGGCGTCAGCGGGGCCGTCCAGCACACGAGCGGTCTCGGACAGCCCGACCACATCGTCAGTGTCAACACCGATGCTCACTGCCCGATGATGCAGATGTCCGATTTGGCGATCGTCAGCGACGCCAACGCGGTGCTCGACGAGCTGGCGTCGCTCCTGTCCACGAAGCAGGAGAGCGTCGCGTGACGACCACCTTCGACGCCGACGTGATCGTGGTCGGGGCCGGTCCCGCGGGATCCTGCGCCGCTCTCGCCGCCGCCCGCTCGGGTAAGTCGGTGATCCTCGTCGAACGCGGTCCGTTCCCCGGCTCGAAGAACATGTACGGCGGCGTGGTCTACCCGCGCATCCTCGACGAACTGGTGCCGTCATGGTGGGAGACCGCGCCGGTGCAGAGGTGGGTGGTGAAGCGCTCGACGATGCTGCTCTCCGACACCGGCGCTCTCAACGTCGACTTCCGCGCCGACGCGTGGGGGCGACCGCCGTACAACGGAGCGACCGCCTACCGACCGGACTTCGACAATTGGCTCGCCACGCGGGCGGTCGATGCCGGAGCCACCTTGATCTGTTCGACCACGGTCACCGGATTGTTGCGTGACGATGCGGGACGGGTGGTGGGCATCACCACCGATCGACCCGACGGTGACTTGCGGGCCCGAGTCGTCGTCGCCTGCGACGGAGTCAACAGTTTCCTCGCCAAGTCGGCCGGGCTCTACCCGCACACCGACGCCGCGAACTTCACCCTCGGGGTGAAAGAGACGCTCGCGTTACCCAAGGAGGTGATCGACGAACGTTTCGGAGTGCGCGACAACCAGGGCGTCGACATCGAGATTCTCGGCGGCACGTCGGGCGTCAACGGGGGCGGCTTCATCTACACCAATCTCGACACCGTGGCCCTCGGGGTCGTGTTGAAACTCCCCAAACTGGCCGCGCAGAAGGCCCGTCCCGAGCAGATCATCGCCGAACTGAAACGGCACCCGGCCATCAGCCCGCTCGTCGAGGGGGCCGAAGTCAAGGAGTATTCGGCGCACGTGATCCCCGAGGCCGGCCTCGACATGATGCCGACGATGGTCGCCGACGGAATGCTCGTCGCCGGGGACGCTGCCGCACTGTGTCTCGCCGCGGGCATCTGGCTCGAAGGCGTCAACTTCGCGATGGCCAGCGGGATGTACGCCGGCCGCAGCGCGGCCGGAGCCATCGATGCCGGCGACGTGAGCCGCAAGGGTTTGTCGTCGTACACGGATGCGCTGAACGAGACCTTCGTCCTGCGCGATCACAAGAAACTCCGTCGCATCCCGGCCCTCGTGCTCTCCGATCGCGTTCAACACCAGTATCCGTCGTTCGTCGCCGGCGTCGTCGAGCGGGTGTTCCGCGTCGAGAACCCGCATCCCAAGCCGGGTCTGCGTCGCATCGTGCGCGAGGAGCGCAAGAAGTCGGGCATTCGCGTTCGCGATCTCCTACGTGATGGCTGGACCGGGATGAGAGGATTCGGTTGATGAACGTCCGCATCGAACGCGACGCCGCGTGGCCCGAGATTTCCTTCGAGGAACGCATCGGCACGGCGGAGTTCCGGATCCACGAGCGCGCCCACATCACCGTCAACGGTGACTCGTGTCGCGGGTGCACGACGCGTGAGTGCGTGGTGGCCTGTCCGGCCAATCTGTTCGTGCCCACCAGCGACGGCGGGATCCTCTTCAACTACGAGAATTGTTTCGAGTGCGGCACCTGCTATCTGGTGTGCAACAAGGAAGGCGCGATCTCCTGGACCTACCCCGAAGGCGGCTACGGCATCGTCTTCCATCGCACCTGAGCGACATGACGATCACGGTCTGCATCAAGTGGGTGTTGCCCAATCGTGACGGGGACGAACGATTCGCCGGCATCTCCCTCTCCGACCAGGCGGCCCTCGAGACCGCGCTCGTGATCGCCGAGTCGAACGGCGAGCCGTGCACCGTCGTGACGGTCGGACCTCGGGCCGCCGAGACGTCATTGCGCGACGCACTCGCGTGCGGTGCGACGCGGGCGGTGCGCGTCGACGCGCCGAACACCACCGAGAGCGCCGAGACCGCGCGACTACTGGCCAAGGTGGCTCGAAGTTCGCGACTGGTGGTGTGCGGTGACTACAGCGCAGATCGGGGATCGGGATCGGTCCCGGCGTTCATCGCCGCCGAACTCGCGGTCGGACAGGCACTCGGCCTCGTCGAAGTGCGCGTCGTCGATCGATCGTTGGCGGTCACGCGACGACTGGACGGTGGCCGCCGCGAGACTCTCGCGATCGACGGAGCAGCCGTCGTGTCGGTCGAGGGCTCGGTGGCCCGTCTACGGCGCGCGCCTCTTCGCGCATCGCTCTCGGCGGCCGATGCCCCGATCGAAGTGGTCGGGGCCGACGACACCGGGGCCATCCGTCGTGTTCCCGACACCGCATCGATCAGGCCCTATCGACCACGCGCCCGTGTCGTGCCCTCCCCCGTCGGCGCCACCGCTCTCGATCGCGTGCGTCGGGTCACCGACGCGACGTCGAGCAAGGGTCACGGTGAGACCGTCGCCCTCGAGCCCCGTGTCGCGGCCGAGCGAATCCTGAAAAGCCTGCGCGAGTGGGGCTATCTGCACGAGTCATGAAGGTGATACTTCGCACTCTCCCGGCGACCGTTGTGACGGTCGCGTTCCTGGTCGCCGCGTGTTCGGGAAGTGGCGACACCGAATCACCGACGACGACTGGTGCGACCACCACCGTCGCTGCGGTGACCACGACCTCCACCACGAGCACCACCACCAGCACGAGCACCACCACCACGACCCTGCCGCTCGTGTCCCCGGCCTCGGTTGGCCAACCGTGGGGATCGGCGGTGCAGGGCGTGCTGACCTTCAAGGGCAACCCCACCCGAACGTTCAACGGGACCGGACCGGTGCCTTCGAACCCGAAGGTCTTGTGGAACTACCCGAATCAACGAATGTGCGGCGATTCGAGTGAGTACGGAGAGGTCCGCAACTGGTGCGGCACCGGGTGGGTCGGTCAGCCCGCGGTGTTCGAGCGCGACGGACGCACATGGGTCGTTTTCGGTGCCTACGACTACAAGATCCATTTCGTCGACGCCTTCACGGGCGAGGACATCATCCCGCCGTTCGCCACCAAGGACCTCGCCAAGGGCACCGTGACGGTCGACCCCGACGGATATCCGCTCGTCTATCACGGCTCGCGCGACAACATGCTGCGCGTCATCGCCTTCGACGGTACCGAGGCGCGCGAGTTGTGGGCCTTCGACGGCCGGGTCGAGGGCCGTCATTGGAACAACGACTGGGACGCCGCTCCGTTGATCGCCAACGACACCCTCATCGAGGGCGGCGAGAATTCGTGGTTCTTCGGCTTCACCCTCAACCGTGGTTACGCGGCCGACGGCACCGTGACGGTGAACCCCGTCGAGCGCTTCCGGGTCCCGGGATTCGACGACCAACTTCTGCGCGACCTCGGCGACGATCGGGTGAGTCTCGAATCGGCCGTCGCGATGTACGGCGACACCGCGTTCCTCAACAGCAGCGGCGGACTGGTGCAGGGCTGGGACCTGTCGAGCCTGCGCACCGGTGTGGGCGAAGTGACCCGGGTCTTCCGTTATTGGACCGGTGACGACAGCGACGCCACCACGGTCATCGACGAGGACGGCTTCCTCTATGTCGGCGTGGAAGTCGATCGCAACAACCGTCGCGCCAAGGAAGTCGGCCAGTTGCTCAAGATCGATCCTCGGATCGTCGCGGATGGAGCCGACCCGGTGGTGTGGCGGGTCGACGTCAACAAGGGTGTCGATTCGGGGACCTGGAGCACTCCGGCCCTGTGGGGCAACCTCGTCATCTGGCCCACCAAACCCGGCACCATCTACGCGGTCGACCGCGCGACCGGAGCGATCGTCTGGACCATCAAGGTGAGCGGACCCGTTCTGAGTTCGCCCCTCGTCGTCGACGACACACTGATCCTCGGTGACGGCGCCGGCAAACTGCGGGCCTGGTCGCTCGCGGGCGGGCAACCGAATCGACTGTGGGAGGTCGGTTTGTCGGCCAACATCGAATCGAGCCCGGTCATGTGGAACGGGCGCATCTATGTGGGTAGCCGCAGCGGCTTCTTCTACGCCGTCGGCGACGAATAGTCCCGCGCACGGCAGTATGTCGGACATGGCCGAGCCGCTGGCAACCGACACCGTGGTGCTCGTGCCCGTCGGATCGTGGGAACAGCACGGCCCGCATCTCCCCTTCGACACCGACACCGTGATCGCCGTGGCCGTGGCGCGACGAGCGGCCGAGCGTCTGACGCCCCGTCCCATCGTCGCGGCGCCGCTCGCCTACTCGAGCAGTGGTGAACACTCCGGTTTTGCCGGGACCATCTCCATCGGTGCCGAAGCCACCACGAACGTTCTCGTCGAGTTGATCCGCTCGTGCGACTGGGCCCGCGGAGTCGTGCTCGTCAACGGGCACGGCGGGAACCTCGAGGTGTTGCGTCGGGTCGCCGACACCGCCACCAGCGAGGGTCGTCGCGTCGCGACGTGGTCACCACATGGGGACGACGCGCGCGACACTCACGCCGGTCACACCGAGACGTCGGTGATGTTGGCACTTGCTCCGGATGCGGTGAGAGTCGACCTCGCCGTCGCGGGCGACACCCGACCATTGGGTGAGATCATCGACCAGATGCGTCGAGCCGGAGTGCGCGCGGTGAGCCCCAGCGGAGTGCTCGGCGATCCGACCACGGCCACCGCCGGCGCCGGCGAGAGCATCATCGAGTCGTGGACGAGCGATCTGGTCGCGACGATCGTCGCGTGGCTCGGAGCCGACGCATGAGATACATGGTCGACGCCTCGTGGTGGCGACGTCGTTCCGACGCCGGTGAGACGCTCGTGGCCGGATCACCCGCCAAGGCGATGCGGCTCCGTCCGGCGGCCACCGCACTACTCGACGCTCTCGAGGCCGGCGAGGACCTCCCGACGCGAGGAGTCGACGCACTCGTCGAGAGACTCGTCGAGAACGGTGCGATTCACCCGTTGCCCGAGTGTTCGCGGAGTCACGACGCGAGAGACGTGACCGTCGTGATCCCCGCCCACGACGAGAGCCCCGACGAGCTGACGGCGTTGGTGCACTCGCTCGGTGACACCGCCCGGGTGATCGTGGTCGACGACGGTTCGTCGAGCCCCATCGAACCCATCGCGGGGGCCGAAGTGTTGCGTCGCGCCGTCGCGGGCGGTCCGGGGACGGCACGCAACACCGGTCTCGCCGAGGTCTCGACGCCGTTCGTGTTGTTCATCGATGCCGACGTGGTGTGGAAACCCGATGCGTGGCAACCGCTTCTCGCCCACCTCGACGACGACAGCGTGGGCGTCGTGGCGCCCCGCGTGGCCAGCAATCCGGGACCGAGCGTGTTGGCTCGTTACGAGGTGTCGCGCTCTCCGCTCGACCTCGGCCCGACCCCGGCTCGGGTACGGGCCCGGACCCGCGTCTCGTACGTGCCGGCGGCCGCGTTGTTGGTTCGCACGAACGCGCTGCGCGCCGTCGGAGGGTTCGACGAGTCGCTCCGCTACGGCGAGGACGTCGACCTGATCTGGCGACTCGACGAGTCGGGGGTCCGATGCCGTTACGAACCGCGAGCCGAGGTGTTCCATCGCCCGCGGACCAGCCTCGTCGATGCTTGGCACCAGCGAGTGTCCTATGGCTCGGCGGCCGCCGCGTTGCACGTGCGCCATCGGGGCCACCTCGCTCCGCTGCGCGTCAACCGTTGGAGTGCCGGGGCGTGGGCATTGGTCGCGGCCGGACACGCCGTGCTCGGAATCGCGACCGCCGTCGGCTCGACCGCGCTCCTCGTTCGACGACTGCGCGACGTCTCCGAGCGGATCCCGATCGCCGTCCGCCTCGCCGGTCTCGGCAATGTCCACGCCGGACGGCTGATCGCGTCGGCGCTCACGCGCGCGTGGTGGCCACTGACCCTCGTGGCGTGTCTCGTCTCACGACGGGCCCGACGGGTCGCCCTCTTCGCGGCGGTCGCTCCGCATGTGTGGTCGTGGTTCACCACTCGTCCCGACCTCGACCCGGTGCGCTTCACGTTGCTGGGCGTGGCCGATGACGTCGCCTACGGGACCGGAGTGTGGAAGGGTTCGATCGCGGAGCGGGATGCCGGCGCCCTGATCCCCGCCTTCGACTGACCCTTCCTCTCTCCATTGGGATCGTCTCCCCACAGGAGTTTGTGGGGGGTCAGGCGGTGGGGCGGACGAGGCGCTTGGAGATGTCGTTGCACTCCTCGCACACCGTGGTGGGGATCAGGCCCCAACGCATGAGGCGCGCGAAGATGACGCAGCCGAGGCAGAACCCGACGAAGGCTTCGAGGCTCGCGGCCACGGTCAGCCCGGCGATCAGTACGTACGCGACGGTCGACGAACCGAGAGCCCAGGCGAGTGATGCCCCCAGAGTGAAGACCGCTCCGATGCCCTGGGCGAAGCGCTTGGGCGGACCGGGAACGTAGGCGTGCTGGCGGGTGATACGCGGCGTGATGACGCGGGTGACGATCGTGCCCCACGGGCTGAGCGACGGTCCCGTGAGCACGCGGGCGACGAACCCGTAGGTGAGCGGTACCAACACCCACCATTCCCGCACCACGAGGAACAGGATCGATTGCGCCACCACGCCGGCGGCCACCAATCGGGCCGAGGTCTCGTTCACCGGATTCGGGAAGGTGAAAAGTCCGGAACTCTGGGGGGTCTCGAGGGCGAGAGTCACGGGATCAGACTACGGGTGAATTCCCGACCTAACAAGTCGTGTTTATCCGTGAGGTGGTGGTTCGGGCCGAACCACCCCGCCCGAACCGGCTCGGTAGGGTCGCACCCGTGACTCTGGTGCTGAAGGTCGACCGCCGGGCCTGGGACGCCCACGTCACCGCGGTGGCGGGAGCCGTCGAACACCTGGTACCGGTGGTCAAGGGCAACGGATACGGCTTCGGTCGGGCCTGGCTGGCCGCCCGGGCGGCCGAGTTGGCTCCCCACCTCGCCGTGGGCACCGTCCACGAGGTCAACGAGGTGCCCGCCGATCGCACCCCGATCGTGCTCACCCCCCTGCCCCGGCCGGTCGAGGGTCTACGCCCGGACGCGGTCGTCACGGTGGGAGCCGACGAGCACATCGCCGCGGCCCGGGGCCGTCGAGCGATCGTCAAGGTTCGTTCGTCCATGAACCGTTACGGCGTCGACGTCGGCGTCACGCACCTGCTCGTCGAGCGCGCGCGCGCCGCGGGCGCCGACGTGATCGGTCTGTCGGTGCACCCCCCGTTGCACGGTTCGAACGACGATCACGTCGACGAGGTGGGCGGGCTCGTCCGAGCACTCGATTCCGGACTCGACGACCTCGATCTCTGGATCAGTCACGTCGACCCTCGCGGAATCGAACGACTGAGCGAGAACTTCCCGAGCCGCCGCTGGCACCTGCGGCTCGGCACCGGCCTGTGGCACGGCGACAAGTCGATGCTCCGACTGGATGCCGATGTGATCGCGACGCGAACGGTTCGTCGTGGCGAACACGTCGGATATCGCGGTGTCGCGGCCGAGTCCGACGGAACGTTGGTGATGATTGGGTGCGGAACCGCGCACGGCGTCACCCCGCACGCCGACGGTTCCTCGCCGTTCCACTTCGCCCGAAAGCGACTACCGCTCGTGGAGCCGCCGCACATGCACACCAGCATGGTCGTGGTCGAACGCGGTGATCCGGTGCCCGCGATCGGCGACTCGATCGACGTGCAACGTCCACTCATCGCCACCACGGTCGATCGCGTCGATTGGCACTGACGCCCGTGGCGTCACCGTCCACCCCGAGGCGCGTGGCGCCCGACGTGACCCGCGCCATCGCCCTCATCGGCGTGGTGACGATGAACTACCACGGGCGGATGAACAACCTGCGCGACCCCCACGGATTCTGGCAACACCTGTTTCATCCCTTCACCGGCGTGTTGAGCACGCGCTTCGCGGCGACGTTCGTCGTGGTCGCCGGCGTGTCGGTCTCGCTCATGGCCGCGAGGAACGAGACCGGCCTGCGACTCCGGCTGCTGCGGCGCGGCCTGTTGTTGTACGGGGGCGGGCTGGCCCTGAACCACGCCTGGGCAGGCACGATCATCTTCTACTACGGCGCCTACCTGATGATCGCTGCGTGGATCGTCGCATGGTCGGCGCGCCGACTCGCGTTGTCGGTGGTCGTGGCGATGATCGCCAGCGCGTCGCTCGGCGCCTGGTTCGCGTCGCGTCCGGAGGGCGCCGCACGCATCCGGTGGATCGACCCCCCGAACGTCGATTCGATCGCCGATCTGTTCGGTCGCACCTTCACCGGCTACACCCACCCGGTGCTTCCGTGGATCGGCTTCTTCATCGTGGGAATGCTCATCGGTCGGCGGATCGATGCATTCGAAAGACACGCCGTGCGCGTGATCGTCGTTTGCACCTCGATCGTCGCCGTCTCGTACGCACTCGTGCATCTGACTCGTTCGGCGGGCGCCGACGGTTCGTCGATCCTCGGTCGGTTCGTGTCGACGGAACCCTTCGACCGAGGTGTCGGCTATTCGGTGACCACCCTGGGTGTCGCGGTGACCGCCTTGGCCGCGGTCTCGCTGCTGGTGCGACGGGGCGGTCGCGTAGTGCGCCGCCTGCAGGCCACGGGCCAGACCACGCTCAGCCTCTACCTGCTTCACGTTCTCGTCTACTACGCGCTGTTCGAGTGGACGAACACGATAGTTCCCCACGGACTGCGCACCGCTTTGTTGGTGTCTGCGGGTTTCTGGCTCGTCGCCGTCACCGGGGCGTCGCAGTGGCACGCACGACTCGGACTCGGACCTGCCGAGCGTGTCTATCGCGCGATCGGTGGGTGAAATCTGCTCAGGTGTCCGACGCGGATTGCGAGCGGTTCATACCCCGCCAGGCCACGGCACCGGCGCCGATGATCGGTGATCGATCCCCCAGACGCGCCGGCACGATACGCGCGTTGCGCGAGAAGTCGAGGCGACACAACTCGTCCATCTCGTCCTGGGCGGCCTGAAAGAACGTCGGACCGAAGCCGAGGGCCACCGAACCGCCCACGACGGCCAAAGTGAGGTCGAAGAAGTTGCACACCGAAGCCACCGCGCGACCAACCATGCGTCCCGTACGTTGCATCGTCTCGTAGGACGGCTCGGTCGCCGGGCGTCCGGTGATGGCCTCGATCGCCGACCCCGAAGCCTCGGCCTCGAGACAGCCCTGCGCACCGCATCCGCATCGGTGGCCGTCGGGATTCACGATCACGTGACCGATGTGCCCGGCATTGCCCGAGGCGCCGTCGATCATGCGTCCGTCGACGACGATGCCACCCCCGACCCCGGTGCTCACCACCATGCCGATGTAACTCGACCGACCACGGGCCGCACCGAGCCACCCCTCGGCCAAGGCGAACGCCTTGGCGTCGAGATCTCCGAAGACCGGTACCGAGACCACCGACATCACGGCCTCGCGCAACGGGAAGCGACGCCACGCCGGGATGTTGAGTGGGGAAACGGTGACGCAGTCGGGCTCGATCGGACCAGCCGAGCCGATACCGCACACGACGACTCGGCCACCGTGACGTTCGTCGGCGCGCTCGACCTGACGGCGGATGACGACCGCCAAGGCACCGAACAGGTCGTTGGCGTTCTTGTCGAAGTCGGTGCGAATCACGTCGCGGTCGAGCATTTCTCCCTTGCGCGACACCAGGCCGACGGCCATCTTGGTGGCGCCGATGTCGATCGCGAGCGCCAACTCGCGCCCTTCGGGAACCTCGACAATCTCGGTCATCGCGAGGTCAATCGGCGACTCGACGGGCATCCTCGAGCAGGTTGATCTGGTAGAGAACCTCGTCGAGGGCGTCGGCCGCGCTGATGGTCGAGTAACGCTGCGGGTTCTCGGGGGTGCAACACGACTCGACCGGGGCGAGCATGGTCCAAGGACGCGGGTGGCAGAACTGCACGACGCTGTATCGCTCGTCCTCGAAGCCCGGGGCGGCGACGACCCGGTGCCAGCCGATGGGGATCACTCCGTTGGTCAAACGTTCGAGCATGATTCCGGTGTTGATGATCACCCGACCGTCCGGAGGGATCGCGTCGATCCACTGTCCGTCGACCTCCACCTGCAAGCCGGGGGCCGTCGCGCGCGGGAGTGCCGTGATGAGATTGATGTCGCCGTGGGCGCCGGCCCACACGTGACCACCCTTCGGCGCATCCTTCATGGAGGGATAGCGGATGGCACGGGTCAACGTCGGACCGTCCTGCACCATGTCGTCGAAGAACGTTTCGGCGCAACCGATACCGAGTGCGATCACTCGCAGGAAACGCCGTTGCAGATCGGCGATCGCGTCGTGGAACGAGTACAACACCGCCGAGATGCCCGGCACCACGGCGTCCGGCAACAACTGCTCGGGGTAAGAGCCGGGGAAACGACGTCGCAGAGGGTGACCGACGGGGATCGGCGACGCCCAGTTGAGCATCTCCTTCCAGTCGGGTTTGTCACTCGAGGCCGCGGTCTCGACGAGAAGTCCGGTGTAACCGGTCTGGCCGTGTGCTCCGGGCGCCACGAAGCGACGCTTGGTTTCCTGGTCCATCGAGAAGAACTCGCGCAACATCCCGTACGCGGTGTCCAAAAGGTCCTCGGAGATGTCGCTGTTCGTGTACACGAATCCGGTCGCCAGACTGCGGCGCACCCCGTCGACCACGGCGCGACGCCGCGCCTCGTCCCCCCGCTCGAAGGCCAGCAGATCGACATCGAGGATCTGACCAGACATGGTCATGACGCTAGTGCCATCGACAAATCACGCCACAGATCCTCGACGTCCTCGATCCCCACGCTCATGCGCACGAGACCGGGATTCACGTGCGCGTCGCCGGCGTACTTCTGACGTCGTTCCATCGTGGACTCCACCCCACCGAGGCTGGTGGCCGGGACGATGACCTCGACCCGGGCACACGCGCGATCGGCCGCCGCCGCTCCGCCGGCGACGATGAAACTCAGCATCGGGCCGACGCTCTTGGCCCACTCGACCGCCGGGTGTTCGCGCAATCGCCGTGCGAGCTCGGCCGCGTTGCTCGAAGACGCGTCGTAACGAAGAGGCAACGTGCGCAGGCCGCGCAGGGCGAGGAACGCCTCGAGTGCACCCGGAGTCGCCCCGACGAACGTGCGCGCTTCGACGAGGGCATCGTGAACCTCGGCGTCGGTCGTCACGGCGAGACCGATCATGAGATCACTGTGGCCACCGATGAACTTCGTGCCCGAGTGCATCACGACGGTCGCGCCGTCGGCGAGCGCGCGTTGTCCCATCGGCGTGGCGAATGTCGCGTCGACCGCGGTACGCACTCCGGCCCGCGCGGCGGTAGCGCACAAGGTGGCGACGTCACCCTCGTCGAGGGTCGGATTCGTGGGCGACTCGATCCAGAGCAGGACACCCGAGGCACCGTGGACCGCGACCTGTCGGTCGACCTCGGCCAGCACACCGACGGTGTCGGTGATCTCGACTTGCACCATCGTCAACTGCTCGCGCGATTGCATCAGGTCGAACAACTTGCGCACGCCGAGGTAGCTCACCGTGGGCATGACCACCACGCGGGGTCGCAACGCGAAAGCAATGGCGGAGGCCACGGCTTGTCCCGAGGCGAACGACACGCAACGACCGCCTTCGAGCGCGCCAACCGCCTCCTCGAGCGCGTGCCACGTCTGGGTGCCGTCGGTGCGGGCATAGTCGGGGGCGTTGCGAAAGTTGGACGCCATGACGATGGGCTGGTTGATGGGCGCACCGTCGGCGTCCGGGCGACCGACACTGACCGCGATCGTGCGCGGCGAGAGATTCTCAGGATTCATGGCGAACGAATACCTCCGGTTGTCCGCCGGTGTGGATGAAGACCACATGGTCGTCAGCGTTCCACCGGCCTTGCTCGATGTTGCCCAGCAATCCGGCCATACCCTTGGCCGTGTACACGTCGTCGAGGACCCACGCACCGTGTCGCGCACCCCAGTCTTGCGCCGCGCGCGACGCTTCGGTGGGTACCGCGTACTCGTCGCCGAGCCAGCGGGGGTCGACCTCGACGTCGTCATCACCGATGAGTCGATCGCCGGGAAGATTCGCCAAGGCGAGGGCGTCACGCGCCAGATCGGCCACCGACGGGAAGCCGGCCACCACTCCTTTGGCGACGCCGATCGCGAGCACGTCGGGAATCGTCGCGCCCGGATGAGAATGACGCCACGCGGCGCGGCCCGCCACGAGGCCGGCGTGCGTGCCCCCACTCGACGAGGTGACCACGATGGCCCGAGGCACGAATCCGAGCTCGGCGCACTGGTCCATGATCTCTCCGAAGGCGACCACGTAGCCGAGAGCGCCGACGGCGGTCGAGCCGCCGATCGGTATCGAGTAGGGACGCAAACCCTGAGCGTCCAGTTCGGCGGTGAGTTCCTCACGGGCGATCTCCAGCACGCCCCACTCCGCCGGGCCGGCACCGGTGAAGTGTTGATGCGCACCGAAGCGCTCGGACAGCAACTGGTTTCCTTCCAAAGGGCGAGGGCGGTCGCCGGCGAGCACCAAGTGCGTTTCGAGACCCACGATCGCCCCGGCGGCAGCGGTCATCCGGCAGTGATTCGATTGTCCCGCCCCCACGGTCACGAGGCTGCCGGCCCCTTCGACCAGGGCCGCCGCGCACAAGAACTCCAGCTTGCGGGCCTTGTTGCCACCCATGCCGAGACCGGTCAGGTCGTCGCGTTTGACCCACAGCGTGGGACCGCCCGACCGCGGCGGACCTTGTTCGATCGGGGTGGGCAGGGTCGCCAGACGCACCCGGGGCACCCCGTTCCACGAACCGAGACGCTGGTCGCTCATGGGGCAAGGCTACGCCCCGACCCCGGTTCGTGCCCCCGGAGGGCAAACCTCAAGAGTTCGTCGAGCGTGACTCCTCGGTGAAGTCGCTGAGCACGCTCGCTCTATCGTGGGAATCGGGAGGTCAACCAGCCCTCTCGATCGCCCGCCCGTTCGCGTGGGCAGGTACCACCGTGGACCAGAACGATGCCGTCACCCTTCACTCGTCCACGACGGACGTGTCGACGCTTTTCAACCTGCACTACGCCCGCCTCGTGCGTTCGCTCACGGTGATCTGTGGCAACTCCGAGGAAGCCGCCGATGCCGTGCAGGAGGCCTTCGTGAAAGCGCACGTGAAGTGGCGCAAGATCAGCACCTATGACGATCCCGTCGGCTGGATCAGACGCGTGGCCATCAACAAGGTGCGAGACAGCCACCGGTCCAAGGTACGCCGCGACCGCGTGATCGAGCGTTTGGCCCACCAACCCGACATGGTGTCGGAGATGCCGGACATCGACGGCATGTCCGACCTGCTCGCCACCCTCCCCAGACAGCAACGCGCGGTCGCGGCGATGTTCTACGTCGAGCAACTGTCGGTGCTCGAGATCGCCGAGGCCCTGGAGATCTCCGACGGCACGGTGAAGTTCCACCTCCACCAGGCGCGGGAGCGACTGCGCACGCACATCGAGTCGGCTCGAGCAGCGGAGGTCGAATCATGAGCGAGGAATGGGGTGACGACGACTTCCGCGACTCGGAGATCTCGGCGCTTCTCGATCGATTGGGTGGCGACGCTCCCGCCACCGGGCCGGCCTATCAGCACGTCCTCGGACGCGTGCGCACGATCCGCCGCCGCCGTGCCATCGCCACCTCCATCGGCGCGAGCGTGTGCGTCCTGGCTGCCGGCGCATTGGTGGTGCGAAATTCGGCGCGGCCCGACGACGGGTTGAGTCTCGCACCGGGCGCGGCGGTGGTGACCACACCCGACGGCGCGGTGGTGACCACACCCGACGGCGCGGTGGTCACCGTGATCACCGCACCGGAAACCACGCGACCGCCCTCCGACAGCAGCGTCCCGGGAAACACCAACCCGAGCACAGGGCCGGTATCCACCGATCCGTCGATCCCGGTGGTTTCCACCACCCAGCCCACCGAGGGCAGCGCGCCCAACGGCACCAACCGACCCACGGGCGAGAACGAGACACCCACCACGACGCGACCGGCCCCACCGACCACCAGCGTTCCCGCGGCCCCACCGACCACCAAACCCGAGACACCACCGAAGCCCAACCTCGTCAGACGTGCCTGCGGAGCCGGACTCGTGCGCGTCGAGATCGCCAACCAGTCGTTCGTGACCTCGACATTGGAGACCGTGGTCGTGCCGGGATTCAACATCAAGAAAGTCAAGGCGTCGAGCAAGTCGATCGAGGTCCAGTTCACCTCGGGCAAAGGCAAGGTGACGTCGACCTTGAAGTTGAGCATCGACAAGGGCACGGTCAAGGACGAGTGCGAGGTCGAGAACGCCAACGAGAAGTCGGCGGACGATACCGACGGCGCCGACGGCACTGACAACAATGGGGATCGTGTCGACGACTGATTGGAATCCCGTGCTGCGCGCGGAATTCGATCGTCCCTATTGGACCGAACTGCAGGCCTTCGTCCGCGACGAACGACGCCGACACCCGGTCCACCCTCCCCACGACGAAGTGTTCGCTGCTCTGCACCTGACCCCATTGGCGTCGACCCGTGTCGTGATACTCGGTCAGGATCCGTACCACGGACCCGGACAGGCGCACGGCCTGTGTTTTTCGGTGCGCCGGGGCGTGGCGGTTCCTCCGTCGTTGCGCAACATGTTGCAAGAACTGCGCGACGATCTCGGCTGCACGGTTCCCACTCACGGCAACCTCGTGCATTGGGCCCGTCAAGGTGTGCTGTTGCTCAACACCACTCTGACGGTTCGTGGTGGGGCGGCTGCGTCGCACCAAGGCCACGGATGGGAGACCTTCACCGATCGGGTGATCGCGACCGTCTCGGACAAACCGACTCGCGTGGTGTTCTTGTTGTGGGGGGCCGCGTCACGTCGTAAACGTGACCTCATCGACGTCTCCCGTCACGTGATCATCGAGTCGGCGCACCCCTCGCCGTTGTCGGCGCACAACGGGTTCTTCGGTTCCCGACCGTTCTCCCGCACGAACGAGGCGCTGCGGGAGAGCGGTCAGGAGCCGATCGACTGGGCGATTCCGGACTGATCAACCTGCCGGGCTGGGGTACTCGGGAGCCGCTTCACCCTCGGGTGCCGTCACGTACACGTCGACCGCACCATCCTTCACGAAGAGTTTGTCCTCGCTCGGCCATTCACCGGGCAGGTAGCGCCGGCCACCGTCGACGTAGAACAGCATGCCCGTGCCGTCCTTGCGGTTCTCGTCCGGACCGGTCGCCTCGGCGTCCCACCAGAACAACGTCGCATCGTCGATGCCGTTGTAGTCGGGCTGATCCCAGATTCCATGGTCGCCCCACGTCAACCACGGCTGACTGATCGCCGGTTCGGTCTCGACCGAACGGAACGCCTCGGCCAACGACTCGTGGGTCAGGTTCGGGCCGGCGCTCTGCAGTCCGGACATCAACAGGAAAAAGGGAGGCATGTAGACACCAATCGACTGATCGGCGGCGGGCTCGGTGCCCGTGAACCACTTGTACAGCGCCCAGTAGCCATTCACCTCGGGGTTCAGGTGCACCGCGAGGCTGGTGACACCGAAAGCATGAGCCCACTGTTGCTGGTCGTACGAACGACCGAACGCGGTGGTGTCGGTGAGGGTGGCCGCGGCCACGATCCACTCGGGGAAGTACTCCTGGGCGGTCGCCTCACGGGTGAAGTCCTTGGGGGCCACCGGGTCGCTGGCCAGGATCACCGATGTGATGCCCGACGCCTTCAACTTGGCGATCACCTGCGACGCAGTCTGCTGGATGGTGCCGGGGTCGAGGGCGTACGGAATCACCTCGGCCGGCGCCGCACCGACCGCGGTGAGACGCTCGACCATCAGGTCGGCCAGCACCTTGGATTCCGCGCTGCTCTCGATGTACAGCAGACCGAACTTGCGCTCGGTCGCCGTGAACTCGTCACCCGCGTGCGAAGCGGGCTTACCCGCCAGTTGCTTGCCGATGAACTCGACCACGTGCACCTGCTTCTGCTCGGCGCTGCCGTCGATCGCCCACACGTACGGATCGCGCTCGGCGAACCATTCGGGTGATCCTCCTCCGCAGGAGACACAGAGCGTCTCGAGCGCGGCCAGTTCGTCGCCGAACGCGTTGGTCAGGGCCGGGCCGCCGATCACGGCGAAGGGTTGGTACTCGTCGACGATCCGCTGGGCATCGGCACGCGCGGTCACCTCGTCGTTCGAGAGACCCGTGCTCTCGTACACCACGTAGTTGATCTTGCGACCGTAAAGCTCGTAGTAGGTCTGGAAGTACTCCATGAACTTGGAGATGACCTCCTTCTCCTGCGCGTTGGTGTCGTCGACCTTGATCGCGTCGGTGATGTAGTTGATGATGGGGTCGCTGTCGGGACCCATGTATTGGACGATCGTGATCTCGTCGGCAGTCACCCCGACGTCGGTGGCGCCACCGTTGTCACCTTCGAACGGTGCGGCGCAGAACGGTGCGAAGTAGTCGTTGACCTTGATGCGTCCCCGTTCGGTGTCGCACCGATCTCCCCAATCGATGGTGTCGGCGATGCCGAGTTCCTCGGCCTGCGGGTACAAGAGCGGATACGACCACTCACCGTTCGCTCCGTCGGTCGTCGGCGCTGCCGAGTCGGTCGGGGTCTCGGTCGTCGCGGTGTCGTCATCGCCGCCGCCGGCGACGACGATCCCCACCACGGCCGCGACGATCACGACGATGGCTACGAGTGGTCCCCATTTGCGGAGCGAGCCGGAACCCGACCCCGTGCTGCTAGCTGGTTGCATGGTCATCCTCCTTGCCCGGATCGGGCGATAGCGGCACTCGACGTGCCGAGATACGACTCGACGACCCGTGGGTGGACGAGGACATCGGCTGGTGCTCCGGTCGTCACCACCCGCCCCTGGTCCATCGCCACCAACCGATCGGCGACCGACGAGATGAATGGTATGTCGTGCTCGACCACCAAAAGTGCAGCCCCCATCTCGTCGCGAAGACGTCGCACGACGGGCACCAACGCCTCGACCTCACGCTGGGCCAGGCCCGAGGTGGGCTCGTCGAGAAGGATCACCGCCGGTCGGTGGGCCACCAGACAGGCGAGGTCGACCACGCGTCGGGTGCCGGTCGACAACTCGCGCACGAATTTGCGCTGGTGGTCGCCCAGCCCCAGCAATTCGACCAACTCGTCGACCCGACGGGCGACGACGGCCTCGGATTCGAAGACGGGAGGCAACCACATCGCCGCCGCTAGGGCACTGCGGCTCTCGACCCAGCGCTCGAGCGACACCGCGAGGGTCTCACGCACGGTCAGTTCGGGGAAGAGACGGGCGTCCTGGAACGAACGTCCCAGCCCGGCACGGGCCCGCGCGCTCGGTGAAGCCGAGGTGACGTCGACGCCGGCGATCGTCACCCCGCCAACCGAGACCGGAGTGAGTCCGGAGATCACGTCGAAGAGCGTGGTCTTGCCCGCGCCGTTCGGACCGATGACCCCCACGATCTCGCGATCGAACACGTCGATCGTCACCTCGTCGACCGCGCGCACTCCGCCGAACGTCGCGGTGACGCCCTCGGTGGCCAACACCACCGAGGTGGACGTCGGCCGACTGTCGGAGGGTGGCACCGCGCCGCTCGCGGCGCCCGACAGGAACACCGAGCGCAAGATGTCGGGGCGATTCAACAACTCGGCCGTGGGACCGGAGAATCGGATCTCACCGCGTTCGAGGAAGTAGGCCCGTTGGGCCACGGTGAGCGCGACGTTCACGCTCTGCTCGACCAGAACGACCGTCACCCCCGACGCCGCAAGTCGTTGCACCAACGGCAACATTTGACCCACGATCACCGGCGCGAGCCCGAGCGACAATTCGTCGATGAGCAGCACCCGCGGGCGCATGACGAAACTCATCGCCAATGCGAGCATCTGCTGTTGACCGCCCGAGAGGTTCACCGCGGCCTCGTCGAGCCGCTCGGACAGGATCGGGAACATCGCGAGAACCTCGGCCCGCACGGCCGCCACCTCATCAGGCGAACGACGATTGGTCCAACCGGCCAGTTCGAGGTTCTCGCGCACCGACAACGAACCGAAGACGCCTGCTCCACCGGGCATCTGCACGATTCCGGCCGCGGCGATCTCGTGGGGTGGTACGTGCGTGATGTCGCGACCGTCGAAGATGATGGCACCACGATCGGCTTCCACGACCCCGCTGATCGACTTGAGCAAGGTGCTCTTGCCGGCGCCGTTGGTGCCGAGCAACGCCACGATCTCGCCCTCGTCGAGTTCGAGATCGATGCCCTGCAGCACCGGTCGGCCGTCGTAACCGGCGTGCACCCCACGCAAGAGCAGGAGTTTGGCCCGACCGTTACGTCGGTCGAACAACACCTCCGAACGCGCCGCCGCCGACTGCCACACCTGGGCGATGTCGTCCATGATCACCTTGCCGATGGTGCGCTGGATGAGTCCACCGATGATGAACAACGGGATCATGACGAGCATTCCCACGCGGATCGAAACCCGATCGGCGATCCACCCGATCAAGGGCAGTACGAACAGACCGGGGATGACCCACAGAGACGCCACGGAGAATCCGGTGGCTCGGGCGCGCGGCGGTATCGCCAGGGAAAGGCCCGAGAACACCGCCGGCGCGAGGACGGCGAGGCTCGCCGAGATCACGCAGTTGATCGCCACCGCCAGGACGATGTTTGGTGACAGCGCGAAGGCTCCCGCCAGCACCGCCGCCGCGATGGACACGTTCGCCCCGACCGTGGTCAGCCCGGCGACGTTGCCCGCGTAACGCTTGGCGATCCAGCGAGCGCCCACGACGAGACCGACCAGTTGGAAGGGTTCGGCGATGGCCGCCGCGATACCACGGGCCCGCTCGTCGAGACCGAACTCGCGCTCGTACAACAACGAAGCGAGCGACACGAAGCCCACCAGGCCGGTGGCGAGGAACGGCAGGCTCCACCAGATCCGCTTCAGGGATTCGACCTTGTGGACCGTGCGCCAACTCTCGGCGAACGACGGCGGGGATTCCTCGGTGTCAGCCACTTCGGCCGAGACTCCGACCGCCATGCGCTCCCAGCGCCCACGGATCGGCTCACGCAGTCGCAGTGCCACGACCGCCAGGATGATCGTGGGAATCGTGAAGACGATGAAGGGCGTGCGCCACGAGAAGTAGAAGGCCAGGAACCCCGCGGCGAGGGGTCCGAGGAACGAACCGACCGCGTTGGCGGCGCGGTGCACCGAGAAGACCCTGGTTCGTGCCTCGATCGGGTAGTAATCGGAGAGCAACGAGTTGTGCGTGGGGTCGATGACGGCCTTACCGATCGACGAACCGCTGCGCGCGATGCACAAGACGACGATGCCGGTCGCCATGCCGGTGAGCCCGGAAAAAACCGCCCAGACGATGGCGCCGCCCACAGCCAAGGGCACGCGACGGGAGCGATCGGCCAATTGGGCGATGGGCACCTGCAATGCGAGTGCGGCCACACCCACCAACCCGACCAACCCGAGCATGGTCGAGAGGTCGAGGCCGAAGTGGTCACGGATCTCGGGCAGCAAGATACCGAACGCCGCACGGTCGAATTCATCGACCGCATTGAGTCCGAACAACACGAGGAGCGGGAAGGCGGCCTCACCACCCGAGATGCCCGCCAGCCACAACGACGGATGCCGGACTCCCCACCAGAACCTCCTCCACGCCGTGCGCTGCTCGGTCATGTCGACTCCTCGTCTCGATGGTGGATGCGGCGAATCAGATCGTCGCGGACGCGGATCACGAGGGCACCGAGCCCGCCGGGGAGGATCAACAACACGAGCAACACACCGGCGGCCGACGACAGGAAACGCCACTCCTCGGCCGTGACGAACCAACGGGTGCCCCGGAGGTACACGGCACCGAGCACGGCACCGAACATCGAACCGAGACCGCCGACCACCGAGGCCGTGAACACCTCGAGGCTCTCACCCACGCCGTAACTCGACAAGTCGAAACTGTGGTTGAGATGCGTGTACAGAGCCCCGGCCACTCCGGCGATGGCCCCCGAAATGGTGAACGCCGTCAATTTCGTGCGCACCGCCGACAGCGAGTAACTCTGAGCGGCGCGCTCGTTGTCGCGCAGCGCCAGGATCGCGCGTCCGGTGCGACTGCGCCGGATCCCGCGCATCGCGAGCATCACGAGGCCGAGCACGACCAACACGTACGCGTAGTACCGCGTCGCGGTCTCGATGTCGACACGACCGAACAGGGGCGGTCGCTTCACGCGCTTGGCACCGGGCACCCACGAGAAGAAACGGTCGTTCAACAGCCACGACGTCACCGACATCGCGAACACCAACGTGGTCACGGCGAGGTACAGACCCCGGAGGCGCAGAGCGGGCAGGCCGATGACGAAGGCCGCCAAACCGCCGACCACCGCCGCGGCGAGCAAGGACAACGACAGGTCGACGTCCCATGTCGACGTGACTTTCGCGCCCACGGCTCCACCGATCGCGACGAAAGCGACCTGACCGAGCGAGATCTGCCCCGCCCATCCGGTGAGTACGACGAGGGAAAGACCGATGATGGCGTAGATGCCGATTGCGGTGACCTTGACCACTTGATCGGAACGCATCACCGACGGGATCGCGATCAACCCGGCGGAAATCGACGCGTAGGTTCCCCAACGCAGCACCCGCACCAACGGTATACGAGCGAAGACGGGTTCGACGTCGCGCACCTCGTCGGCCAAGCGCCACGACGCGGTGGTGTCCTGATCGAGGCGCGACGACGACCGACGTTGCATGAGCAGAGCGGTCATCACGGCGGCCCCCACGAACGGAGCGACCAACAACGGACTCTCGGCGTTCCACGACACGCCGTACTCGAGAATGCCGAGAGCCACCGCGGCCACCGCGATGGTGGTGAGGTTGCGCAGCCGACCGATCACGAGAGCGGCCAACGCCAGCACGAGGGCGCTGATGCTGAGCGCGTTACCGAGTGGCACGCCCAGGATGCCCGCGCGCAGGAACAGCGCGAGGAACGACAGCAGCCCGGCGATCCCCCACACCGCCGTGGACAGCCACCCCACCGGGATGCCCAGCATCGAGGCCCGCTCGCTGCGCTCGGCCGCGGCACGCACCGCGGTGCCGATGCGGGTGCGGGTCAGGAACACCCCGACACCGAGCATCGCGAGCGGCGCGACGACGAGGGCGACGAAGTCGTTCGCGTTGAGAATGAACGAGCCGATCGTGAGTTTCCAGTCGAGTGGTGGCGGGATGCGTTGAGACGCCGCAGCCTCGTCCCACAGTCGCGGCAACAGAATCGCCAGTACCGCCAGAAGTTGCGTCACCCCGATGGTGGCCACGGTCAGCACGAGGCGCGGAGAGCGGGCGAAGCGACGGATGATCGCCAACTCGACCAAAACACCGAGCACGACCGACGACACCGCGCCGACCAGCAACCCGAGCAGGTACGGAAGGCCCGCGAAGACGATCAATCCGACCGACAGTGCGGCCGGCACGTAACCGAGGTCGGCCTGGGCGAAGTTCAAGACCCGGTTCGCCCGGTAGACGAGGGCCATCCCCATCGCCAACAGTGCGGTCAGCAAGCCGATCACCACACCGCGGATCCAGGCCCCCGCGGGCACCCCGAAGAACACCAACTGCACCGCGACGAGGGCGATGGCCGGCGACAAGGGCGCGAGAAAGCGACCAACGACCGACTTCATCGCGTCACCAACGACATCCCCAACGACCCCCCGACCGCGTCATCAGGTTTCTACCACAGCGACGAAGGCCCGCTGTCCGAAAAAATGGCAGGTGGTATGCAAGTACCGTGCCTCGTTAGAGTCGTCGGGGTGGGAACCGTCCGCCGTCACGTGTTCATCGAAGCGTCGGCCGACGAGGTCTGGACCCTGGTCGGGGACCCGGCCCGATTGCACGAGTGGTTTCCCATCACCGATTGCGAGGTGCGCGAAGGCAAGCGTTGGATCGGACTCGCGAGCGGTCTGCGTTTCGAGGAGGACATCGTCACCCTCGATCATGATCTTCGCCGTTTCCAGTACTCGATCGTGAACAACCCGATCGTCAAGAGCCACCTCGGCACTGTCGACGTCATTCCCGACGGCGATGCGCGCTGCGTCGTCGTCTACTCGACCGATCTCGATCCCGAGGTGATGGCTCTGCTCATCGCGGGAGCCGCCGGCGCCGGGCTCGAGCGTTTGGGCGGCATCTTCTCCAATGACGGCAAAGGCTCCTGATGGGACGAAAGATCCTCTTCTTCACCACCGATCAACAGCGGTACGACGGTCTCGGTTGCAACGGCGGCCTGATCGCGCGCACGCCCAACATCGACCGACTCGCTTCGACCGGCGTCAACTATCGCCGGGCCCACCCCCAAAGCGTGGTGTGCATGCCGTCGCGCTCCACGATGGTGACCGGCCAACACGTGGCCTCGCACGGCGTCTGGATGAACGGCGTTCCCCTGCCGATCGACGCCCCGAGTGTGGCCGCGACCCTTCACGACGCGGGATACGCGACCGCACTCATCGGCAAGGCGCACTTCGAGCCGTTCATGGACCCGTTCCTGCGGTACACCGAGAACAAGTTGGCGGTGTCGGGCGAGTTCTCCATGTCCCACGGCGGGGTGCTCCACCGCGGGTTCGATCACATGGAATCGGCCTCACACGGCGGCCTCGGCACCTTCCACTACGCCCAATGGCTCGCCAAGAACCATCCCGAGGCGATCGGGATGTACTACCGCGTGCTCGACATGGAGTTACAGGTCAACGCGGCCGGCGGTGGCGAGACCGGTGGCCCGCAAGTGCACGACAATCCCATCACCCGCGAGTGGTATCACACCGACTGGGTGGCCGATCGGGCGATCGCGTGGCTCGACTCGCTCGACCCCGACGCCGATTGGTTCTGCTGGGTCAGTTTCCCCGACCCGCACCACCCGTGGGATCCACCGTCGTCCGAACGGCACCGCGTGAACTGGCGCGAACTCGACCTGCCCGAGGGTTACCCGACCGCGGCAGCCGAACGCGAGGCGATCCTCGACGGCAAGCCCATTCATTGGCGCAAGTGGTACGAGGGCGAGTTCTACTCGAATTACGAGGCCCCGGCCCGCTGGGTGCCCAAGACACTCACCACCGACCAAGTGCGCGAGATCAACGCCCTCACCCACATCGAGAACGAGTTGATCGACGAAGCGGTCGGACGCGTGATCAGACACGTCGAGCAACGCGGTTGGGGCGACGACACCGACATCTTGTACTCCACCGACCACGGTGAACTGCAAGGCGACTTCGGCCTGATGTTCAAGGGCCCGTATCACGTCGACTCGCTCATGCGCGTTCCTCTCATCTGGCGACCCGCACCATCGGCCGGTGTCGCGCCGGCCACGGTCGACTCACCCGTCGGACACGTGTCGTTGGCCTCTACTTTTTGTCACATCGCCGGGCTTCCCCGTCCGGCCTACACCGAAGCCGACCGGTTGCCGATCGACGACGACGAGGCCCGCACCCTCGGACACGAGCGGGTGCTCACCGAATGGGACAGCGTCCTGTTCGGCAAGATCCTGCACCTGCGCACCATCTGTCGCGACGGTTGGGTGGCCACCACCTGCCTCCCGGGAACGTTGCACGAGGGTCACGAAGGCGAGCTCTACGACCTCGCCAACGACCCCTTGCAGCGCGTCAACCTCTGGGACGATCCCGCCCATCGCGCCACACGCGACGATCTCCTCGCCGACCTATGGGACCATCTGCCCGAATCCGTCGCACGACGAGGAGTCGACGCACCCGTCTGACCCTCAATAGAGATCGGTGCGTCGATCGCGGAAAACTCCCCAACCACGACGTAGTCGTGCCACCTCGTCGAGATCGAAGGTCGTCGCGATCACAGCCTCGTCGTCACGGCCGGCGACGGCCAGCAACTCACCGGTGGGACCGGCGATGAACGACGATCCGTAGAAGTCGAGCGTGTGACGCGATCCCTTCTCGACGCCGAACCGATTGGCCGCCACCACCGGGACGAGGTTCGCTCCGGCATGACCCTGCATCACGCGTTGCCAGTGTCCCGCGGAATCCCAGTGGGGATCGTGCGGCTCGCTGCCGATGGCGGTCGGGTAGAGAATCACCTCGGCGCCGGCGAGAGCGAGCGCCCGTGCCACCTCGGGGAACCATTGGTCCCAACAGATCGCCACGCCTATCCGACCGACCGCGGTGTCCCACACTCGGAATCCGGTGTCGCCGGGTCGGAAGTAGTACTTCTCGCTGTAGCCCGGACCGTCGGGAATGTGGCTCTTGCGGTACACCCCGAGCACCGAGCCGTCGGCGTCGATGATCGCACACGAGTTGAACAACGCGTTCGTGTCGCGCTCGTAGAAACTCACCGGAAGCACGACGCCCAACTCACGCGCCAGAGCGGCGAAGCGTGCGACGGTCGGGTGACCGGCGAGCGGCAACGCACGTTCGAGATGCTCGGCCCGTTGGTCTTCGCAAAAGTAGCGGTCTTCGAACAACTCGGGAAGCAGGATCAACCGCGCCCCTCGCTCCGCCGCGATCCGAACCAAACGCTCGGCGGTGGAGACATTGGCGACACGGTCGCCGTCGATCACCGACATCTGGACCGCGGCGACGGCGAGCGGACGCACGACTCAGACCAGTGCCGACACCAGTCGGGCGGCGAACTCCTCGGTGTGGGCGGCCAACTTCGAGCGGTGAAGCGCTAGCCCGCCCAGCACGTCGGCACCCAATGCCGCCACCGACTTCTCCATGGCCCCCAACGTCTTGCCGGGGTTGAGCGCGAACGTGCAGAAGTTCGCGGCCTTCTTTCCGGCGATCGCCGGAAGGGAATTGATGGCACCGATTCCCCACGGCGCCTGACCGATGATGAAGGCACCGTGCACCCAGGTGCCCACGATCACGAGATCGGCCGCTTGTAGCGCGCCGTGATCGGGTCGTCGCAACGGGGACAGTCCGGTGATCGACCAACCCTCCTGTTGGAGGTTCCCGGCGATCGCTTCGGCCGCCTTCCACGTGTTCCCGGTGAGGCTCTCGACGAGCAACGCAGCTTTCATTTCACCGATTCAACCACGGCCGTCGGGGTCGTCACAGTTTCTTCAGGGGTGCCCACGCCAGACGCAGGTGTTTGGTGCCCCGCGAGCGGAAGTTGACGACCGCCTCGGTGCCCTCGCCACTCCCCGAGATGTCGAGAATGATCCCCTCTCCGAACACCGAGTGCTCGACGTTGTCGCCGATGCGCAGCCCCAACGACAGCGCACTCGACTGCTCGGGCCGGAACGAACGACCGGCGGAGATCGCCGCGTCCACCTGGCGTTCTCGGAAATCGTCGTCGGGATCGAACGACGAGAGGGCGCGACCCCGTCCGCTCCAGTTCTCCTCCCGGGTGAGACGAGCCGACGACCTCGTACCAACGTTGCCCTCGTCCGACATCAGTTCGGCCGGGATGTCGTCGATGAAGCGCGACGGAGGGTTGTATTGCACCGAGCCGAATTGTTGACGACACCAGGCGTGCGTGATGAAGAGTCGTTCCTGGGCGCGGGTGATGCCGACGTACGCCAGCCGGCGCTCCTCCTCGAGTTCGTCGGGCTCGGTCAGAGCGCGTACGTGCGGGAAGAGACCCTCCTCGGCGCCCACGATGAAAACCACCGGGAACTCCAGTCCCTTGGCCGCGTGAATGGTCATGAGTACTGCCTTGTCGTCGTCATCGAGTTCGTCGGCGTCGGTGACGAGCGAGACCTGTTCGAGAAACTCGTCGACGAGGGCGAACTCGCGCGCCGAGGACACCAACTCGTCGAGGTTCTCGAGTCGTCCGGCCCCCTCGACACTGTCGTCGTTCTCGAACTCCTGCCGATACCCCGATTCGTCGAGGACGCGCTCGAGCAGGTGACCCGGCCCGCGGTCGTCATCGGCCGCCACCGCGTCGATGAGCTCGACGAAGGACTCGATCCCACGCTTGGCGGACCCCGAGACCCCCACCTCGCCGGCCCGACGCAGCGCGTCGAAGAAGGAGATGCCTTCGGCTTTGGCGAACACGTCGATGCGGTTGACACTCGTCTCGCCCACACCTCGTTTGGGAAGGTTGAGCACCCGCTTCACGCTCACTTCGTCCGCCGGGTTGGTGACCACTCGCAGGTACGCGACCGCGTCCTTCACCTCGCGTCGGTCGTAGAAGCGGGTGCCACCGACCACCTTGTACGGAACACCGAAGCGCATCAGCACTTCCTCGACGACACGACTCTGCGGGTTGGTCCGGTAGAAGACCGCCATGTCGCCGAAGGCCCGTCCGGCGGAGTGCAGACTCTGCATGGTGCGCGCCACGAAAGCGGCCTCGTCACCCTCGTCGTTCGCGTGGAACCGCACGATCTTGTCGCCGGCGCCGGCCTCGGTCCAGAGGGCCTTGGGCTTGCGTCCGAAGTTGCGCGCGATCACCGCATTCGCGGCGTCGAGGATCGTCTGGGTGCTGCGGTAGTTCTGTTCGAGGATCACCACGGACACATCGGGGAACGCATCCTCGAACTGCGCGATGTTGCGGAAGTCGGCACCCCGGAACCTGTAGATGCTCTGATCGGTGTCGCCGACCACGCACACGTTGTGATGGCGGGCACCGAGCATGAGGATGATCTCGTTCTGGGCGACGTTGGTGTCCTGGTATTCATCGACGAGCACGTACCGGAAGCGGTCCTGGTACATGACGAGTACCTCGGGATGATGACGGAACAGTCGCACGACGTTGACGAGGAGATCGTCGAAATCCATCGCCCCGGCCTTGACCAAGCGGTCCTGGTACTCCCGGTACACGTCGGCGTGCTTGCGGTCGAAGATGTTTGCCGCGCGCTCGGCGGCATCGGCCGGCGACCACAACTCGTTCTTCCAGTTCGAGATGATCGCATGGACGCCACGCGGGGTGAACCGCTTCTGGTCGAGAGCCAGGTCGCGAATGACGTAGCCGGTGAGCCGCTGTGCGTCGGCCTGGTCGTAGATGCTGAAGTTCTTGGGGTACCCGAGACGTTCGGCGTGCACACGAAGGATGCGAACGCACGCCGAGTGGAAGGTCGAGACCCACATCGAACGCGTCACCGGCCCGATCAGGCTTTGTACGCGATGCTTCATTTCGCCGGCCGCCTTGTTGGTGAAGGTGATGGCCAGGATGCTCATGGGGTGAACGTCGTGCCGGGATATGAGGTTGGCGATGCGGTGCGTGAGCACGCGCGTCTTTCCCGAACCCGCCCCCGCCACGACCAGCAACGGACCGTCGACGTGCTCGGCCGCTTCGCGTTGGTCGGGATTGAGCCCGTCGAGCGAGATCGGTGCCACGCGACCCGATGGACGCGCCGAGAACGGAGCCGACTCGGCGGCCGGATCGGCGAAGAGCGCGTCATCGTCGAAAGGTCGCGA
Source organism: Acidimicrobiia bacterium (assembly GCA_046091365.1). Lineage (GTDB taxonomy): Bacteria > Actinomycetota > Acidimicrobiia > Acidimicrobiales > Ilumatobacteraceae > Casp-actino8. Next base: position 8,176 of record JBJTBM010000140.1, on the reverse strand, counting down.
GGTCATGGGCGAGTCAGCCTAGATCGGGGGTGGCGACCGGAGGGGCCGGTAACGCGAAACGACCCGGCCGAAGCCGGGTCGTTTCTGTTGGGGGGAAGGTTCTATTGGGGAAGGTCAGGCTCCGGCGGTGGCCGTGGGTGCCGTCGGCTGTACGCCGTTGACCATGTCGGTGATCCGCTGGGTGAGGTCGGCGGTGGCCGTGACCACGAGTGCGTCGATGACCTCCTGGGCGGTCTTGCCGTTGGCCACCGCCAACTCGGCGATGGTCTTGCCGGATTGGATCTCGGTCTTCAGTTCGTCGGCGGTGATTCCGATGGCCGCGGCCGCGGCATCGAACATCTTGCCGCGCAGTCCGCCGCGCCGACCACCGTGGCCCGCACCGGGACCATGATCGGGGCGGGCCGCCTCGAGTGCGGTCACCACGGCGTCGCGCTGCGACGTGGTCAGCGTTCCATCGTCGACGAGCGACTGCAAGCGGTTCGTCACCATCTCGCCACGATCGGGGCGGGTGCCATCACCGACGGGCGGGGCGGCGGGCGGCGTCGTCAACGCGGCGACGATGGCGTCCAGTTCGCTCGCGTCGATGGTGCCGGCGTCGACGAGCGACTGCAACTCCTCGCGAAGGTGCGCCGCGAACTCGGCCGGGTCACCGTGACGTCCACCGTGATGCTCGCCCTCGACATCACCGGCTTCGCCACCGATCGACGATGCGGGGGCATCGGTCGCATTGTCGTCTTCGACGCCCGTCGCCGAGACGCCCACCGCGGACTTGGCGCTCGCCCCTCCGGGCAGGTTCATCAACAGGCCGGCGCCGGCGCCGGCGACCAGTCCCGCGGTCACTCCGATGACCGCCAACTTCTTGCTCGTGTACTTCGGTACCTTCATGGTTTCATCTCCTTGATCGTCCGGGTGTCCTTCACCCGGGTGACCACAGATTGCGGCTCTCAGGTGAGAAGCAATGCCGATTCAGGTGAGAAGAGGGTGAGAAAGCGCCTCACGGCCTCGATCAACCTCCTGATCAGGGGTTTCCCTCCGCCACGGGCAACGAGAATCCCACTTCGGCTCCCCCGCCGGGACGGTTGCGAGCGAACACCGTGCCTCCATGGGCAGCCGCGAATTCGGCCACGATCGACAGCCCGAGCCCCGAGCCGGGCAACGTTCGCGAACTCACCGCGCGATGGAATCGGTCGAACACGTGCGCGAGATCGTCGTCGGGAATGCCCGGGCCGCGATCGGCCACGGTCACTGTTCCGGACGCGATCGTCACTTCGATCGATGCGTCGGACTGATCGAATTTCACGGCGTTGTCGACGAGGTTCGACAACGCCCTTTCGAACAGGGCCGGACGAACCATCACGATCGAATCGTCCGACTCGACGACGATCTGACGCGCCGTCCGTCGTCGCGCACGCTCGACGACGTTCCGCGCCGCGTCGCTCGCGCGCAACGGCTCGGGAAGATCGTTCGAGTGCCGTTCGGCGGCCACCGCCACCACTTCCTCGACGAGGGACGACAACTCCGACGTGTCACGGTCGATGTCGGCGAGAACCTGCGCGCGCATGGACGCATCCATGTCGGCGTGCCGCCGCAACACGTCGAGGTTCGTGCGCAGACTCGTGAGAGGCGTGCGCAACTCGTGTCCGGCGTCCTCGACGAGGCGTTGCTGTTGTTCCTTCGACCGCGCGAGTGCCGCCAGCATCTCGCCGAACGACCGGCCGAGTCGACCCGCCTCGTCACCCCCCGTCACCGGAACGTCGAGCTCGAGTCGCCCGGTGGCGGCCACGTTTTCGGCGGCAGTCGAGAGTCGCCGCAGTCGCGAGGTGATCCGGACCGCGATGAGCCAACCGACCAGGGCGGCCACCAGCGCCACCAAGGTCGACAACAACGCCGCGCGGGTGCGCAGATCGTCCAGCACGTTCTCGGTCTCGGAAAGATCGCGACCCACACGAACGACACCGATGGGCGTGGCGAACGATCGAAGTCGATACTCCGAACCGTCGTCGGCCCGCTCGGTCGACAACCACGGCGTACCATCGCCGCCCACGAGGGCGACCACGTCATCGGTCACCGGAAGCTCGACCCCCTCGGTGGCGGCCACGACGGCACCCGACGAATCCACCAACTGCACCACGAATTGCTCGATACCGAGCGGTCGCTCGGGGATGGAAAGACGCAGGTTCTCGAACGAACCGGGTCGATCACCACGACCACCACCTCGTCGATCGAGAAAGCCGTTGGTTGCGTTCACGAGCGAGCGATCGATCTCGGTCATCAACCGCGACTGTGTCGACTGGTAGGACAACAGACCGACGACACCGGTGCCGAGTGCCGCGATGAGTGCGAGCGTGAGTGTCAACTTCCAACGCAGACTCATGACGGCGAGACCCGAGCCGTGTAGCCCACCCCGCGAACCGTGTGTATCAGGCGCGCGTGCCCGTCGATGTCGATCTTGCGACGGATGTACCCGATGTACACCGCGAGGTTCTTCGACTCGGGTCCGAAGTCGTAACCCCAGATCCGGTCGTAGATGGTGGAGTGATCGAGCACGATTCCACTGTTGCGCACGAGCAACTCGAGCAGGTCGAACTCCGTTTTCGACAGTTCGATCTCATCGACGCCTCGGAACACCCGCCGCGCGGCCGTGTCGATGCGCAAGTCGTCGAGCACGACGTCGTCCCGGCCCACCACGTCGACCACGGGATTGGTACGACGCAACAACGCGCGCAGTCGGGCCAGCAACTCCTCGAGTGCGAACGGCTTCGGGAGGTAGTCGTCAGCCCCGGCGTCGAGGCCCTGCACGCGGTCGCTGGTCTCGGTGCGCGCGGTGAGCATCAGGATCGGCAGGCGGTTCTTCTCGGCACGCAGAACGCGGCACACCGTGAGCCCGTCGATCACCGGCATCATCACGTCGAGAATCAAGGCGTCGGGCTGGTCGACTCCGATCATCTCGAGGGCCTTGGCACCGTCACTCGCCGACGAGACCGTGTAGCCCTCGAGACTCAACGCGCGCACGAGGCTCTCACGCACGGCCTTGTCGTCGTCGGCCACGATCACGCGACTCGCAATGGTGTTCGTCATGGGCAAAGTCTGCCCGATGCGAGGTAAGAGCAAGGTGAGAAGGTCCGAACCGATACCGTGAACGGGTGCCTTCGACGGTTCCCGACCGCGTCCTGCGAACGTTCGCGCTGCTCGGCCTGACGATCGTCGTCGGAGCGGTATCGGGACTCGGTTCGTGGGCGCTGTTCGAAGCTCTCGACCACGCGACGAGAACCCGTCTGGATCATGCGTGGCTCGTCTGGTTGCTGCCATTGGCCGCCGGGTCCCTCGGCGTCGCGTACTGGCGATTCGGTGGCGCGGCCACCAAGGGCACGTCGCTCGTCATCGCACACGCCAACGGCGCCCACCACGACGACGTTCCCGTTCGCATGGCGCCGATGATCTTCGTCGCCACCTTCGTCGCGCAATTGACGGGCGCTTCGGTCGGGCGCGAGGGCGCGGCCCTGCAGATCGGTGGCTCGCTCACCACGGTTCTCACCAAGCCGTTGCGATTGACGGACGACGACCGTCGTTCGCTCACCACCGCGGCCATGGCCGGGGCGTTCGGTGGAGCGTTCGGTGTGCCCGTGGCCGGGGCGATCTTCGGCATCGAGGTGCAACGAACAGGACGACTCCGGTACGAACGACTGTTGCTCGCCCTCCTCGCGTCGTTCACCGCCGACTTCGTGGTCGAAGGACTGGGTCGGTCCACTCCGCTGATCACCCTGACCGCGGAACTCGACTGGTGGGTCGCCACTCGCCTCGTGGTCGTCGGGGTCGCCGCCGGCCTGGCGGCGCGGGTGTTCATCGGGATCATCACTCGCATTCGCGCACTGGTGTCCCGCGTCGTCGCGTTCGAGCCGTTACGGCCGGTGGTCGGTGCCGTCGCGACTCTGATCCTGATGCTCGTGGTCGGCCGCGACTACCTCGGGTTGTCCTTGCCCCTCGTCGAACGAGCGCTCTCCGGAGAGGTGGCCGATTGGTGGGACCCCGTCCTCAAGATCGTCTTCACCGCGGTCGCTCTCGGGTGCGCGATTCCCGGCGGCGAGGTGACGCCGCTGTTCGTGGTGGGGGCCACGTTGGGTTCGGTCCTGTCGGCCCCACTCGGACTGCCACCGACGATCGCCGCCGCGGCCTGCTTGGCCGCGGTGTTCGGAGCCGCATCCAACACTCCGATCGCTTGCGCTGTGCTCGCCGTGGAGATGTTCGGCGGTGCGATGGCGGCCCCGGCGGCGATCGTCGGCATCGTGGCCTACGTCGTCTCTCCTCGACAGGGCATCTATTCCGGTCAGTCCGGCGGGGCTACCAAAGCGCTTCATGATCCAGGCCGCCCGGCCAACGGAGGATCACCACCTCGCGCATGAAGTCCGGTGGATTGTCGCGCAACCACGCGGCGATCTCGTCGTCACGGTCGGACCCGAGACACAGTCGGCGGCGAGCCGAGGCGACCAAGGCCGCCGGATCGTCGGCGTGGCGCGCCATCGCTGGTCGGGAAACCTCGATCACTTCCGGTTCGATGCCCACGGCTCGCAACACGTCCACGGCGTCGTCGGACGTGGGACCGTTCGGTCGATCGAGGTTCCAGAAATGCTTCCACGCGGTGTTCCACGCCGACATCGGATGACGACGCGGGAGAACCATCACGACACCGAGTCGGGCGATGGCGCTCAGGGCGACCACGAAGGGTTCGAGGTCGGGAACGTTGAAAGCGACGTGATGACACACCGCCACGTCGACCCGTTCGATCGGTGCGCCGGCCAACTCGGCGGCGATGGCCACGTCGGGCCAACGCCCCTCGATCTCACGGTGGGCCACTCCCTGGCGAGCGGCCGCGCTGGCGAATTGGTCGAGCATCGCCCGACTCGAATCCACTCCGGTGATGTGACGAGCCCGTGGGAACAAGGGCAACGACGAACGCCCGCCCCCGCACCCGACGTCGAGCACGGTGCCACCGTCGGGAGGGAGCAATTCGCGCGCCACCGCGAAGATCGGGCTCGTCGGGTCCGCCGTGTCGTCCATTGCGAAGGTGGCCGGATCGTGCGACCACGGCGGTACCTCGCCCCGAGCGACGATGTCGTCGGGTATCGCCCACGACGCCAGCAACTCGGCCCAGCGCGCTCCCGCCTCCGTCAGCGCAGCCCCCATGGTCAGCTCGTGGTCACGGGGAGACGACGGGGTCCGCGAATCTGACCGACGCTCCACACCACGTCGTCCTCGGTGCCGTCGATGGAGAAGTCCGGGAACCGGGCGATGAACTCCTCGACGGCCACGCGAAGCTCGAGGCGCGCCAGGTTCGAACCGAGGCAACGGTGGATACCGAGACCGAACGCCGCGTGCCGATTCTCCTGACGGTCGATGAGTACCCGATCGGCGTCGGCGAACTCGGCGGGATCGAGGTTCGCCGCCGGGAACGGCAGCAAAACCCACTCGTCCTTCTTCATCGGGCAACCGTGAAAGTCGTGATCCTTGGCCACCAGTCTGGCCATCGTCACCGGCGCGTAGGCACGCAGGAACTCCTCGATAGCGGTGGTCATCAGGTTCGGATCGGCCACGAGACGCCGCCGATCGCCGTCGTGCGTCGCCAGGTGCCAGATGCTGGAACCGATGGCGCTCCATGTGGTGTCGATACCGGCCACCAGCAACAACAAGATGACTCCGCCCACCATGTTGTCGGGCAGTTTCTCGCCGTACATCTCGACGTCCATGAGATACGACGTGAGGTCGTCCCGGGGGTTGGCGCGGTGATCCTCGATCTGGGCGAGCAGATAGGCGTCGATGCGTTCGAAGGAACGGATGCGCTCCTCCGGGTCACCGTTGATGCTCTCGAGGATGTCGTGCACGAATCCTCGGAAGAGATCGTCGTCCTCGAGGGGGAAGCCGAGCATGCGCGAAATCACGTTCACCGGAATGTGTTGCGCGTAATCGACGGCCGCGTCGATGGGTTGCCCGGCGGCGACCTTGGCTTCCATGGCGTCGAGCAACGTACGACACAACGTCCGCACCTCGCTCTCCCACTCGGCGATCTTCTTGGGCGAGAACGGCGGTAGAAGCAGTCGTCGAGCGTCGTGGTGAAACGGCGGGTCACTGGTGATGGGCGGTGCTCCTCCGATCGGAGCGGGATCCTCGGGGACGACGGTGCTGACCACCACCGCCCGACTCGTGAAGTTCTCGGTGTCGTACGCGATCTCGCGAACGGTCTCGTGCTTGACGGGCAGCCACGTGCCGCCGTAGCGGTCGCTGTGCGCCACCGGACACGAGGAACGTAACTCGCTCCAGATGGCGTGGGCGTTTCGGTTGTACACCGGATCGGCGTGGTCGAAGTCGGTGGCCCAGTCGGTCACGGGGCCGTAGATCGAGACGGGGGGTTCGTACACGGTCATGGGGTCGCGCCGATCACTCGGAGATAGTGATGGCGAACTCGGGACAGTTGGCCACGGCCAACCTGGCGCGTTCCTCCAGTTCGGGGCTCACGGTGCCGTCGCCGATGACGACCGCGTTGCCGAAGTCGTCGACGTCGAACAACTCCGGGGCCAACGCGTAGCAGCGGTTGTGACCCTGACACTTCTCGGAGTCAACGTGAATGCGCATGAAAACACGATACTCCGGCCCTTCATGATGTTGAATTTGTGCCGTGCCCGCGATCGCGATTCTGCTGCCCCCCTCCGAGGGCAAGGCCAGCGGAGGCACCGGGCCGAACTGGCGGTCGAACTCGGGCGTGTTCGGGAAGGAACTCTCGCGACGTCGCGAATCGGTGATCGAGGCGCTTCGCGCGGTCGACGGCGGGGACGGCAAACTGTTGGGCGTCGCGGGCGCGAACCTCGCGACGGCCCGTGCGGCGAATCTCGCTCTCACGGGATCGACGACCTTGCCCGCATGGAGTCGCTACACGGGCGTGGTGTGGGACCATCTCGGACCATCCACCATGAGTACGGCCGTTCGTCGCCGGGCCGGTGCGTCGGTACTCGTCGTCTCGGGCCTGCTCGGTCTGGTCGCCTTCGACGACCCGGTGCCCGACTACAAGCTCAAGATCGGTGCGACCCTGCCCGGACTGGGCAAGCTCGCCACGTGGTGGCGCGAACCACTGTCGACGGTGATGAACGAGCGGCTCACGGGGTGCTGGGTGGTCGACCTACTTCCCAACGAACATCGGGCCGCGTGGAACCCCTCCCCGGGTGACTACGCCGGAGCGGTCAGCGTCACCTTCGTCGAGAAGTCGGGCCAAGTCGCCGGTCACGACGCCAAAGCGGCCAAAGGGTCACTCGCGCGTCATCTGCTGGAATCCAAGAGCGCTCCCGACGTCGCGCTTCGGGCTTGGAAACACCCGCGCTTTCGCCTGGAGATCAGAGAAGTTTCTCACGGAAGAAGCTGAGCACGCGCTGCACGCTGGCTTCGTGACGCTGTTCGGTCAGCACCGAGTGATCGGTCTTCTTCGACGACGGCAACTCGATCGCCACGAACGCGTCGCCCAGCAACTCGCGCAACGAGTCGAATCGGGTACCCACGAACTTGTCCTCCGTGAAACGCAGACCGAGCACCTGACAACCCTCGGCCGCCCGCCGCTTCACCACGAGCGCGTCATCGGGAGAGAGGTTCAGGTCGGCGGCCCGTTTGGCTCCCATCGGGAAGGGCAGGGAAGGCTGGCTCAACACTGGAGCGAGCATGTGGTCGTCGAGCATCATGCCGAGCGCGAAACCGCCACTGAAGCACATCCCGACCGCCCCGATTCCTTTGCCGCCGACCTCCTGGTGCAACGCCCGACCGAGAGCGCGCAACCACCCGATGATCGGCGAGGTCTTGTTCTGGGCCAGGGCCGTGAACTCCTTCGACACGCACACCTTGGCCAACGACGCCAGCGCGTAGCCCCCCGAGGCCGCCTTGCCCGGTGTGCCCACGAGATCGGGCATCACGACGGTGAAGCCCTGTGCCACCACCTCCTCGGCGAACGCCGCCACCTTCGGGGTGATCCCGGGCACCTCGTGAACCACCACCACCAACGGTCCGCTGCCCTTGCGGTAGGTGTCGTGCGTGATGCCCGCCGCAGTGAAGCTCCCCTTGTGCCAACCGTCCAGTACGTCGCTCACGACAGACTCCTTGCTGCTTCGAGGGCCCGTTGGGCCAATCCTTCGGGTCCGAGTTTCAT
>JBJTBM010000139.1:0-2569 GCA_046091365.1 Acidimicrobiia bacterium | reverse complement strand
CCGAGCAACCACAGGTAGCCGTCGGCGTCGAGCTTGGCACCGTCACCGGCGAAGTAGCGATCGCCATAGCGACTCCAGTACGTCTCCTCGTAGCGCGCGGGGTCGCCCCAGATTCCGCGCAACATTCCGGGCCACGGTCGCGTGAGCGTGAGATACCCACCGCCATGATCGATGCGCGCCCCGGTCTCGTCCACCACCTCGGCGGTGACACCGGGCAACGGAAACGTGGCCGAACCGGGCTTCAGCGTGGTGGACCCGGGCAACGGCGAGATCATGATTCCGCCGGTCTCGGTCTGCCACCACGTGTCGACCACCGGACACGTGCCGCGACCGATGGTGTCGCGGTACCACATCCAGGCTTCGGGGTTGATGGGCTCGCCCACCGAGCCCAACAAGCGCAACGACGACATGTCGTGCTTGGCCGGCTCGTGGTCACCCCACTTCATGAAAGTTCGGATGGCGGTGGGTGCGGTGTAGAAGATGGTGACGCCGTACTTCTCGACGATCGACCACAGCCGATCGTTGCCCGGGAAGTTCGGAACACCCTCGTAGATCACTTGCGTCGCACCGTTCGCCAACGGGCCGTACACGATGTAACTGTGCCCAGTGATCCAGCCCACGTCGGCCGTGCACCAGTACACGTCGGTGTCGGGGTGCAGGTCGAACACGTACTTGTGTGTGTACGTGACATGCGTGAGATAGCCGCCGGTGGTGTGCATGATGCCCTTGGGCTTCCCGGTGGTTCCCGAGGTGTACAACAAGAAGAGCAGCTGCTCGCTGTCCATCGGCTCGGCTGGACAGTCGAGCGAAGCGTCGGCCATGAGGTCGTGGTACCAGTGATCGCGCCCCTCGACCATGTTGACGTCGTTGCCGCCGCGCCTCACCACCACCACGTGTTCGATGGTGGTCGTGTTGGCCACGGCCTCGTCGGCGGCGGGCTTCAACGGGAACACCTCACCCCGGCGGTATCCGCCGTCGGCAGTGATCAACACCTTGGCCGACGCGTCGTTGATTCGATCGGCCAACGCCTGCGACGAGAAGCCGCCGAACACCACGCTGTGGGCGGCACCGATGCGGGCGCACGCCAGCATGGCCACCGCGGCTTCGGGAATCATGGGCAGGTAGATGTTCACGCGATCGCCCTTGACGACACCCAGTGATTTCAGGACGTTGGCGAACTTCTTCGTCTCGTCGAGCAACTGCGAATAGGTGATGGTGCGCATGTCGCCGGGTTCGCCCTCCCAATGGATGGCCACCTTGTCACCGCGACCGGCCAACACGTGACGGTCGAGGCAGTTGAACGACACGTTCAGTCGACCGCCCACGAACCACTTCGCGTACGGGAGGTTCCACTCGCAGATGGTGTGCCAGTCGGTGTCCCAGTGCAACAGCTCGGCGGCCTGTCGGGCCCAGAATCCCTCGTCGTCGGCGCGCGCCTCGTCGTACATGAACGTACCCGCCACCAAAGCGTTCTCCTGAAAATCGGCGGGCGGCGGGAACTTGCGGTTCTCCAACAACAGATCGTCGATGTTGTTCCGTTCGCCGGCCATGACTCCCCCTTCGGCACTCGTCGCCGTCGCGACGTGTTGACGGAAGAACTTTAGGCGTCGCGGCGCTTCAGACTCCGCTCGGCGATCAGGGACACCACAAGGACCCAGATTGCGAAGTAACCGAGTGAGCCCCCGCGACCCAGGCCGTCGTCGGGCACATCGAGGAACATCGAGTTCAGCCCACTCTGGAAGGGCATCCAGCGCGAGATGTTGTCGTCCAAAGCCAGGCTGAGGAGTCCTCCCACGATGCCTTCGACCAGTAACGGCCACAACACGAGAATGGTGACGGCGCTCGGTGGATTACGCGTGAGGGTCCCGATCGCCATGCCGAGCAATGCCACCAGGGCGCCCATCAGCACCATCGCCAGGAACGCCGACGCGGCGGAGTCATTCGAGTCGAGCGGGGGAATGTCGCGACCGTCGATGATGGCCGAACCAACCACGTGGCCGACGACGACGATGAAGCCGGTGAGCGCGCCGCCCACGACCGCGACCACCCCACCCTTGGCCAAATACACGCGGGAACGTGACGGGGTGGCCGCCAGGGTGAGTCGAATGGTGCCCTGCGAATACTCCTGGGTGACTCCCAAGACCCCGATGACGCCGATGAGCAACACGGCGATGGATCCGGTTCCTACGATGAATCCGGGGAGGGTTCCCGAGTCGATGCTTTCCTCGCCCATGAACGTCACCGACAGCAGCGAGATCGCCAACGGAATCACCACTGCCACGATCGCCGTCGTGACGTTCGAGCGCACCGTGCGCAACTTGATCCATTCTGAACGGACGGTTGCGATCATGTCGCCGCCTCAGTGTGTCCGTGATATTCGACCGACGAGGCCGTCACCTCGAGGAAGGCGTCCTCCAACGACCCGGTCTGCGTGGACAACTCGTGAAGGACGATCCCGTGTGCCGCCGCCAATTCTCCGACGACCGCGGGGTCGATTCCGTGGAACTCGGCGGTGGAGTCGTTGGTGGCCACCTGCATGCCCTTCGTACGGGCGAGTTCGACGAGAGTG
>JBJTBM010000138.1:0-14196 GCA_046091365.1 Acidimicrobiia bacterium | reverse complement strand
GGTTGCAGCATTTGTCCGACGTGATGATCACCGGGGCCGACGATCCGAGGTACGTCACCGATGACGTCATCAACGCCGCCGTCGAGTTCTACACGTACACCACCAACGCCATGGAGGCCCGACGCGACAATCCCGGCGACGACCTAATCAGCAAGTTCATGACGCCCCTCGACGACGGCACCGTGATGGACGACGCGCACGTCATCGGCAACGCCCTGTTGCTGTTGGTCGGCGGCAACGAGACCACACGCAACGTCGTCGCGGGTGGCCTGGAGGCCCTCATCCGGCGTCCCGAACAAATGGCCATCGCCCGTCGTTCACCCGAGGATCTGGAGAGGGCGATCGAGGAGAGCGTTCGTTGGGTGACCCCCATCATCAACATGGTCCGTGTGACGACCCAGGACGTCGAGGTGCGCGGCGTCACCATTCCCGCCGGTGCCCAGGTGTTGATGCATTACACGGCGGCCAACCGTGACGAGGACCATTTCGAGCGACCCGGTGAGTTCGACGTGACGCGCGACCCGAACCCGCACATCTCGTTCGGTTGGGGCCCGCACCTGTGCCTCGGTGCCAGCCTGGCCCGTCTCGAACTTCGGATCATCTACAACGAGATCTTCGAACGCATGGACAACCTGAGGTTTGCCGATCCCGGCTTCGTCCCCGAGTACGGACACGCCTCGTTCGTGCGGGGCATGAAGAGCCTGCCCGTCACGTTCGACAAGCGCTAGCTGCGTTCGTCGCGAAGCGCCGAGCGCCGTACCTTGCCCGCGTCGTCGCGCACAGGTTCGGTGGTGAACTCGAACGAGCGCGGCACTTTGTAACGAACCAGTCGTTCCCCCAGGAACGTGCGTAGCTGATCCTCGTCGACCGGCTTGGACACCTGCACCACAGCGTGGATGCGGTTGCCCAGATCCTCGTCGGGCAGACCGATCACGGCCGACGACACCACGTCGGGATGTTCGCTCAACGCGATCTCCACCTCGGCGGGGTAGATGTTGGCCCCACCCGACAGGATCATGTCGCCGCGGCGGTCGGTGAGATACACGTATCCCTCGGCGTCGATCTTGCCCATGTCACCCAGGCTCTCCCAGCCGTCGGGTGAACGTCGGGCCTCGGCGCCGAGGTACTTGTAGGTGACGCGAGTGTTGCGCATGAAGATCTCACCCACGGTCCCCGGCGGCAGCTCCTCGTAGGTGTCGGGGTCCAGCACCTTCATCTCGCCGGTCACGCAACGGCCCACGGATCCGCGGTGGGCCAACCACTCGTCACCGCGGATGATGGTGACCGCTTGGGCTTCGGTGCCGGCGTACAGCTCGAAGATCTTCTCGCCGCCCAACCAGTTGCACCACTCCTCCTTCAGCCACGGCGGACACGGCGCCGCCATGTGCCACACGGTGGTCAGCGACGAGAGGTCGTAGCGGTTCTTCACGTCGTCGGGCAGCCGCGAGATGCGCGACATCATCGTGGGCACGAACAGGATCCAGTCGGCGCGGTGCTCGTCGACGGCGGCCAACGTGGCCTCGGCGTCGAACTGCGGCAACAACACCAGGTGATTGCCGTGGAACAACGAACCCGCGCCAAACGAGAACGGCGCGTTGTGGTACAGCGGTCCGGGGACGCACACCACGCCGTCCACCTTCTGACCCATGCCGGGCGCGCCCACCTGAACGATGCCCGGATCACCGGCCACGATCAACTTCGGTCGACCCGTGGAGCCCCCAGATGTGGGCGCCTTCATCGCCGGCGCGGTGACGTCGGGCAGCGGCGAGTCGTCGTACGCGGAGGCGTCGAAACGCGCGGGCACGGTGGTGCGTTCCGGGTGCGCCGATTGCTCGACGCCGACCACCAGTGCCGAGTCGGCCAACTCCACGATGGCCTGACGCTCGCGGTCGGGCAGTCGGTAGCTGACGGGTTGGGGCGTGGCGCCCAACTTCCACGCGGCGATGCAGGCCTCGTAGAACTCCACCGAGTTCGGCAGGGCCACGGTCACGAAGCGTCCGTGCGTCACCCCGCGTTCGGCGTAGGCCCGGGCCAGACGGTTAGTGCGCGACTCCAATTCACCGCGGGTGACGGAAACGTCACCACAGGTGATGGCGGCACGATTCGGATCGGCGGCGGCCTTGTCGGCCAGGGCCCGCATGATGGAGACGACGTTCGGAGTGTTCATCGGGTCGGTACTTTCTGTGCGGGGTGTCGAGATGCGGAAGAACCGCAGAACGGCGAGGAATCAGGCGAGCGCCTCGTTCCAAGTGCGATGCCAGTGTTGCAACATGGGTTCGTTCGCGCCAAAGACGAAGTTCTTCAGACCCATCTCGGCGCCGCGTTGGCACTGCTCGGCCGCCGGGAAGTCCTCCTTACCCACCACCAGGGCGGCGAAGTCGGCACCTCGTTTGCGGGCCGCGCGATCCTCGTCGTTGGTGATCGGGGTCAGCGCGGCCTCGGTGAGGTCGACGGTGCACTCGCCGACGGTACGCCCCGGATAAATGCGGAACATCTGACAACTCACCGGCGTCTCCAACAAAACCACGCTGGGGAACAGGGTGTGGATGATGCTGGCCGGTGCGACGGACGGCCAGTTGTCCTCGGGAAGATCCACCAGGTGTTCGACCCCGGTGGTGGGGAATCCCCAGCGCGCGTGGCGACCGAAGGTGTCGTAGATCGGGTTGTGATTCACCAGGTTCGACAACGTCTCGCGGTGCAGATAGTCGACGTGGTACGTCTCCAGGTTCACGTCGAAGGCGATCTTCCAGTTGGCCTTCAGGTGGAAGGTGTGCTGACACACGATCTCGTGCGTGTCGTAACCGCACCAGCGCAACTCGGGTTCGATCTCGGCGAATGCCGCCGCCGGGTCCACGTCCTCGCTCAGTCCCACCGCGATCAATCCGGCCACGCTGGCCACCGGCAAGGGTTCGAGGCCCAGTATCGACTTGTCGATGGCGTCGAACGCGTACGACTGGGGTTGGCCGGCCAGATCGCCGTTCAATTCGAACGACCACGCGTGGTACGGGCAGGTCAGTCGACGGGCCTCACCGCAACCGTGGGCCACTTGCGCCCCGCGGTGGGTGCAGGCGTTTCGGAACGCACGCAGTTGGCCGTCCTCGGCGCGGGTGATCAACACCGGGTGTCCGGCCACATCCTTGGTGACGAAGGTGCCGGGGCGGGCCAATTCGCCGGTCCAACCCACGATGTGGGCGCCGTGGCGAAACAGCACGTCGAGCTCGCGTTGGAACCGGACGGGGTCCGTGAAGACCGACGCCGGTTCGGTGACGGCGGCGTCGCAGTGGTCGAGGGTCTTGTCGCGATAGTTGTCGACCAATCGACGTACGAGCTCGCGTGGAAAACGGTCTGTGGTCGAACGTTCGCTGTCGACGGTGGTCATGGTTCCCCCTCTCTCGCATCCGCACGGTGACGCACCACGCGGATTCCCCGTTCACAGTGTGTCAGAAACCGGGCCGTAACTCTCGATCGCGATGAACAGGGCGCGGGACGTGGCGATGATCGACGCGTCGGGTCGGTCCTCGCGCAACTCCGCCACCAAGTGCAGTTTGCGTCCGTCGCGTCGGTCCAGATGCGCCCGGATCACGAGCGGGGTGTTCAGCGGGGTCGGCGCCTCGTACCGAACCGAGATTTCGCCGGTGTAGGCCACCGTGTGGATGATGCTCAGCACGAAACCTATGGCGTCGTCGAACGCCAAGGCGACGATGCCGCCATGACTGCGACCGGGGGCCCCTTCGTAGGAGTCGCCGATGGTGAAGCGGGCCTCGGCCACGTCCCCGTTGCGGGTGACGGTCATCTCGAGTCCGTGCGGACTACCGGGCCCCGAGCCGGGACGGCAGATGTGACTCGTCATCTCGTCGCCGTCGGCGAAAGCGATGCGCTTGCTGTCCTTGAAGTTGCTGAAGCTGCGCTCGCGTCGCGAAGACCTTTCGAACTCCTCGGCGATCGCCGACATGGAATCGTTCGCGCTCCGTAGATGTTCGAGATCCACGTCGCGGGCCACGATGGCGTGGTTGAGGCGACGTGCGGTACGACCCAGTTCCACCCGGGCGGCGTCGTAGACCGGGTCGGCTCCCTCGGGGTGCGTCATACGGGATCACTCGTGACGGGAGTGTCGGCGAGAGGATCGGTGTTCACGTCGTCGATTTTGGTCACGTCGAGTTCCTTCAACCAACCCCGGGTCACGAGCAGAACGATGAGAATGACGAAAACCACGCCGTCGGCGTACACCGCGGCCCGCATCGTGAAGATGTCGCCGAGCCGCCCCAGCACGAAAGCTCCGAGGGGGATGCCGGCGAGGATCCCGAGCACGTAGAAGCTCATGGTGCGACCTCGCAGATGGTCGGGAACCGTTCCCTGGATGAGGGTGTTCAACGCCACCGCCGACTGCAAGTGCGCCAGTCCACCGATGAAGTAGGCGACGAGCCCCACGCGGTAGTCGGAGGTGAGCGCGATCAGAACCGTGCTTCCCGCGAACAGGACCAGCGCCACCATCACCCGCGTGGATCGCCTCAACTTGTCCCCGATGGCAACCGACAGGACCGACGACACCAGGGCACCGAGTCCGAGCGCCACCAACAGTCCGGCGTTGTCGGTGGAGGGTCGGTCGAAGATCCGATCGGCGATGGCCGGTGCGACGTGCTGCAGGGCTTGGCCGCACAGGGAGGTGAGGAAGGCGAGCATCACCGCCAATCGCAACGGACGACTGCGCCACACGAAACGTCCCCCATCACGCAGAACGTCGGACACCTTGTTGTCGTTCGACGCGACGATGCTCTGACGGGGATTGGAAACGAACAATGCTCCGATCACCAACAGGTACGTCACCGCGTTGATAAAGATGGCCGCTCCGGTGCCCAAAGTGGAGACGACGAGACCGGCCAGGCCCGGACCGATCGCCCGGGCCAAGGTGAATTGCACGGAGTTCAGTTTCACCGCGTCGAGCAACTCCTCGGGCGGCACCAAGAGGGGAACGAAGCTCTGCCAGGCCGCCGTCTGGAAGCCGGTGGCGATGCCACCGATGAATCCGATGGCCACGATGAGGCCCGGACGAATCGAGTCGGCGAGATAAAAACTCCAGAGGCCGAACGCGCACAGCATCTGCACCGTCTGGGTGACCATGAGTATCGATCGTCGGCTCATGCGGTCGGCGAGCACACCGGCGTGAGGGGTGAGGAAGACCGCCGGCAGAAGGCCGGCCATCGACGACACACCGAGCCACGTGGAGCTGCCGGTCATGTCGTAGAGGAGGGCCGGAACGGCGACCAACTGCATCCAGCCACCGCCGTTCGAGATGGCGGCGGCGGTCCAGAACAAAGCGAAGTCCCGGTGGCGCAGCGCGCCGAGTGAACTGTGTCGTCGGCTCGCGCTCACAGATCGGCGATGGGGAAGTTGAAGTTCGTGGTGATGGTGCCACCGTCGACGGCCAGGATTTGACCGGTCACGTAGCTCGAGGCGTCTGACGCCAGATACAGCACCGCCGCCGCGATGTCGTCGGGTTCACCGAGGCGACGCAACGGGGTCAGGTTCTCGATCGAGGCCTTGAGTTCGGGGTTGGTGGCCACGATCTCGAGGGCCTCGGTGAGAATCGCGCCGGGAGCCACCGCGTTCACCCGGATGCGCGGGTTCAAGTCGGCGGCCATCAATTCCACGGCATGGTCGAGTGCGGCCTTGGCCGAACCGTACGAGACGTAGCCACGTCCGACGAGGTGGCCGATGGCGCTCGAGACCATCACGACGGAGGCGCCTCCCGGGCGACCAGCGGCAGCCGTCACGAGGTGCGGCACGCACTCGCGCACCAGCCGCAGACCGTTCACGACGTTGTTCTCGAACGAGTTGCGCAGATCCTTGTCGGAGGTGTTCATGAACGGTTGGGGCATGGCTCCGCCGACCACGCTCACCACGGTGTCGATGCGTCCGAGTTCTGCCACCGTTCGCGCGACGGCAGCCTTCACGGCCTCGGCGTCGTTGGCATCGGTCGGAATGGCGATGGCGCGACGTCCCAGTCCGCGCGCACGGGCCGCGACCGCCTCGATCTGATCGACGCTGCGTGCGGTGACCGCGATGTCGGCTCCGGCCTCGGCCAGGGCCAGGGCACTGGCTGCGCCGATGCCGCGACCGGCGCCCGACAAGAGGGCCACCTTGCCGGACATGTCGAAACGGGCGAGAACGCTCATGGTGTCGATCCTTCGGGGTTGTTGTTTCTCAGGCGAGCCAACGGCTCAGTGATTCGATGACGCAGGCGGGTTTCGACTCGCCCTCGATCTCGATGGTGATGACGATGGTGGTCTGCAGGCCGCCGGTGACCTCCGCGATGGCGGTCAACTCCGCTCCGGCGCGTATGCGCGCCCCCACCCTCACGGGGTTGGGAAAGCGCACCTTGTCGACGCCGTAGTTCACGCCGGCGGAGAAGCCCCGAACCTCGACGATCTGGGGCAGGAAGAGATTGGAGACGGACAACGTGAGATAGCCGTGGGCGATCGGCGCTCCGAAAGGTCCCTTGCTGGCGCGTTCGGGATCGACGTGAATCCACTGATGGTCGCCGGTGGCGTCGGCGAACAAATTCACGCGGTCCTGATCGATCTCGATCCAATCGCTGTGTCCGAGGTGACGACCGAGGTGGGCGCGCACGTCGTCGGGGCCGTCGAGAACGGTGGAGGCCATGATCTTCCTTTCGGTTCAGCGACGACCGAGGTCGTCGAGCACCTCGTTGGCTTGGGTGATGATGCGCTGCACCAATTCGGAGCACGAAGGTAGGTCGTCGATGATGCCGACCACTTGTCCACTCGCCATCACTCCACTCTCGGTGCGTCCGTCGACCAACGACAACTTGAGCAACATCGGCGTGTTGGCGGCCATCACCATCTGGGTCCACGAGAGATCCATCGATTTCTTCATTGCGAGACCCTCGCGCATCATGTCGCCCAACTTGGCCCCGGTCATCTTGCGGAAGCGCAAGGCGTTGACACCGGCGCGGGGGAGAGCCAGCAGCTTGGCCCCACCAGATTCCAGTTGGTCGACCAGCTCGGTGCGCAACACGCGGTGCGGCACGCCGTCCACCTGAACCGAGACCACCGTGTCGAGCACACCCTTGCCGAGGTAGTAGTCCTTCACCGATTGCGGCACCGACGAATCGCTGGTGAGCAGGAAGCGCGTGCCCATGGCCACGCCCGACGCTCCGTACGCGAGAGCGGCCACCAAGCTGCGACCGTCGAAGAAACCGCCGGCGGCGATCACGGGCACGCGGCCGGCCACCGCGTCGACCACTTGGGGCAGCAAAATGGTGGTGGGCACCGCACCCGTGTGACCACCACCCTCACCACCTTGCACCAGCACCGCGTCCACGCCCCATTCGAGGACCTTCTCGGCGTGGCGCTTCGCTCCGATGGACGGAATGACCACCACGCCGGCGTCCTTGAGGCGCGCGATGAGATCGGGCTTGGGGGCTTGAGCGAAGCTGGCCACCTTCACGCCCTCGTCGATCATCAACGCGATGCGCTCCTTCACGTCGGCCGAGTCCGCGCGCAGGTTCACGCCGAAAGGTTCGGTGGTGCGACTCTTGACCTCGCTGATCGACTGACGCAGTTGGTCGAAGTCCATGGTGGCGCTGGCGATGATGCCCAGGGCACCGGCGTTCGCGGTGGCACTCACCAACTTGGGACCGGCCACCCAACCCATGCCGGTCTGAACGATCGGATATCGAACGCCCACCAGATCGCACAACGACGTGCGAAGGCGCTCGTGGGGGATCACGGTCACGAGGGAATCTCCCGGTGGCGCAAACCCTTGGGGTCGATACGCGTGATCGCGGCCAGCTCGTCGTCGGTGGGACCACGGCTGACCGGAACCTCGGCGGGCACGGTCAACTCGAATCCGGTGTTCGCGACGATCTCGTCGACGGTCGCGCCCGGGTGCACGCTCACGATGCGCATCGAGTTGTCGGGCGTGGCGAAGTCGAGCACACCGAGGTTGGTGATCACCCGACGCAGGTCGTGACGCCGAGCGATGAAGCCACCGATTTTGCGGGCACGGTCGTATCCGACGCCGCTGACCATGTCGACCGACGCCACGAACACCGACGTTTGGTGCTTGGGGATGAAGAAGCTGGTCGCGTTGTTGACGGTGTTGCCCGGACCGCCACGCACGCCGAGCAACTGTGCCTTCGGCTTGGCCCACGGCCCGATGTTGGCGATGTTCGTGTTGCCGTGACGATCGATCTGACTGGCACCCATCATCACGTGGCGTCGGCCACCAGCCAGGGTGTCGAAGACGCTGCGGAAGGGGATCCAACCCTCGACGGTCTTGTTCGTGCCGCCGATGGGCAGATCGCCGGCCACGTAGAAGGCCTCGCCGTCGGACACCATCAAGTCGGGTTCGAAGGTGGCGCGCGCCAGGCGCGCACCGAGCATCTGCATGACGCCCATGCCCGAGGCGAAGATCTCGCCGTCTCCGCGCCAGGCCTCGGCGCAGGCCACCGCGATGACATCGGCCAGTGCGGGTGAATCGCTCACTTCGACGCCTCCTTCGCGACCTCGGCTCGCCACGCGGTGACCGCCGATTGGTAGGCACTCTCGTCGCCACCGAGGAAACGATCGGAGAACGCCTTCCAACTGTCGGCGTCGCGCGCGGCATCGACGTAGGCCTTCTGGAAAGCCTCGTCGCGTCCGTAGTCGGGCTCGCACGTGGTGAAGTGTGCGCCGTTCGGCGCGTGGATCACGCCGTCGACCATCGCACGGTTGATACGCAGCGTGTGGAACGTGCCTTCTTCCAACAGATCCTCGGTGGGGATGATCCGCTCGGCCGACACGAAACGACGACCCGGCTCGCACGCTCCGAGAAAGAGATCGTCGAAGTACAGGTCGGGTCCGAGGTACTGCGCGTTGCCTCGGACGTCGGCGCGGTTCATATGCACGAGGGCGGCGTCGAGTCGAATCGCGGGTACGGCCAGCAACTCCTCACCGTCGGCGTACGGCGACTTCACGGTCTTCAGGAACGGGTTCACGTCCATGACACCGCTGCCGAGACCGGCGCGGGTGGGGAGGAACGGCAGGCGCAACGAACCGGCGTACAGCCCCCACTGCAACATGCCCTCGTCGTACTCGACCGGTTCGGCGATGGTGCCGGCCTGACGCGCCGCGCGGAAATGCGGTTCGAGCGCGATGGAATCGAGCGACACGAAGCCGTACACCAGCCGACGCACCTTCCCGGCCGCGCAGAGCAGACCGACATCGGGCCCGCCGTACGACACGACGGTGAGATCCGAGACGTCGGAGCGCAACAACGCGCGCACGAGGCTCATGGGCTTGCGGCGGCTTCCCCACCCACCGATACCGACGGTCATTCCGCTCTCGATGGAGGCGATCGCCTGGTCCTCGGTGATCACCTTGCTACGCGTGTCGCTCATGGGCTCAGCGCTTCTTGTCGTTCTTCTTGTCGGTGCCGGCGAAGTCGTCGCGCAATTCGTCGCTGACGCCGGTGAGGTTGAGCTCGAACGTGAATCCCTGCTCGAATCGGTAACTGCGCTTCACGTCCCACAGGTCGATGCCGTTCAGGCTCTCCTTGGCGGCCCGGATGACCGTGGGGTGCTTGTCGGCGATGCTGGCCGCCAGCGTCATGGCCGCGTCACGCAACTCGGCGCGGGGCACCACTTGCAGAACGCTGCCGAAGGCGTGCAGTTCGGCGGCGGTGGCGGTGGCCGAGGTGTAGACCATCGCGCGCATCTTGTGTTGCGGCACCAGTCGGGCCAGGTGCGTGGCCGCTCCGAGGGCGCCCCGATCCACCTCGGGTAATCCGAAGAACGCGTCGTCGCTGGCGATGATGATGTCGCTGTTGCCCACCAATCCGATGCCACCGCCCACGCAGAATCCGGCCACGGCCGAGATCACCGGAACCGGGCAGTCGTACACCGCGGCAAAGGCCGCGAAACACCCCTTGTTCGCGCCGATGAGGGCGTCGAACCCCTCGGTGTTCTGCATCTCCTTGATGTCGACACCGGCGTTGAACCCTCGACCCTCGGCGCGCAGCACCACCACGCGAACGGCGGAGTCGCGACCGAGCGCGGTGATGGTGTCGGCCAGGCCGAACCACTCGGCCACGGTGAGTGCGTTGACGGGCGGACAGTCCATGACCACTTCGGCGATGCCGCGGTCGTCGATGATCGAGGTGATTCCCACGGGGGCGAGGCTACTCCCGATCTGACGATGCGTCAGAAACGAAGGTGGGTCCGGCACTAGGGTGCTGGTCGTGGCATTGACCATCGACTTCTCGGGCAAGGTGGCGCTCATCACCGGTGGCACCAAGGGAGTGGGCAAGGGCATCGCGCGACGTTTCGCCGATGCCGGGGCCACGGTGGTGGTGTGCGCTCGCAACCTGCCCGACGACCTGCCCGCTGAATGGACCGGTTTCGCGGTGGATCTGCGCGAGCCCGACGAAGCCACGGGGATGATCGATGCCGTCGTCGAACGATTCGGTCGTCTCGACACGTTGGTGAACAACGCCGGTGGCAGTCCGCCGTCGGACTCGGCCGCGGTCTCGGCCAATTTCGCACAGAAGATCGTGGCGGTGAACCTCTTCTCGGCCATGTGGTGCAGCCAGGCAGCGAACCGTCACATGCAGAACCAGCCCGACGGTGGCTCCATCGTGAACATCGGCAGTGTCTCGGCGGAGCGCCCAGCCCCCACGGTCGCCGCGTACGGCGCGGCCAAGGCCGGTTTGGCCAACTACACCCGCACGACGGGGCAGGAATGGTTGCCCAAGGTGCGCGTCAACCTCGTGACCGTGGGCATGGTGCGCACCGAACTCGCCCACTTGCACTACGGCGACGAGGACGGGGTGCGACGCACCGGCGCCCAGATCCCCATCGGTCGCTTGGCGTGGCCCGAGGAGATCGGCGACGCCTGTGTGTACCTCGCCTCGCCACTCGCCTCCTACGTGAGCGGAGCCACCATCGAAGTGCACGGAGGTGGCGACTGGCCACCGTTCCTCGACACCCCGTTCCGCGACACCGGTCGCGCTTAGTCTGAACGTCATGGACGTCGTCTGGACTGAACTTCACCGACTGCAGAACCCCAAACTCGAGATCAACCTCGGCCAGCCGATTCCCACCTACGAACGAGGTGAGCGAGCCGAGACGATCCGACGCCAACTCGAGACCGATTCGCGTTTCCGTTTCGTCGAACTCGACGAGCATGGTCGTGCGCCGATCGAACAGGTCCACGACGTCGGCTTGATCGACTACTTGGAGTCGGCCTGGCCCGAGATGCACCGGGCCACGGGACGTAGCGAGTTCGCTCCCGAGGCGATGTTGCACACGGGCTTGCGCGACGGCATGAGCGACGCCCGACCGCCCAACGGGGCCGCCGCGGCCTTCGGATACTGGTGCTACGAAACCGCCACCCCCATGGTCGAAGGCACGTATCGCGCGGCACGGGCTTCGGTCGACGTCGCACTCACGGCGGCCGACAAGGTGCTGGAGGGCGCACCCAGTTCGTACGGGCTGTGTCGTCCACCCGGACATCACGCGGCGCGCAGCGTGTTCGGGGGGTTCTGCTACTTCAACAACGCCGCGGTGGTCGCTCACCACGTGGCGTCCACCACGGGCACCAAGGTGACGGTTCTCGACGTCGACTACCACCACGGCAATGGAACCCAGCAGATCTTTTTCGAGCGCGACGATGTTCAATTCGTGTCGTTGCACGGCAACCCGAACCGCGCGTACCCCTGGTTCATCGGACACGAGGACGAGACGGGGGCCGGCAAAGGTCGCGGGGCGATCCTCAACGTGGTGTTCGACGCCGAGGCCGAGGACGACGAGTACGTCGATCGCCTGGGGCTCGCCTGTGAGAGCATCGCGTCCTTCGCTCCGTCGATGGTGATCGTCTCGCTCGGACTCGACACGTACTGGAACGATCCCATCAGCGATCTGGCGCTCACGACCGACGGCTACCGACGGTGCGGTGAGGTGGTGAAGCAGCTCGGTCTGCCGACGGTCGTGTTGCAAGAGGGTGGGTACGACATCGAGGCGATCGGCCGCAACGTGCACGCCTGGCTGACGCCGTTCGTCTGAGTCACTCAGGTCTGCAGCGGCAACAACTCACCCGCGGCCACGCCCAGGTGGTCGACCCACTCGTCGGCCGATCTCGGCTCGACGATGGGGAGTACGACGAACTTCGAGAACCCGACGTCGACGAAGCGTTGGACCATCCGCTGAAGTTCGGCCCATCCTCGGGGCACCAGTTCGGAGACATCGTCGAGATCGGGGCGTCGTTGGCGTAGTCCGGCCACCAAGGCGTCGGGCAAGGGACCGTGCGCGTAGGGGATCAACGCACCGAAGTGCTCGGCTTCGATCTCGCGCTCGTGTTCGTGGGCCACGCGTTCGATCTCGACGCGACCCTTCTCCACGTCGGCCGGGGTGACGAAACTCGGTAGCCAACCATCGGCCAGTCGTCCCACTCGCTTCAACTCGCTCGGCGCGATACCGCCCAGCCAGATGTCGGGTGGTGACTGATGGGGCTTGGGCAACACCCGCAACGCGTCGTAGTGGAAGAAGTCGCCGTGATGCGTGACGGTGTCCTCGGTCCAGCACGCTCGGATCACCGCGAGCGCCTCGTTGAATCGCTTCGCGCGTTCCTCGCGGGCCACCCCGAAAGCCTGCTGTTCGTGGGGATCGGCCACGCCGAGGCCGAAGGCCGGCAACAGCCGTCCGCCCGAGAGTCGATCGAGTGTGGCCAGTTCCTTGGCCAACACCACCGGGTTGCGTCCGGGCAACACCATCACGCTCATGCCGAACTTCAATCGCGTCGTGCGTCCGGCGGCGAACGCCATGCCGACCAGTGGATCCGGTGCCTCGCCACCGATGCGCTCGCTCAACCACAAGCTGTCGAAGCGCAGACTCTCGAGGGCGTCGACGACGCGGGAAAAGCCTTCGTCGTTGAGAGTCGTGCGCACCCCGAACCCGTAGCCGACACGCACCTTCATGATCTAGCGATCGATTCCAGGATGTCGGCCGTCTCGACCACCATCGACAAGAAGGGTGAGTGGTCGGTGTCGAGAACGATGGTGGAGGTGCACCGCTCGGCCATCAGTTTTTGATGGGTGGGGTGCACGGCGTCGTCGCGGTCGCACACCACGAAGGTGGATGAGATCGTGTCGCGTGGCGATCCCTGCGTCGCTTGGGTCATGGTCGCCGAGGGTTGGGGTGACAGTCGGGCGAGTGCGGCTTCGGTGGTGACGGGATCGCAGTTTCCGTACAGCGCGGGTTTGGCGAGCACCGGATCCAACACCGAGGTCCCGTCGTCACGACCGACCATCGCGGCCTGCAAGCCGACCGGTGCCGGTGGGAAGGACACCAACGCACTCATAACGCTCTCACCGTCGTTCAACGCGAACGCCGCGACGTAGACGAGATGCGCGACGTCGGGATGAAACACCGCGGCCTGCGAGATGACGGCCCCGCCGTACGAGTGGCCGACGAGGACCGGATCCGTGACTCCACGATCGTGCAGAACGCTCAAGGTGTCGGCCACGCATTGGGCGTCGCCGTGCAGGTCGGTCAACGGAGCGGTGGACGCCCCGTGACCCGGAAGATCGATCGCGATGCTCGGCACGCCTCGACGGTCGAGTTCGGCTTGCAGAGCCGACCAACACCACGCGCCGTGCCAGGCCCCGTGAACCAACACCACATGACGCGCACTCATGTGGTCATCGTGGCACACCGACGGGTCGCTCGCCCTAGCCTTGCGCCATGTCCTCGACAACCCCCTTGCTCGATCCGCTGTCGATCTTCCGCCTCGACGGTCGGGTGGCCATCGTCACCGGTGCTTCCTCCGGTCTTGGTGTGCACTTCGCCCGTGTTCTGCACGCCGTGGGTGCCACCGTGGTGTTGGCCGCTCGCCGGGCCGATCGTTTGCAGTCGTTGGTGGATGAATTGCCCGGCTCCATCGCCATCGCCACCGATCTGCAGGTGCCGGCCGATCGCGAGCGCCTCGTGCGGGAGACCATCGAGCGCGCCGGTGTGCCGCGCGTTCTCGTGAACAACGCCGGCGTGGGACACAAGGTGGCGGTCGAGGACGAGGACCTCGAGACGTTCCGCACGGCGATGGAGGTGAACGTCACCGCCATCTGGCACCTGTCCAAATTGTGCGCACCGCACATGCGCGAGGCCGGAGGCGGAAGCATCGTGAACGTCGCATCGATGTTCGG
>JBJTBM010000137.1:0-3957 GCA_046091365.1 Acidimicrobiia bacterium | reverse complement strand
CCCGTGCTGATCGACCTGGCCGACGCGATCGACGCCAGCGTCGCGCCCGGCGGTGTGCTGGTGTTGAGCGGAGTCCTCGACGGTCGCTACGACCATGTGGTGGACGCCTACGGGGGACGACGCATCGTCGATCGTCACGTGGTCGAGGGCTGGGCGACCCTCGTTTTGGCCTAGACGCCGCTGAGTGCGTCGATCTCGGCGCGGGTGGGTAGGGAGGGTACTGCGCCATGACGCGTGGCCGCCAGGGCGCCGGCAGCCGAGGCGCGTCGCGCCGCGACGGCGATGTGGGAGCCGTGGCCGAGAGCGGCGGCCAGCGCGCCGCACGCCGCGTCGCCGGCGCCGGTGGTGTCGACCGCGCGCACGACGAAAGGCGGGATCTCCAACTCGCCGTCCCGGGTGATCACCTTCATGCCGCGGGCGCCGAGGGTGACGATCACGGTCGAGACCCCGGCGTCGAGCAAAGCCGATGCTCCGCCCAACGACGCCAATTCGTGTTGATTGGGGGTGATCACGTCGCAGAGTTGCACGAGCGAGCGGGGAAGTTCGGCGGCCGGTGCGGGATTGAGGATCGTGCGCGCGCCGCCGGTCCGCGCGATGGCCAATGCCGCTTCTACCGAGTCGAGCGGGATCTCGAGTTGGCACAGAACGACCGCGGCCCGCGACAGAAGGTCGCGGTGGGCGTCGACGACCGCGATACCGAGCCGGGCGTTGGCGCCGGGGATCACGACGATGGAGTTCTCGGCCGCCTCGTCGACGTTGATGAGCGCCCGCCCGGTGGGAACGTCGACATCGGTGATGTAGGACGCGATCCCCTCGGCCACCATCAGACTGTGCAGGGTGTCCCCGGCGTGATCGTTGCCGAGACACGTGATGAAGGCGGTGTCGGCCCCCGCACGCGCCGCGGCCACCGCCTGGTTCAAGCCCTTGCCGCCGGCGTGTTCGGCGTAGTCACGGCCGAGAACGGTTTCGCCCGGTGCCGGGAGGCGCTCGACCGACGCCACCAGATCGAGGTTGCTGCTGCCAACCACCACCACGTCGTAGGAGTGCGGGCTCACAGGAGCATTGAACCCCGACGAGCCGTCAGCCCACAACCCCGTGTCACGACACCGCCCGCAGGAGGGGATCGATGTCGAGACGGGCGAGCGCGGGCAAGTACACCCGGGCGGCGTCGTGGCGGAACTTGGCGCACAGGTCGGTCCGGAAGAAACGTGCCCCCTCGCGGACGACGTAGTTGAGGATGAAGAACGCGAAGGCCGACGGGAGGAAGCGCACCTCGTCTTCGCTCAGGGGATTGACCGCGTGGTACGCGCGGACGAACTCGACGAACGAGGGCTCGACGAGCGTGTGCGGGGAGTACGTCCAGTGGGTCCGATCTCCGGTGGCCGACGAGACACGGGACAAGAAGTAGAAGTCGAGCATTCGCGACTCCACCCGGAACCAGTCGTAGTCCCAGCGCGAGTGCAGGCGGAATCCTTCGCCGTCGGGTCGCACCGCGAAGTTACCGAGGTTCCAGTCGACGAGTATCGGAACGCGGGTCCACGAGTCGTAGCGGATGCGTTCGAGCTCGAGCAGGAAATCGTGGGTGTGGCGCCACAGCACGCCGATGTGCTCGACATCGAGATCGAAGTTACGGGGTGCGAACGGACTCGACAGCAAGTCGAGCAAGTGGATCGCGTCGGACTTGATGGAATTGGACGTGGCGGGAACCGCGGGTGCGATGGCGGTGCAGGCCGCGTGGAACTCGCCCATCTCACGGCCCAGACAACGGGTCTGAGCGAGGCTCAATTGGGGAGGCAGTGTGTCTCCGCGGCGCGCCTCGTCGTAGAACGCGACCCACAGGCGTCCGTCGTAGTGGGTGAAGGGGCGGTCGCCATGCCCCAACACCGGGGCGAGAAAATCGGCGAAACGGGTGTCGGCCAACAGGCGTCGACAGCGGAAGAGTCGATCGTGGTCCTCGCTGAACAAGAAGTACGAGCCGTAACTCGAGACCTTGGCGAACACCCGACTCTCTGTATCGACGCCGGCGAGGTCGATGCGGTACACCGAGTTGGTCGAGACCCGGGGACTGGTGTCGTGGATCGCCACGATGGAACGCGGATCGCCGAACTCGGCCCAGGCGACCTCGACGGCGGCTCGGTGCTGGCTCGACGACTGCATGGTCGATTCTCGCACCGTCGCGGGTGCTCCGAAGATCAGGACGCGGCGCGGATGCCGATGGGTGCGATCAAGCGGAATCCGGCTTCGTGCCGTTCGTCCTCGCTCTCGCCGCCCCAGAGTCCGTACTCGTGATTGTGGCGCGCGAAGTCACGACAGGTGTCGCGGACCCCGCATCCCTCGCACACCGCACGGGCCATTGCCTCGCGACGATCACGGGCTTGGGGACGTTCGGCCGTCGTCGGGAAGAAAAGATGAGTCATGCCCCGACAGGCGCCCTTGGCTATCCAGGCGTCGTCGGATTGCTGACGCGTGATGATGATGTCGACCGTCGACACTTGGCCCCCTTCGACCCGAGCCGAACCCCCGTTCGGACGACACGAACCCTAGGGGGAAATGACCGACCGGTCAATTAGATGTTGACCGGCGGGTCAGCCCAGATGGTGGTCGACTCCGACCACGAACCGCTCGATGTCCTCGTCGGTCGTGTCCCAGGAGGTCATCCAGCGCACCTGTCGATGGTGGGGGTCCCAGTCGTAAAAGAACGACCAGGCCCGCAGGTTCTCGATCGCGGCGGGCGACACCGTGGGGGAGAAGGCGGGGAAGAGGCTGTTGACCACCGGGGACCCGACGGTCAGGTCGCTGCGGTGGGCCACTGCGGCGTGCAGACGTCGGGCCATGTCGTTGGCATGGGTCGCGTTGGCGAGCCAGAGATCGCCGTCGAGCAGCGCCGAGAACTGGGCCGACACGTAGCGCACCTTCGACGGCAACTGGGTGATCTGTTTGCGCACGTAACCGGCGAACTTGGCCAACCCTCGGTTCAAGAAGACCACGGCCTCGCCGTACATCATGCCGTTCTTCGTGCCTCCGAAGGACACCATGTCGACGCCGACGGCGGTGGTGAATGAACGCAACGTCTCGCGCGTGCCGCCGAGAGCGACCGTGGCGTTGGCGATGCGCGCTCCGTCCACGTGCACGAACAGCCCGAGCTCGTGGGCCGCATCGCACAAGGCCCGCACCTCGTCGACCGAGTAGAGCGTGCCCCACTCGGTGCTCTGCGTGAGCGAGAGCACGCGCGGTTGGACGTGGTGCACGACGCCCATCTGGTGGGCGAGCGAGCGCAACTGTTCCGGAACCAGACGACCGCTCGCCGCGGGGAGATCGATCAACTTGGCGCCGAGCACGCGTTCGGGGGCCCCGGTCTCGTCGACGTTGATGTGCGCACAATCCGTGCAGACCACCGCCCCGCCGGGGGAGAGGGCACTGGCGAGAGCCAACACGTTGGCGCCGGTGCCGTTCCAGACCATGAGGGTCGTCGTGTCGCAGTCGAAGAGTTCGTCGAAGTCGCGTTCGGCCCGCGCGGTCCACGGATCGTCGCCGTACGCCGTGGCGTGGCCGACATTGGCCTCCTCGAGCGCGCTCATGACGGCAGGATGAACCGCGGCGTTGTTGTCGCTGGCGAAACGGCGTTCGGGCGCGAGGGGCATGGGGCGAGTCTGTCGCGCCGGTCCGCCAACGAGGCGTCCTCGTCGGGCATAATTTCGTCATGACGAAAAAGGACACGGGGGGACCGGGGCGGGCAGTAGAGCGCTGTCGATGGTGTCGGCGGGTCCTGCCCACCCACCACGGACCGGGTCGCCCCAAGGTCTATTGCGCCCACGCCTGTCGACAATGGGACTGGGTGGCCCGCCAACGGGCCCGCGAACTTCAGATCAGCGAGAACGAACTCGTGGTGGCTCGCACCGAGCTCGACCGCCTGTACGACGATCTCTACGTGCTGGCGTGCGCCGTCGAGGACACCGA
>JBJTBM010000136.1:0-17195 GCA_046091365.1 Acidimicrobiia bacterium | reverse complement strand
ACGCCGACAGGGCGTGCACGCTGGTGATTCCCGGTGCCTCGCGCAACTGCTGCAACACCTCATCCGGAACCGATCCCGACGGAACGATCACCATCAGAGCCGAACCGGCCAATGCGGCCCGACCCACGTCCATGTCGTTGATGTTCACGCCCGCGTTGCCGAGCAGGGTTCCCACCAGACCGATCACACCCGGACGGTCGTCGTTGCGCACCACCAGCATGTTGTCGGCGGGCGGAACGTCGGTTGCATGGTCTTCGATCATCACCAAACGAGCCTCGCCGTGCCGCCCGATCAAAGTCGCGGCGATGCTGTGCTCCTCGGAACGCAACGTCACCAGGTTCACGTAATTGTGCGAATCGCGCACGGACGTCTCACGCACCTCGACGCCGACATTCTTGGCCAACTGCGGGGCATTCACGTACGAAACCGGTTCCTCGCTGAACGCACCGAAGAAACCCTTCAACGCACTCAAGGTGAGGATGCGATTGTCGTACTGGCCGATCTCCCCCTCGGCGATGATCTCGAGCTGCCGCGGCGGCCCTCCGACCAACGATGCGAAGAGGCGACCCAATCGCTCAGCCAAAGGAAGGTAGGGACGCAACGTCTCGTTGGCCTCGGCCGCCGACACGTTCACCGCGAAAGGCACGAAGTCACCGGCCAGCGCCAACTTCACCATGTCGGCGATGGTGTCACCGGCCTTGTCCTGTGCTTCGCGGGTGCTGGCGCCCAAGTGCGGGGTCACCACCACGTTGTCCAACGCGAACAATGGACTGTCGGTGCACGGCTCCACGTCGAACACGTCGAGAGCGGCGCCGGCGATGCGCCCCGAGCGAACGGCCTCGGCCAGAGCGGCCTCGTCGACGATGCCACCGCGCGCCACATTGATCACCCGCAGGTCGGGCTTGGCACGATTCAACATGTCGGTGCCGATGATGCCCTTGGTCTCCTTGGTCTTGGGCAAGTGCACCGTGATGAAGTCACTCTGGGCCATCAGGTCCTCGAGCGACATCATCTCGACGCTCATCTGTCGCGCGCGTTCCGCCGCGACGAACGGGTCGTAGGCCACCAGCCGCATGCCGAAGGCCAGTGCGCGCTGGGCCACCAATTTGCCGATACGACCCAGTCCGACGATGCCCAGCGTCTTGTCGGAGAGTTCGACTCCCTCCCACTTGCTGCGCTCCCAGCGCCCGGCCTTCAACGCGGCGTGCGCCTGCGGCACGTTGCGCGCCGAGGCCATGAGCAGCGCCATGGTGTGCTCGGCCGCCGACACGATGTTGCTCTGCGGCGCGTTGACCACCATCACACCACGACGGGTCGCCGCCTCGACGTCGACGTTGTCGAGACCGATGCCGGCGCGTCCGACCACGATCAACTCGTCGGCTCCCTCGAGCACTTCGGCCGACACCTGCGTCGCCGAGCGGATGATCAACGCCTGCGCACCCTTCAAAGCGGCCGGCAACGACTCGGGAGTGAGGTCGAGTCGCACGTCGACCGTGTGCCCGGCCGCACGGAGACGGTCGAGGCCCCCGGCGGCGATCTCCTCGGAAACAAGAATTCGTGCCATATCGTCTCATCATGTTGGTCGGTCAGACACCTTCCTGACGAATGGGTTTGACATTTCGTTCAAATCGTTCGGATCCCGCGCGGTCCCGTCCAAATCCGGGACGAATGTCACCCCATAGGCTTGAGGCGTGGACATCGCTCACTCGGGTCCGACGAAGGGGGTCGCACCACACGACGTCGTGATCGACGAACTGCACGGTCTCGACGAGATGAACCAGCTTCGGGTGACCGCCGGCGCGGTGTGGGGCGGGGCCGCGGCCGACATGGTGAGCGCCGACTTTCTGATGGCCCTCGCCCACGGAGGCGGTTACGTCGTCGGCGCACGGTCGGGCGACCACATGGTGGGTTGCTCGTTCGGCTTCCTCGCCCGTCACGACGGCGATTGGTGTCTCCACTCACACATCACCGGAGTGATTCCCCGGCTGCAGAATTCCGGACTCGGTCACGCCATCAAGGCGCACCAATTCCGCTGGGCCGCCGATCACGGACTACCGGCGATCACCTGGACGTTCGACCCGCTCGTGCGACGCAACGGCTGGTTCAACCTCCGCAAACTCGGGGCCCGGGCCGTCGAGTACCACATCGACTTCTACGGCGCCCTCGACGACGACATCAACGGCAGTGGCGAAACCGATCGCCTGCTCGCCCGCTGGGAGATCGCCGGAACGACCGACGTCGGTACCGGACCAACCATCGAGGTGGCCACGCCCGACGACATCGTGACCCTGCGGCGCAAGGACCCCGCCGCGGCCCATCGGTGGCGACTCGACATGCGCGAGCGTCTCGCCCCGCTGATGGCTCGTAACGTCATCGTGGGTATGAACGAACGGGGCGATTACCTTGTGCGGGTGAAGGAGCGTGTTAAGTGAATCTCCAGGGTTTGAGTCCGGTGCGCCTGCGCGCGTTCGAGTTGCGGGTCATCGGTCTGCCGCTCGTCTCACCGTTCCGAACCTCCTTCGGCACGCAGAACGACCGGCGCATCCTGCTGGTCCGCGCGATCACCGACGAAGGTGACGGGTGGGGTGAGTGCGTTTCGGGCGACGACCCGTTGTACTCCAGCGAGTACGTCGAGAGTTCTCATCACGTCATGACCCACCACCTGATCCCAAGACTGATGGTCGGTCACCCCATCCACGCGACCGATGTCGCTCGACTGCTCGAGCCGGTCAAGGATCACCGCATGGCCAAGGGCGCGCTCGAGGCCGCGGTTCTCGACGCGCAGTTGCGGGCGAACGACGTGTCGCTGGCTCGCGCTTTGGGTGCCTCGGTCGATCGCGTGCCCTCGGGTGTGTCGGTCGGTATCTTCCCGTCGATCGACACGCTCGTCTCGGCGGTGGCCGGATACCTCGACGCCGGCTACGTCCGCATCAAACTCAAGATCGAACCGGGTTGGGACATCGAGCCGGTGCGGGTGATCCGCGAGACGTTCGGTGACGCCGTTCCTCTGCAGGTCGACGCCAACACCGCGTACACCCGCGACGACGGTCCGTTGCTGGCCCGGCTCGACCCATTCGGCTTGATCCTGATCGAACAACCGCTGCCCGAGGACGACGTCACCGGACATGCGATCATCGCCAAACAGGTGGGCACACCGATCTGTCTCGACGAGTCCATCGTCTCGGCGCGCGCAGCCGTCGACGCCATCGAGCGCGGCGCCTGCTCGATCATCAACGTCAAGGCCGGCCGCGTGGGCGGCTATCTCGAGGGCGTCGCGGTGCACGACGTTTGTCGCGAACGCGGGGTGCCGGTGTGGTGCGGCGGCATGCTCGAAACCGGCATCGGTCGGGCCATGAATCTGGCCCTAGCTGCCCTGCCGAATTTCACCATCACCGGTGACGTGTCGGCCTCCGAGCGCTTCTGGAAGCGCGATATCGTGCTTGATCCGATCCGGCTCGAGCAGGGTCACGTCACGCTGCGCACCGGCCCGGGCACCGGGGTCGATCTCGATCATTCCTTCATCGAGTCGGTGACTCTGTCTTCCCATCTGACCGGAACCGACTCCTGAGTCCTCGGTACGGGCCCGATCATCCGGGGTGGCTAGTGTCGGTGCATGGCTTTCCCCTTTTTGTCTCCCGAGTGGATGGACGCCGCGCGAGCGATCCGTGCGAAGTACCAAGACCAAGCACCCAAGATCACGGCCGTG
The DNA here is from genome assembly GCA_046091365.1 of Acidimicrobiia bacterium. GTDB lineage: Bacteria > Actinomycetota > Acidimicrobiia > Acidimicrobiales > Ilumatobacteraceae > Casp-actino8. The sequence goes on along the minus strand of JBJTBM010000136.1, from coordinate 13,489 downwards.
ATCCGAATCAACCAGGTGATCACCGACGTGCCGTTCGGCGAAGGAACCGTGCTCAGTTACATGGACACCTCGTCGGGTGACATGGAAGTGGAGTTGGGCGAACTCGAGAACGCCGACGCCACCGTGACCACCGACTGGGCCACCGCGCGTGCGATCTTTGCACTCAACGATCAGGCTGCCGCGATGCAGGCCTTCATGACCGGCAAGATCAAGGTGGTCGGCGACATGATGAAGATGATGGCGATGCAGACGCAGGTGCCCCAGACCGATGTCACGGCCAAGATCGCCGAGGAGATCAAGGCCATCACCGAGTGACGGTCAGCGCGGCGTCGAACGTACCCGCGCCGCCACCAACACTGCAGCGATCGACACGCCAGCAGCCACCCGGAAGGCGTTCGCGTACGACGAGGGTGTCGGATCACCGTTTTCCGTGGCTTGTTGCACTGTGACCATGATCACCGAACCGAACACCGCGCCCATCTGCGACATGAGTTGCTGAAGGGCGCCGGCCACACCGAGGTCCTTGTCATCGACACCATTCGCGACGAGCGAAACCATCGACGGTCCGAGCAGCCCGAACGCCGCCCCCGACAGCGCCATCGACAGAACCACGTGGTACGTCCCGGTGGACTGACCGATGAACGAGAACATCATCATCGACATCATCATCATCGTGGTACCGGCGACTCCCATGGAACGCTCTCCCACCCGAACCGTGACCAGACTGCCGAGAGGTGCCAGAACCGCGAACACCAATGGTCGGGCAATGGTGACGAGCGACATACGCCCCGACGAGTAGTCGAGCACGTTCTCCATCACCTGGGGTGCGAGAAGTGAACCTCCCATGTACGCGAAGTTGGCCATCGACTGGGCCATCACCGGCACCACAACCGCCCGGCTCCGCAACCAGTGCAAGGGAAGCAATGGGTCGATGGCCCGACGCTCGATCCCGATGAAGAATCTGAGTATCACCAGGGCACCGACGATCAGAACCAACACCGCCGGTGACGTCCATCCCCACTTGGGCCCTTGATTCACACCGGCCAACAATGCCGCTGCACCCAGACCCAAGGTGAGCGAACCCTTCACGTCGAACCTCACGTCGGAGAGCCGCTCGGTGTCGGGCAGCAGCCAAAGTGCGATCACCGTGCCGACGATCAGCAGTGGTGCCTGAACGATGAAGATGATCCGCCAACCGAGGTGTTCGACGAGCGGAGCGCCAGCGATCACCCCGACAACCGGTGCACCGGCGTTCACGAAACTCCAATAACCGAGCGGCCGCACGCGTTCGTCGGTGCCGAACATTCGATTGATGTATGCCATGGTGGCCGGACCCGTGGCCGCGCCACACGAAGATGACAAGACGCGGAACAACACCATTGTGAAACCGTTCCACGCGACTGCCGTGAGACCGGCGAAAACACCGGCGCCGAGCATTCCCAGAACGAACACCCGCTTGTGTCCCCACAGATCGCCCGCCTTGCCGTAGACCGGTCCGACCACGCCGAAAGCCAGCATCGGTCCGGTGATCGACCAAGCGATGACACCGGTGCTGGTGTTCAGATCCGATGCGATACGACCGAGTGAGAGCGTGAGAATGGTGAACGTGACGCTCACCATGAACAACGACGTGAGGACGATCCAGAGGACGGCCGTCTCACGGCGCACCCCCACACGCCGCGCGATACGACCCCGCAACAGAATCGGCCACGGAACGACTCCGAGTTCGTCGACCCCGACCGAGTCGACGTTGAGCGTGCGCGGATTGGGTTCGCGGGCGTCGGCGCCCACGTCTCAGGACTTGGGCTTCAGCGACGTCATCGCCGAGGCGAGCGCCGACACCGACCAACGATCGTCCTGATCGATTGTCTCGGCGTTCTCCCACGACTTCACGCGCGTGACCTGTCCTCCCTGGACGAAGAAGGTCTCGCCGGTGAATTCGCACAACTCCGACGACAGATAGGCGACGAGCGGGCTCACGTTGGCCGGATCCCACTTGTCGAACTCGCCGGGCTTGGGCGCCAGCACGTCCTCGAGGCCGGGTGTGGCCAGCGTGAGTCGCGTGCGCGCCGCGGGAGCGATGGAGTTGCTCTTGACGTTGTAGCGGGCCAGCTCCTTGGCGCAGATCTGACTGAAGGTCGCGATGCCCGACTTGGCTGCGCCGTAGTTGCCCTGACCGGGGTTCGAGAAAAGGCCACTCGTGCTACTGGTGTGCACGATGTTGCGCGGCTTGGTGACACCGGCCTTGGCCTGCTCGCGCCAGTACACGGCGGCGTGACGCGTCGGGGCGAAGTGACCCTTCAGGTGCACCGCGATCACGGCGTCCCACTCGGCCTCGGTCATGTTGACGAGCACACGGTCGCGCAGGATGCCGGCGTTGTTCACGAGGATGTCGAGGTCGCCGAAGGCGTCGATCGCGCTGTCGATCAGGCGCTTGGCGCCGTCCCAATCGGCGACGTTGTCGCCGTTGACGATGGCTTCGCCGCCCATCGCTTTGATGTCGGCCACGGTCTGTTGGGCCGGTGTGATGTCGGTACCGGTGCCGTCGTTGGCACCGCCGAGGTCGTTGACCACGACCTTGGCTCCTTCGGCGGCGAAGAGGAGTGCGTGCTCGCGGCCGAGTCCGCGGCCGGCTCCGGTGATGATGGCCACGCGGCCGTCGAGTGTTCCCATGATCGTTCTCCTTCGGGGTCCAACAACCTTATTCCCGCTCCCCGGTCGAGCGATAAGTCCGGGCCGGGTCGGCCGTGGGTCAGCCGTAGTAGACGACGTCGACCACACTGCCGCGCGGCAGTTGCTGGCCCGGGGCGACGATCTGACCTCCGACCAGCGCGGCGATCGGAGCCCCCCGCACGCGTCCGGTGACGGTGCCGAGGGTCAGACCCGCATTGGCGAGCGACTGCTTCACGAGGTCGAGCGTGGTCGCCGTGGCCAGGTTGGGCATGGACACGACGTCGGGACCCTTCGAGATCGCCACGGTGACCGACGAACCCTTGGCCAACGACTCCCCGGCCGCCGGGCTCTGTGTCGAGACGCCACCGAGCGGCACGTCGGGTGAGAACTCGTCGTCGGCACGATTGACGATCAGTTGCAGATCATTCAGGGCTGCCGTAGCCGCGTCGATCGTCATTCCGCGCAGATCGGGAACCACGCGGGGCGCGGGTCCCTGCGACACCACGATGTCGACTGCGGTGCCCTTCACGACCTCCTGGCCGGCAACCAAGTTGGGTTGGAGGCCGACAGCCCATCGGATCACGAGACCAACCGCCACGTCTTCGCTGTACTCGGGCGTCTGCACCCCGACGACCAAGCCGGCGCCGGTGAGGGCGTCGGTCGCCGCGGTGACCTCGAGGAGGTTCAACTCGGGAAGAGCCACCGGTGGCGGGCCGGTCGACACGAAGAACGTGATGTCCTTGCCCGATTGCAACTTGTCTCCGCTCGCGGGCTCGGTGCGGATGACCGCTCCGGCCGCGACGGTCTCGCTGGGCTCGTCGACCCGCACGATGGTCCAGTCGTACTCCGTCACCACGTTGGTCGCCTCACCCAACTCGACACCGGTGAGCGAGGGAACCTCGTACGAGTCCTTTTGGACCACCTTGAACAACAGGAATCCTCCGACGACGACGACCAAAACCGCCACCGCGGCGTAGATCCAGCGGCCGATCAGCGGTGCATCGGCGACGGTGGTCCCCGGTTCGGACTCGACGACCTCGCCGTCGGGCGACTCCGACGGGGCGAAGGCCTCGCGAACGGCGGGCGACGAGATCTCCCCGGTGCGATCCGGCTCGAAAATCGACGTCGACACCAGCGGCAAGGGGGCGGGACGAGGCAACGACGGTGCCGCCTGAATCAGCGCACGACCCATGTCGGCGGCGCTCGAACGCTCGAGGGGATCGGAACGACCCGCTCGCTCGAGCACCGACGCCAGGCCGCCGAGGTCGGCCGACACCGGGAAGAGTTTGTCCACGCGCGAGCCGAGCGTGGTGACGACCGAGTCCGACAGGAACGGAACGTTGCCGGTCACCGTCTCGGCCAGCACCAGCGCCAGCGCGTAGACGTCGGCCTTCTCGTCGAAGGGCTCGCCGACGGCCTGTTCGGGCGAGCAATACCGAGCGCGTTCGAGCGACACGGTCGTGGCGTCCCCCCAAGCGTCCTCGGCGATCACCGAGGCCACACCGATGTCGGCCACCCGGGCGCGACGCTCGCCGTCGAAGACGATCGCCGACGGTCGCAGGTCGAAGTGCGTCAGACCACGCTTGTGCGCGTGGTCGAGCGCCCGACACACGTCGACCCCCACCGTCACGGCCTGGCTGGGTGTGAGCCAGCGACCGCGATCGATCATGTCCTGCAGGGTGCCCCCGACGGTGCGCTCCTGGGCGACGAACACCCGGGTCGCCTCGCCCACCGTGGCCCGACCGAAAGCGACGGTGCGCAGGATGTTGGGATGGTTCAGGGCCGCGACCTCGCGCGCCTGGTCGATGAGGGCCTCGCCCCGCAGTCGGCTGACGTCGGCCGAGAAGAGCCGCAGGGTCACCTCGGTGTCGAGACGCGTGTCGGCGGCGATGAAAACCGCGCTCGTCGTCGACCGGGCGATCTCGGTCTTGAGCCGGAAGCGTCCGTCGATCATGGAGTCGATCAACGTCTCCGGATCGTGGTTCTCGAACACGGACATCGCCGGGAAACTAGCGGTGTATTGCGACCATGTGACGATCGCCCCCGTCACGAAGTGCAAAAGACCAGCACATCGGGTGAGAATGAGGGTGTGACCGATGTCGAGGCCTCTCCCGCCGAACTGCCGAGACCGCGCCGACGTCCGTCGCTCGAATTGGTTCTCATCAGCGCCGGACTCGCGATGGGCATCATGATGGTGATCCTCGGATTGATGTCAGCCACGACTGGCCGCGACGCCCTCGGCTACCCGGACCAGATCATCGGGGTCTCACCGGCCCCGAACGACCGACAGGTGCTCTCACAGACCGAAATCTCCGTCGACCTCGTCGACGGCTACGAGGCCGAACTCACCCTCGACGGCATCGTGATCCCGACGACACGACTCGAAGATGCCGCACCCGTCGACGCGAAACCCGGACAGCAGATCGAACTTCCCAAGACCGCCATTTACGACCAGGGAAATTCCCTGATTCGTTTCGAACCCACCGAGGGTGCCGTGGTCGAGAAGTACGAGGTGGGTGTGCACCGCGTGAGCGTGTCGTTCTGGAAGATCGAGGATGGTCGATCGACCGCGCGCAGCTTCTCGTGGTCGTTCGAGGTCCTCTAGCGACCGGGGATCTCGCCGGTCTCGAGTAGACGCACGAACTGGGCCTCATCGAGCACCGGGACGCCGAGTTCCTGGGCCTTGGTGAGTTTGCTCGCTCCCGCCTCGGCTCCGACCACCAGCGCATCGGTCTTCTTCGAGACCGAACCCGGGCTCTTGCCACCACGATCCTTGATGGCGCGCTCGGCTCCGTCGCGATCGAAACCCTCGAGCGACCCGGTGACCACGATGTTGCGACCAACGAGGGTCTGAGGCAGGCCCGACACCTCGACGTTGCCGAACTCGACGCCACTCGCCCGCATCTTCTCGATGAAGGCACGGTTGTCGGGAACGGCGAACCATCCGATGACCGACGCCGCAATGACCCCACCGACGCCATCGACGTCGGCGAGCTCGTCCTCGGTCGCGTTCATGATCGCATCGAGATGTCCGAAGGCCACCGCGAGAGCCTCGGAAGCCGACGGACCGAGATGCTTCACACCGAGCGCGGTGAGGATCTTGGGTAGCGGTCGCGACTTCGATCCGTCGATCGCGACGAGGAGTTTCTCGGCGCTCACCCGAGCGAAACCTTCGAGCGTCAGCAGCTGTTCGACCGTCAGCGTGTAGAGGTCGCCGGGGTCGGACACCAAGCCGGCGTCGGACAGTTGGAAAACCGTTTTCTCGCCCAGACCCTCGATGTCCATCGCTCCCCGCGAAGCGAAATAGATGATGCGCTGGTCGCGCTGACTCGGGCAGCCGGGCTCGATACAACGCGTGTTGGCCTCGCCCTCGGGACGTGACAACTCGCCTCCCAACGGGCACGGGCACACCGACGGGAATTGCCACGGCCCGAGACCCTCGGGACGCAACGACAGGACCGGACCCACCACCTCGGGAATGACGTCGCCGGCCTTGCGCACCACCACGGTGTCGCCGGGTCGCACGTCCTTGAGACGCACCTGGTCTTCGTTGTGCAACGTGGCCATTTCGACGTTCGAGCCACCGACGAACACCTTCTCGAGGACCGCGAACGGTGTGACCCGTCCGGTGCGGCCCACCGATATCTGGATGTCGCGCAGGATGGTGGTGCGTTCTTCGGGAGGAAACTTGAAGGCGATCGCCCACCGCGGTGCGCGCGCGGTGAATCCGAGTTGTTCGCGTTGAACGAGATCGTCGATCTTCACGACCACTCCGTCGATCTCGTAGGGCAACCTGTGCCGGTCGTTCTGCCAACGCTCGCAATACGCCGACACCTCGTCGACCGAATCGAGCAAGGTCACGTTCGGGTTGACGGGGAAACCCAGACCGCGCAGGAAGTCGAGCGTCTCGTGGTGCGATGTGAACACGGGACCCCCGACCACCTCGCCGAGTTGATACGCCCAGAACGCGAGACCGCGCCCCGCGGTGACGGTCGCGTCCTTCTGCCGCAGGCTCCCCGCGCCGGCGTTGCGTGGATTCACGGGCACGGGCTCGGGTTTGCGCCCCGCCGCGATGCGCTCGGCGTTCTCCTGTTCCTTGGCCGCCTTCAGACGCTCGAACGCCTCGACCGGCAGGTACACCTCGCCGCGCACCTCGAGCACCGCGATACCCGCACCGGATTCGAGTCGCTTGGGAACGACCGCGATGGTCGCGACGTTCGCCGTCACGTCCTCGCCCTCCCGGCCATCACCCCGTGTGGCGGCCTGCACCAACAGGCCGTTCTCGTAACGCAGACTCATGGCCAGTCCGTCGATCTTGAGCTCGCAGACGTAACGCACACGTGCGTCGTCACCGAGACCCTTGATCGCCCGCTCGCCCCAGGCCACGAGTTCGTCACGATCCATCGCATTATCGAGGCTCGTCATGGGCACGCGGTGACGCACCGGCGAGAAGGTCTCGGCGGTGCCGGCTCCGACCTTCTGGGTCGGAGAATCGGGTGACACCAGTTCGGGGTGCTCGGTTTCGATCGCGCGCAACTCACGCACGAGTTCGTCGTATTCGGCGTCGGAGATCTCGGGCGCGTCGTCGACGTGGTACCGCACGTTGTGATGTTCGACGAGGGCGATCAGCTCGGCATGGCGCGCGGCGGCGCTGGATTTCTTGCCCGAGGCCATGGGCGAATTGTAGGTCAGGGGTGGCGCGACGAGGCTCAGGCCCCGACGGTGAGTCGGGTCGCCAGCGTCTGCGTGCGCACGCGGTGCGCGATGTCGCGCACCTGCTCCATGATCGCGGCCGCACCGTCCTCGGTGTGCAGCGCCAGCCCGCACGCCGGCGTCACGATCGACTGCTGACGCAATCGCATCGCGTCACATCCGTCCTGCACCAGACCGCACCACACCGACGAGAGTTTCTTCCACGCTCGTTCGGCGTTGGACGGCAACGGTCCCTCGGTTCCCACCGCACCCCAGGCGATCACGCCACCCGTGTCGAGGAACTCCCTGATCGCCGGGGCCATGTCCACGAGGTCGTCGCGCACCGGCACGCTCAGGATCGCCGGACCCGCCGCGAGCAACGGAGCGACGTCGACGTCGGCACAACTGTGCAACCCGACCGAGCAGTCGCGTTCGAGCACCGCCATCGCCCCCGACATCAAGTCGATGGCGGTGTCGGGAGCGATCGGGAACGACTCGTCCATGAAACCCCCGAGCATCGGCTCGTCGATCACGACCACTTGTGTCACGTCCGGAAGACGGGTCGCCACCTCGTCGTGGATGCGACGCAAATGGGTGCGCACCGCGCGCACCGCGACGTCGAAGGCGGTATGGGCCGGCACGCCCACGTGCACGAGCGAGAGCCCGAGGGTCACCGGGCCGGTGAACTGCCATTTCACGGCGTCGACGCGACCGGGAGCGACGTCGAGAAAGGCGCGCAATCCGGCGAAGGCATCGTTCTGCAGGTCGGTGACCACCGCAGCCAGCGGGTCGACCGACATCGGGTCGACGACGATCGAACCGTACTGACCGAGTCGAACACCACGGATCCCGACGACGGCCTGGGCGATCATGGACTCGGCGGGCGACCGCTTGGGAAGCGACGGAATCGCCGGGAGTTCGGGGCTGGACGCGAGAGCGAACTCGGCCGCGGCGCGGGCGTCGCGATGCGGCACGCTGCCGACACCGGTGGCCACGCCACCGAATGAGTTGTCCGTCGCGACGGTCATGAAGTACGACACTCTCCCCCGGTTGGAATCAACGCTTCTTCGTAGCAGGGGATCGCGACACGAGCACAATCGGACGCCCGACGGCGAGCACGCCCGATTGCGGTGCGACCGTTCGTTTCGGCAACGCTTGGTGCATGAGCGAACAGCGCGCGTCCGACGCGGCCCCATGGGTGAGGTGGGTGATGCGCGCGACGGTGATCGCGAGTGTGATCACCCCGCCCGCCGTGTCCACGGGCACCGACGCGTGGAACGACGTGGCGCGTGTGGTGACTTCGGTGGCCGCATGGGCCCTCTGGGCGGTCGCATTGCTGTGCGTTCTCGTCCCGGCGAGCGTGTCGCTCACGGCGATCCGTCTGTCGACACCCGCTCTGGCGCTGTTGTCGATCGGTGCCTTGATCACCGATCCGTCCGGGTTCGGTACCGTCGCCGTCGCCCTCACCGTGGCCGCGACGATGCTCGTTCTGTCCGCCGATGTGGGCGAGTCCTTCGTGCAACTCTCGGCGTACGGCGACGAGCGACGTCACCTCCTGCGTTGTTCCCCGGCCATGATCGTCACCTTGGTTCTGGCCTGGGCCGTGTGGGCCACCAGCGGGGCCCTCATGGTGGTGGCGGCGAACGCCGACGCCGGGGTGCCGGCCCTGGTGGCGACGGTGGTGTTCGTCGTCTGCTGTGCCGCACTACCGGTGCGCTTCCACCGATTCTCGCGACGGTGGCTGGTGCGCGTCCCCGCGGGATTGGTGGTGCACGACCACGTGGTGTTGGCAGAGACCGCCATGTTCCCGGCCCGAACCGTGACCGCGGTCTCGTCGTCGCCCGGTCGCGACTCGGACCAAGCCGCCGACCTCACCGGTGGATGTCGCGGGGCGGGACTACGGATCGATCTCGTCGACTTCGAGACGGTCGTGCTGGCCGCTACGCGCGCCGATCCCGGCGGACGGGCGATTCACGCCAGGTCGGTCACCGTCTGTCCGTCGCGCCCCGGAAGGGCGCTGGGTGAACTGACCACGCCGCCGCCCAGCACGACATCGCCATCGACGTCGTAGAACACCGCGCTCTGTCCCGGTGACACGCGACGCTGCGGCTCCCTCCACCGCACGAGAACCTCGTCGGAGCCGACGACCTCGATCTCGGCGAGGTGCGCCACACCGTGAGCGCTGCACTGCACCCGTACCGCACCGTCGACCGGTGCCGAACTCCACATCACCCGTTCGACCCGTTCGGTCGCGACGTCGAGCAACGCTTCCGGTCCCACCACCACGCGACGTCCCGGAACGTCGACGTCAACGACGAATCGCTTGGTTCCCCCGCCACCGCCGACACCGCGTCGCTGCCCGAGAGTGACCATCTCGACCGCTTCCACCTCGCCCACCCGACGACCGTCGGTGTCGACGATCTCGGCCACGTGCAACGGGATGCGACGCGCGAGAAAACCCGAACGACCCGCGCGACCGTCGTCGTCCTTGGCGGTGGTGATGAAGCACACGTCCTGGCTGTCGGGCTTGCCGGCCGTGCGCAACCCCAGTCTCTCGGCGTGGGCACGAACGTCGACCTTGTTCATCTCGCCGACCGGGAACATGGTTCGGACCAACTGCTGCTGATCCAACATGTGCACGACGTAACTCTGATCCTTGGCAGCATCATGACCGCGCGCGAGCCGCAACACCCCGTGTCGTTCGACGATCCGGGCGTGGTGGCCCGTCGCCACGGCATCGAACCCGAGCACGATGGCTCGCTCGTGGAGACGATCGAACTTGAGGTGACGATTGCATTCGATGCACGGGTTGGGCGTGACGCCGTTCGCGTGGTCGGCAACATAGGGATCGACGACGTGACGGTGGAACTCTTCGGTGAAGTTGAAGACCAGGTGGTCGATGCCGATTTGCTGGGCTACGCGTCGCGCGTCGTCGACGTCGCTGACGCTGCAGCATCCGGTGTCGCTCTCGCCACCCCACAGACGCATGGTGACCCCGACCACCTCGTGGCCCTGTTCCACCAGCAGTGCGGCGGCAACGGAGGAATCCACTCCTCCCGACATGGCCACGAGCACCTTCACGTGCTGCAGGCTACGACCACGGTGTGGATCAGGCGCGTTTGAGCCGGGCCGACGCCACTCGGATGCGCTCGACGGCGGTTCGCACCACGTCGACGGTGCGGCGCACGTCGTCGCGGGTGGTGGTGTGCCCCATCGACAGTCTCAGGGCACCGGCACCGAGGGCGGGGTCGACGCCCATGGCCGCCAAAACGTGTGAAGGTTCCATGGCACCACTCGCACAAGCCGACGCGGCCGACGCGCACACCCCGGCCTCGTCGAGCAGGAACAACAACGATTCGCTCTCGACATCGGCGATGCACACGTGCACCACCCCCGGAACGCTGACCTCGGGGGGCACCGTGCCGCGAACGCCGTCGATGTGGAGCAAGCCCCGCGTCAATTCGTCGCGCAACCCCTCGATCCGTGCGATCTCGTGCACACGCTCGGAGTCGGTCGCGCGCAAGGCCTCGGCCATGGCGACGATTCCGGCGACGTTGTGGGTTCCGCTGCGCCGATCGCGCTCCTGGCCACCACCCAGCACGATCGGTTCGAGCACGACACCGTCACGCACGACGAGCGCGCCGACACCCTTGGGGCCACCGAACTTGTGCGCGCTGATCGCCATCGAGTCGACGAGGGGCCACAAGGTGCGCAGATCGATCCAACACGCGGCCTGCACGGCGTCGGTGTGCAGGATCGCCCCGGGTGCCCGCTGGCGCACGAGGCGCGAAACCGCGACCATGTCGGTGACGGTGCCCGTCTCGTTGTTGACGGCCATGACGGCCACGCACGAGACCGAGTCGTCGAGGGCCTCGGCGAGGGCCCCCAGATCGACCGCGCCGGTCGCGTCGACGGCAACCACCCGACCGCCGGTGTGCTCGACGCAGTGCAACACGGCGTGGTGTTCGGCGGCCGGGCAGACGGCCACCCCGCCGCGCCGACGAACGGCACCCACGATCGCCGTGTTGTCGCTCTCGGTACCGCAACCCGTGAAGACCACTTCGCCCGGCGCGCATCCGACGATCGAGGCGATCAGATCGCGCGCCTCGTCGACCGCCTGCCGCGCGCGGCGCGCGAATCGGTGGGCTCCGCTCGGGTTGGCGTACACACCGTCGAGGTAGGGCATCATGGCCGCGATGGCCGACGCTCGCATGGGTGTGGTGGCGGCGTGATCCATGTACACGATGCCCTCGGCCATGGTCGAAGAGTACTCCGCGGGCCCCGATTCAGCCCCGACGACCGGCGCATGGTGGACTGGACGGGTGGACCGGATGAAAGGCTTCGACGACTCGACGTACGGCGACGCGTTCGCCGACGTGTACGACGATTGGTACGACGACGTGAGTGACGTCGGATCCACCGTGGCCCTCATCCACGAACTGGCCGGCGGCGGCCCGGTGCTCGAACTCGGCGTGGGCACCGGCCGACTCGCCATCCCGCTGGCGCGCCGCGGATGCCGCGTGGTGGGGATCGACTCGAGTTCGGCCATGTTGCGCGCGTGCGCGGCCAAGCAAGGCGACGTCACGTTGTCCCTGATCCACGGCGACATGGTCGACGACCTCCCCGCCGGCCCGTTCGCCGCCGCACTCATCGCCTACAACACGATCTTCAGCCTCCCCACACCCGAGCGTCAGGGCGCACTGTTCGCCGCGGTCGCCGGGCGTCTGGCGCCGTCCGGGGTGCTCGTGGTCGAGGCGGCGGTTCCCGACCCGCAACGCAAGGACGGTGGCACGGTGGGCGTGCGCTCGCTGCACGCCGATCGGGTGGTCTTGTCGATCGACGTGCACCACCCCGACGAGCAACGCGTGGACGGTCAGTTCGTGGAGCTCACCGAATCGGGCGGAGTTCGGCTGCGCCCGTGGAGCATCCGCTACGCCGCCCCAGCCGAACTCGACGCGATGGCCTCGTGCGCCGGACTCCGGCTCACTCATCGCTGGGAGGACACCTCCCGTCGCCAGTTCGTCTCGGATTCACCGACTCATGTTTCGGTGTACACCCGATGACGAGGTAATCGTCTCCCACATTGCGTATCCTGAGGTCACCGTGAGTCAACTACGTCTGAATCCCCTCACCGGCCGGTGGGTCACCATCGTCGCCGAGCGGGCCATGCGCCCCACCGATTTCGCCAGTCGCGTTCCGACCGTCGAGTCCGGCCCCAGCCGGCCCTGTCCTTTCTGCCCCGGCAACGAGGACCAGCACCTCCCCACGCTCGCCAGCGTCGGCGCCGGTGACGACTGGCGCATGCGGGTGATCCCCAATCTCTACCCGGCGTTCGACGGCGACGACTCGCTCGCCGTGCGCAACCTCGGCCCGGTGCACGTGATGGCCGAGGCCAGCGGTACGCACGAGGTCGTCGTCTTCGCCCGCGATCACACGACCGGCATCGAGGCGTTCAGCGACGAGGCCTGCGGCGAGATGATGGTGATGCTCAAGCAGCGCTTGCAGCGACACGCCTCCACCGACAACATCCGTTACACCCAGGCGATCGTGAACCACGGTCGCGAAGCCGGTGCTTCGTTGTCGCACCCACACGGACAGTTGCTCGGACTTCCTTTCGTGCCCGGTGAGATCCTCGACGAGGAACGGGCCTTCGTTCGGTTCGAGGGCGGTTGCATCCTGTGCGCCACGGTCGAGGCCGAGATGGCGGCCGGCGAGCGCGTGGTGTTGGCCACCGACGACGCCGTGGTGGTGTGCCCCTGGTGGAGCGGCGGCCCGTACGAGATGCTGATCATCCCGCGCAACCACGACCAGCACCTCACCGACTCCTCGGATGCCCATGTGGCCGGGGTCGGCCGGGCCATTCGCGACGCCCTCGTGCATCTCAACGGTGTGTTCGCCGATGTTGCTTTCAACCTCGTCTTCCACACCGCACCCCACCATCACAACGGCGCGTTCCACTGGCACGTGCACCTCTTCCCGAAACTCACCACCGTGGCGGGCTTCGAGCGGGGCACGGGCGTGATGATCAACATCATTCCGCCCGAACAGGCCACCGAAGAGTTGCGCCGAGTGGGCGCCCACGCCTGATCTGCGACACACTGGCGGTATGAGCCGCATCACCGTC
>JBJTBM010000135.1:0-33631 GCA_046091365.1 Acidimicrobiia bacterium | reverse complement strand
ACCCCGTCGTAGTCGGCACTCTCGCGGTACTTCATGAAGTTCACCATGAAGACCGGGCCGTCAGCCTCGGGTTCGCGGGTGGACAAGTCGGCGGCGTACTCGAAATCGATCGTTCCGTAGCGCATGCGGCGACGCTAGCACCCCGGAAACTGAAGTGGCACGATTCGTGACAGAACCTCGTGACAGGCCCCTCGGCGCGTGCGAGACTTCGGGAATGTCGAACGCCGCCGTCCTCGATTCGCTCCGCCGTCGCATGACGGCCATGTTCTCGCTCTACGAGGACGCCGTTTCCACAATGGACCTGACGCACGTGAACCACTTCGAACGTGAGGGGGTGCTTCCCATCGCCTTCTCGCTGTTCCACTACGTCAACATGCACGATGCCTCGTACATGCTCCTCACCGGCATCCCGCCCATCTGGAACGAGGAGTGGCAACAGCGAGTGGGGGTCACGGTCAACGATCACGGCAAGCACCGCACGGTCGACGAGATGATCCATCAGCGCATCGGCGATCTGCCGGCCTTCACGGAGTACATGCGCGCCGTCTACTCGCGCACCCTCGATTGGTTGGCCGCGCTCGACCCCGCCGAACTCGACCGGGTCGTCATCGCCCGCCCGTTCCCGCCCCAGATCGCCAGCACCTTCAGCGCACGGGTAGCGGGCGAAGCCGGCCTGACGGTCCTCGACGGCATCGAATGCTGGCTCTACCAACACGGTCTTCGACACATGGGCGAGATCGAGTTGGCTCGTGGCCTCGTCGGGCTCGGCGGCATGACGAGCTGAGGCCGCGGAAGGCGTTCACGGCAGCAACACGCCCGGATTCAGGAGGCCCTCGGGGTCGAGGGCGCGCTTGATGGCCCGCATCGCCGCGATCTCGTCGGCCGAGCGGGTGAGGTGCAACCACTCCCGCTTGGCCGTCCCCACACCGTGCTCGGCGCTGATGCTGCCGCCGTGACGAGCGACCACTCCGAGCACGGTGGCGTCGAAGAGACGGTGATCGTCGGCGTCGGCCCCGACGACGTTCACGTGCAGGTTTCCGTCGGCGGCGTGACCGAAGACGATGGTCTCGGTCGTCGGCGCGACCGACACCACGCTGTCGCCCACCTCACGGACGAAACGGGGCACCGAATCGAGGGGCACCGTGACGTCGTACTTCAAGGGCGTCCCGAGGGTGGCGATGCTCGCCGTGTGCTCGTCGCGCAGTCGCCACAGGGCCCGACGACGCTCAGGGGTGTCGGCGACGGCGACCAGCCCCCGATCGTCGACGGCTCGGCGCAGTGCTTCGATCGGTTCGTCGGTCGCCGAGGCCTCGATGAGCACATACCAATCGGCCGCGAACGGTGCGGGGACGCCGGTCACCGCGGTCACCAACTCCACCCCGCGGCGCGACATCAACTCGGCCGCATCCACTGAGTCACTGGTCGCGCACGTCGTTCCCACGATCTCCATCGCCTCGTCGACCGACGCGCAACCCACCACCACCGTCGCGTGACGGTCGTGCGCGGGCACCAAGCGCAACACCGCACGGGTGATCACGCCGAGAGTCCCCTCGCTACCGCACAACAACCCGCGTAGGTCGTAGCCGGTGTTGTCCTTCACCAGACCGGCCATCGTCGACACCACCGATCCGTCGGCCAACACGGCCTCGAGACCGATCACCTGGTGACGCGTCGACCCGTACCGCAACACGTTGACCCCTCCGGCATTGGTGGCGATCGTGCCCCCGATGGTGGCCGATCCCCGAGCCCCGAAGTCGATCGGGTATCGCAGTCCGACCGCACTGGCCGCGCGTTGCACCTGCTCCAGAGTGGCGCCCGCTCCCACATCGATCTGTCGGGTGGCGCGATTCGGCTCGCCGACCCGATTCAAACGCACGAGGCTGAGAACCACCTCGCCCCCGAGAGGCACGGATCCCCCGACGAGTCCGGTGTTGCCACCTTGAGGCACCACGGATCGTCCGTGGGCCCGCACGATGCGCAACACCTCGCGCACCTCGTCGGTCGACCCCGGCCGCACCACGACGTCGCTGTGGCCGATGAAACGTCCGGTCCAATCGACGACGTGTCCGGTGCCGCGGCCGTCGAAGGCGTTCGCCGGCCCCACCACGGCGAGCAAGTCGTCCAACAGCACGATGAAACCGTAACCGTCGGCGATGTCCGAACGACCGTTCGACCGGACCTACTATCTGCCCGGGGGAGGTGATGTCGATGCCTGACACACCGAAGGTTCTGTCCGAGGTCGACGCCGCATGGCTCTCGTCCGTTCTCGGGGGTCAGGTCGACGACTTCTCGGCGACCGTCATCGGCTCGGGCGAGGGTTTCATGGGCCAGCTGGCCCGCGTGACTCTGCGGGGTTCCGGCGTGCCCGACTCGGTGATCGTCAAACTGCCCACCTCCGACCCGGGCGGCCAGATGATCGGCCAGATGATGCGAGTGTGGGAGCGTGAACACCGCTTCTACACCGAGGTGGCCCAGCGCGTCACCGGAGTGCGCTTGGCTCGCTGCCTGCACAGTTCGGCGGATCCCTACGCGCTCGTGCTCGAGGATCTGAGCCCCGCCAAACCCGGCGATCAGGTGGCCGGACCGACCCCCGACCAGGCGCGCACGGCGATCGACACCGCCGCCCAACTCCACGGGCAATGGTTCGATCACCCCGATCTGGCCTCGCTGGATTGGATGCCGAGTATCGACGATCCCATGACCGCCTCGGTGGGCACCATGTTCCCCGTCGGCTGGCCCATGTTCCTCGAGCGGTACCGGGACTCACTCCCCGCGCGGGTGTTGGCATGGTGTGAGACCTTCGCGCCGATGGTCGAGAAGTGGATCACCGGATACACCGACTGGCCGTGCACCCTGATCCACGGCGACTTCCGCCTCGACAACATGTTCTACTCACCCGATGGTTCCATGACGCTCATCGATTGGCAACTCTCGATGCGGGCGCCGAGCACCACCGATCTCGTGTACTTCCTCGGCACCAACCTGCCCACCGACATGCGCCGGGCGATGCAGGACGAACTGATCGACCGCTACTGCCGGGGCCTGCGCGCTCAGGACGTCCCCCACGAATGGGCCGACCCCGAGCGCATCGAGCAGGGATACGCCGAGGGCGTGCTCTTCTACTGCACCTCGTTCGCCGCCAGCATTCTCTCGCTCGACACCGCCAACGACCGCGGAGCGGCGCTCATGGATTCACTGGTGCGCCGGGCGTTCTCGGCTGCCGACGATCTCGACGCCGGCTTACGACTGGGGTTGTGAGACCTTCGTCCACGAGAAGTCGAGTACTCCGCGACCCTCGCGCACGCCACGTCGCTCGAACACCGTCTCGATGCGCCAGTCCGGTCGGCCCGGCACCCCGGGACCGAACGAGCCGTGGGCGGCCAGCGCCCGGGAGGCCGTGAGCGCGTAGTCCTCGATGTCGGTCGCCAATCGCAGCACTCCGCCGACCCGCAACGGTCGGGTGAGCCGACCGATCAGGTCGTCGCGGAGCAAGCGACGATTCCGGTGCCGGGCCTTGGGCCAGGGGTCGGGGAAGAACACCCACATCTCGTCGAGCGATTCGTCGGCCAAGCGCTTCACGAACACCTGGGCGTCACCCTCGACGAGCCGCAAGTTCGTCAATTCGTGTCGTTCGATCCCCGCGAGCATGTTCGCGATACCGCGGGTGTGCACGTCGATGGCCACCACACCGAGGTTGCGTTGCTGTCGGGCGACCTCGATCGCGAGATCACCGCGACCCGCCCCGATCTCGAGAACCACCCGATCGCACCCCACGAGAACGGTCCTCGGGTCGAACATCTCGCCCGTCTCGGTGAGCGACCACGACGACCGCGAGCGCTCGTACACCTCCACCATCTCGGCACCGAGACGACGGCGACGCGGACGAAAGGTGCGCACCAGTTGGTTGTCGGAGTCGCCACGCAGCACGCCGCCACGGTAACCGCCCGTCCCGCACCACTAACCTGCGACGATGACCATCCAACTGCAAGTGGTCCTGGCCGACTACGCGGTGACCCACGACGGAAAGATCATGATGGCCGGCGCCGGATGGAGCCAGGTCGGTCCGGGGGCCTTCGCGAGCGCCCTCGGTTTTCTCGCCAAGGTTCCCTACGACATGACCGGTCGCGAGATCGTCATCCGCGCCGAATTAATCGACGAGGATGGTCGACCGGCGGTGGTCAACGGAAATCCCCTCGCACTCCAGATCGCGTTCCGTGTCGAACGCTCCGAGAACACGCGTCCCGGCGCCGACGTCGACCAGAACCTCGCCGTACAGATTCCGCAACTCCACTTGCCTCCCGGACGCGCCTACGAGTGGCGCATCTCGGTCGACGGCGAGCAACGCCACGACTGGAACCGCGGGTTCTACGTCCGCCCGGCCGCCAACTGAGCCGAGGTGACGGGCGAACGGACAGGGTGCGATCTCAGTGGGTCATCGACACGCCGTAGGTGTCGCACAACAGAGCGATCTCGTCGAAGTGCATGTCGAGGAGGTCCCACAGATCGGGCACCAACTCGCGGCACGCGATGAGACCGAAATCCAGTCGGTCGAGGTAACTGTGCACGGTGATGTTGAGCCCCATCCCGTCGGTGACGATGGAAATCGGGATGTAATTCTCCATGCGCGCGCCACCGAGCCACATCGGAGCGCGGGGCCCGGGCACGTTGGAGATGACGACGTTGTTCGGCAACAAATTGGCGCGGTCGGCCCAGCGCAGGCGCGAGGCCAGCCGCGTGGCGGCGGTGGCCAGGATCGGCGACGTGGCTTGAGCACCCTGGGCGATGGTGTCGGCGGGTATCAACTCGAACTGTCGCTTGGCCGATTCCATCGCCTCGTGACACCGTCGAACGCGTTCGCGCGGATCGTCGCAGTCGGTCGGCAGGTCGGCGATGATGCCCGAGACCAGGTTGGTCCACGGCACGTCCTCGTCGCCGGTACGGAACGACACCGGAACCATGGCGCGCAGGGGACGATCGGGAAGGGCGTCGTGGTACAGCAGGTAATTGCGCAATGCTCCGGTGCACACGGCCATGACGACGTCGTTTACGGTCCCGCCCGAGGCTGATTTCAACGCGCGCACCGTGTCGAGAGAGGCCGAGCGCATCGCGAAACGGCGGTGAGCGGTGATCGACTTGTTCCACGGCGTCGGGGGCGCCGGGGTGAGCGGAAGTCTCACCCGTTCCTCGGCGGTCGGGTAATCGTCATCGGGACGACGCGTGATGGCCCGCACGGTGCGGCGCACCTGTCGGGTGATCTGACTCGCGGGCTGGAAACCGACCGAGTCCGCCACGCCCTGGGCCACGCGCAACTGCAGACGCAAGGCGCGCACCGGGTTGGCCACCAACTTCGAGACGCCGCGTTGCAACAGTTCGGTCGGCGTCGGCGTGGGCTCGGATTCGATCGGCACCGGCGTGAGGTCGGGGGTGGCGTCGGGGGTGGCGTCGGTGAGCATGTTGAGCAGCACGACGCCCGCTCCGCCGTCGATCGAGGAGTGGTGGAACTTCGTCATCAACGCCCACCGACCATCGGCCAGCCCCTCGATGACGTACACCTCCCACAACGGACGTTGTCGGTCGAGGGCCCGACCGAAGATGCGCGCCACCTGATCGGCGAGTTGTCGGTCGTCGCCGGGCGGGGCCAGACCGAGATGGCGCACGTGGTAGTCGAGATCGAAGTCGTCGTCGACGATCCAATATGGGTGATCGAGCCCGAGGGGCACCTCCAGCAACTTCTGGTGCAGCGGTTCGACCCGACCGGCCAACGCTTCGAAGCGTTCGTACACGACCCGGTACGGGTCGAAATCAGGCGACGGACGGCTGTACAGGGCCAGACCCGAGACGTGGCCGAACATCGTCGACGACTCCATGTGGAGGAAGGTCGCATCCAATCCGGACAATTGCCGCACGACGACACGGTACCTGCGTCGGGGACCCACACGTTCTGCTCGGCGTCGACGACCCAGTGAGACGGTGCACGACCGGGCACGACCGGGAAACTCGAGAACCCGGCCGGGCGGGTGCCGGGCCGGGTTCTCGAACTGGAGCGGATGACGAGATTCGAACTCGCGACCCTCACCTTGGCAAGGTGATGCTCTACCAACTGAGCCACATCCGCAGGGACGCCAAGTTTACCGCCCCGTCCGCCTCCGGCAACCCGCTACTCGGCGGGCTCGAGGACGACCGCAACCCCCTTGGGTGACCGCTCCCACACGCTCCCGGCCAGACCTCCCAGCACCATGACGGCTCCCAGCACTTGGGGCCAGCCCAGATGCTGGTCGTAGATGAGCCATCCCCCGAACACCGAGACGACCGGACTGCCCAGCGTCAACAGCGACATGGTGGTCACCGGTAGTTGTTTGCTCGCCCATGAAACCAGTCCGTGACCGATCAGACCCGGGCCGGCGACCATCAACGACAGATAGCCCACGTCGGACCACCCGATCGACAAGGTGTCATCGCCCATCACCACGCAGAACGGTGCGATCACGATCGAGCCGACCAAAAAGACGCCGGCGAGAAACGCCCATCCGTCCATCCCGTCGTTGCGCCGCTTCTTGAGGATGAGGAAGTACATGGTGAAGCAGCACAGGTTCACGACCGCCATGAGGTCGCCCGACAGCGCGGCGCCGTCGGTGTTCGATCCCGACAGGATCACGACCGCCAGCCCTGACAGCGCCAACAACGCCCACGGGAGTCGCTTGGGATCGCTGCGCTCGCCCACCAACCGACTCGCACCCATCAACAACAACGCCGGGGTGAGCGATCCGATCAGGGTCGCGTTGGCGATCGACGTCGACCGGACCGCTGAGAAGCCCATCACCATAGATCCCCCGAAGAAACAGCCGGGGAGAACGCAACGCTTCAGGTCGTCGAGTCGCAACGGGCGACCGAAGACGCGCGCGGCCACGATCATGGTGGGGGTTCCGAGAAGCATGCGGTACAGGGCGGTCGTGTACCCCGACACGTCCATCGCGCGGACCATCAGCGGACCGAGACCCCAGGCGATCGTCGCCATGACCACGGCGGGCACCGCCAGCTCGGCGCTGCTACGGGGGGTACGGCTCACTTCTGGGCCGGACGAAGGTCGACGCGCAGCACCAACACACCGTCCTCGATGGTGGCCGCGGCGTCGCCGATGATCGCGAAGTCTTGGAAATCGAGTTGCGCCTGCTCGATGAATCGCGCGCGCTCCTCACCGGCGACCGGCGGAAGCGGTCGCTGCTTCACCGCCGCAGCGCGGGCCTTGAAACGGGTGAGCATCGCATCGAGGTCGAGTTCGGCCATGCCGCAACGGTAGTGCGCGCACCGCCCGATCGCCGGAACGCTCAACCGATGAGCGGGTCGATCGAGGGCCGTCGTGGTGGCGTCGGCTCCTCGAACCCTTCCTCGACGACGACGTCGGAGGACTCCACGGCGTCCGACTCGCCCCAACCCTCGAGGTCGGACCAGTCGTCGCCGGGCCACGAATCGTCGTCGTCCTCCCAGATGACTCCGCGAGCTCCGACCGCTTCGACATGTTGGTCGACGGGCGCGTCGTCGACTGCCGTGGGCGGGGCGACGGCGTCGATCGGGTCGACCGCGTCGGTCGTGGTGGACGTCGTTCGCGCGACGCGGCGTGCCGTCGCCAACTCGTCGGCCAACGACGGACGCATCACGTCGAGTCGTCGACGTCGTTCGACCTCATCGAGGCCGACGAAGGAGTGCGAACTCATCGAGTGCAAGGGTCCGAGTGAATCCGGATCGGGAATCGTGCCGCGCCAGTACCACACACCGAGCGCGGCAAGAGCGAGTCCGGCCAGCACCAGCGAACCCGTCACCACCAGCACCACGAGGGTGTTTCCGCTGTCGGAGACCGTGGTGGTCTCGACCGAGGGGAGGTTCAGGGTGCCGAGCACGCCGTCAGTCTGTCGGAAATTCGACCGATTCGGGCGACGCGGGATTTCACCGCTGGTGAACGGGACACCACAGCGTGGTTCGACCGCCCACGGTGGCCCGACTCATGGGGGCGCCGTCGCGCGGGCACGGGGCACCGGGCGCCCGCAGGTCGGCCGAGAGGTCTCCGGCGTGGCTCCCACCGCGCCTCCAGAGTTGGTCCAAGACGCGGCGCATGATCGTGTGCAGACGCACGAGCGCGGAGTCGTCGAGGGACGACACCGGTCGACGGGGATCGATCGAGGCACGCATCAACATCTCGTCCACCAGCATGTTCCCCAGCCCGGCCAGAGCCGACTGGTCGAGGAGCGCCGCTTTCACGGCGGTGCGTCGTCCGCGGAGACGGTCGACGAACTCCCGTCGCCCGATCGTCCAAGCGTCCGGGCCGAGGGTCCCCCGGTCGACGTCGACGCTCACCCGCGCGAACCGTCGCGGATCGCTCAAAACGAACCACCGTCGACCGAATCCCAATCCGAATCGATGCCACCGTCGATCGTCGGAAGCACCGTAGGCGAGTTCCTCGATCGGCGACCGCCCATCGACGACCGGACGTCCGGACATGCCGAAATGGACGTCGATCGTCGAGCGCACCCGCGCTTTCGACACCACGATCCCCATCAACTTGCCGTGTCGAACCACCTCCACCACGGTCGCACCGACCAGCGCGCGAATCGGACCGGGCTCGGGCACCACGATCGGATCGTCGGTCAGAACCGCGGTGATGCGGCGTCCGACGACGGCCTCGGTCGACCGACGGAACATCTCGACCTCAAGGATCTCGGGCATGCCAAAGTGTGACCCGTCACGAGCGCCCGTCGCACATCGGAGTCCACACGAGCGGTCGGTGGCGTGGGAGACTTCCCCCGTGAGCGACACCGCCGTCTTCGTGCTCGTCGTGGCGTTGTTCGTCGTCTCGGCCGTGCTCGCGTTCGGCATCGAACCCCACTGGTCGACCCGTGACGGAACGACGTTCATCGCTCGCGCGACCCGGGTCGAACACCGCGAGCAATCCCGTTGGGTCGAGGTGCGCGGTTGGGTGCGCGAGGGGCGGGTCGAACTTCGTGCGCGTCGGAGTCGCAACACCGCGGTCGGAGGCTGGTACGACGTGACCCAGGTCGTCGACGGGGCGCGACGAACGAGCGTGTTCCATCTGACCGGAGACCACGACGTCGCTCTGCGGGTTCCACGGCGCAGTCGCACCGCCACGGCGCTGGGCATCCTTCTCGCGGGATCGCCCCATCCCGCCGAACGTCCCGAGGACTAGTCGACCGACTCGATGAAGCGCTTCACGGCCGGTCCGACCTGATCGAGTTCGATCAGGAACGCGTCGTGACCGTGTGGTGAGTCCACTTCGAGGTACTCCGAACGCACACCGTTGGCCGCCACCATGTCGCGGATCTGCAACTGCTGGTACGCCGGGTACAAGAAGTCGCTCCAGATACCCATCGTCAACGTGGGCATCGTGACGCGTCGCATCGCCGCGACCAGACCACCGCGCGACCGCCCGACGTCGTGCAGATCCATCGCCTTGCCGATGCTGATGTAACTGTTGGCGTCGAATCGTCGACACAGTTTCTCACCGTGGTACTCGAGGTAACGCTCGACCTCGAACTTCTGCTCGAGCGCGAGAGTCGACGATCCCTCTCCCCCGACCATCTCCCGGCCGAATCGGTCGGTGAAGACGTTGTCACTGCGGAACGTCACCTGCGCCACCATTCGCGCCGTCGACAGTCCCTCGTGGGGGCCGTCACCGGGTGCAGCGTCGTAGTAGTCGCCCCCACGCCACTTCGGATCGTTGGTGATTCCGCGCCGACCGATCGACCCCCAGGCGATCTGCTGCGCCGAGGCTTGAGCGCACGTGGCGATGGGCATGATCGATCCGACCCGCTCGGGGAAAGTGACGGCCCACTCGAGCACCTGCATGCCGCCCATCGATCCGCCGATGACCGAGCGCCAACGCCGCACACCGAGATGATCGGCCAGCCGCGCCTGCACCCGCACCATGTCACGAATGGTCACCACCGGAAAGCGCGACCCGTACGGACGCCCGTCGACGGGGTGCGGCGACGCCGGTCCCGTGGAGCCTTGACATCCCCCGAGGACGTTGGCGCAGACCACGAAGAACTGGTTGGTGTCGATGGCCAGACCCGGACCGACCGCACCCTCCCACCACCCGGGAGCCGGATGACCTTCACCGGCGCGGCCGGCGGCGTGGCTGTCACCCGTCCAGGCGTGACACAACAAGATCGCGTTGGAACCGTCGGCGGCCAGCGTCCCCCACGTCTCGTACGCGGTCGTCACGCCCTCCATCACCACGCCGACATCGATGGCCAACTTGCGCTCGGCGGGCAGCGAAAAGAAACGACGTTGTCCGACGGGGTCGCCCGTGCGCCAGGCTCCGGATACGGGCAGCGGTGCAGTGGCCATGGCTGAGCTCCTCTCGGGTCCGTCGAACGGTCTAATGGTGGTGCTCATCCGGGAAGCTTCGTTGCCGGCTCGCGCCGACCACATCCCCGGGTCGCGTCGACATTGTCGACTCGTCTCGGGAGGCACCTTGGGGCTTCCGCCCAGGTTGCCGGGTCCGGTTGCCCGGACCACTCTGGATGAACGAGAACAGGTTACCGAACCCGACCGGCGAGAACACGCGAATTCGCGGGACGGGCGCGACGCGTCACGATTCGAAGTCGACCTCGGCCGCCAGGTGCTCGGGAAGACCGACGAGGGCGTTGAAGTCGTCGAAAGCCGTGAGTTGGTGCAGCGTCTCACGCATGGTGCCGCTCGCCATCAGGATCTCGGTGGCGCCCTGCATCGCACGGGTGGCCGCCAGCACGACCCCGCTCAACGCCGTCGCGATGGCATCCATTTCGGCCAGACTCTCGGGCGCCTCGACGAACACGGCGTCGACCCCGAGGTCACGGGCCATACGTCCGCGTTCGATGGCCTCGGTCAGGCCCCGGCCGCGCGAGCATCGGTCCGGGCCGTCACGTGGATGCCCTCACGGTGACGGAGTGCGGCGCGCAATTTGGCCAACCATTCGTCGGTCGGCACCACCGACTTGCCGGCCATGTGACCACAACGCTTGGACCACGTCGGCCATCTCGTCCCCCCCGGGTGTCCGACGTCGGGCCGACCGAGCAAGGTGCCCGAGACGGCGAACCCGCTGACGAACGCCGTGGAGAATCCCGCGGCGGCCACGACGCGCGCCGACGACGCATCTCACACCCCGGGCATCAACACCGACTCCCCCGCCATCAGGCGACGACGCACATCGTCCGAACGCGCGCTCACGTCGCGCCGCCCAGTCGGTCGAGGGCGTGGGCCTTCAATCGCTTGTAGTCGACCTTGCCGTTGGGCGCCCGACCGATCGTGTCGATCACCACGAGATGTCGCGGCGCCTTGTACGCCGCGAGATGTTGCTTGACGTGATCGGACAGCGTCGAAAGACCGGGCGCGTGACCGGGCGCGGCCTCGACCACGGCACAAATCGTCTCGCCGAAGCGGTCGTCGGGGATGCCCACGGCCACCGCGTCGCGCACCGAAGGGTGCTTCTTGAGCGCTTCCTCGACCTCCTCGGGAAAGACCTTCTCACCGCCGGTGTTGATGCACACCGATCCCCGGCCGAGCAGGATCAAACTGCCGTCGGCGGCGATCTCGGCCCAGTCGCCCGGAACGCTCCAACGCTGTCCCTCGAACATGCGGAAGGTCTGGGCGGTCTTGGCCTCGTCGCGGTAATAGCCCAAAGGGATGAACCCTCCGACGGCCACGAGGCCACGCTCCCCGCTTCCCGGCGTCACGCGACGGCCGTCCTCGGTGAACACCGCGCACGTCGGACCGAGCGCGAACGTGGCGGTTTTGGTGGCCGCTTCGCCGGCCCGACTGATCGAGCCGCCCATACCGACCGCCTCCGACGAGCCGAACGAATCGAAGAGCATCACGTGCGGCAGATGGCCGAGAAGACCGTTCTTGTTCTCCTGGCTCCACATCACGCCTGACGACGTGATCATTATCAGGCTCGACAGGTCGTAGCGACTCGGGTTCGAGTTCAAGTGCTCGAGCATCGGACCGGCGAAAGCCTGACCCACGATGACGAGGGTCTGCACCCGATGCCGTTCGATGTCGGCGAGTAATTGGCCCACGTCGAACGAGCGCGACGCGAGCGTGGCCGCCGATCCACCGAGGTTCAGAGCGATCAGGCTCGAGAACTGCCCCGTGCCGTGCATCAGCGGACACGCCGACAGCACGACGAGTCCACGACCGGCCGGATCGATGCGTTCGACGAGTTCGTCGACCGACGAACCCGGCGGGATGCCGAGCGCCACGTTGCCGCCGGCCCCGACGACGTTGAAGAGATCGTCCTGGCGCCACATCACGCCCTTGGGCATTCCCGTCGTGCCGCCGGTGTAGAGGAACAACAGATCGTCGCCGCTTCGCCCCCACGGACCCTGGACGCGCGGCGGAGCATCGCGGGACACGACCGCCGCGTAGTCGACCGCCCATCCGGGAACCGAATCGCCCGCATCGGCCACGCAATACCAACGTCGGACCGCGGGCAGATTCTCACGCACCTGGTCGACCAAGCCCGTGAACGCGGAGTGGAACACCACCGCTTCGGCCTGGGCGTTGTCGAAGAGGTAGGTCACCTCGTCGGACCCGTACCGATAGTTCGTGTTCACCGGCACGAACGCCCCCTTGAACGCCGCGAAGTAGGTCTCGAGATACTCCGGGCAGTTGTGGAGATAGGCCGCCACCTTGCTCTGGTGCGTCAATCCGGCGTCCAACATGTCGAGGGTCAGGGCCCCGGCCCGGCGGTTGAACTCCCCCCAGGTGACAACCCGGTCGCCTTGGATCTGACACGGATGGTCAGGGATCTTGGCCGCTATGGCCTCGTACAAATCGGCGAATATCCAGTCGCTCATGCTCTCCCCCGTCGAACGGGGTCAACCGTAGTCGGCTATCGAGGTAGGCCGAGGACCCGCTCGCCGAGGATGTTGCGCATGACGTTCGACGTCCCGCCCATGATCGTGTAGCCCGGCGCGTAGCTGAGCCCTTGGGTCACGTGATCCCACAACATCGCCTCGGGGCCGAGCGTGGAGGACACGAACTGCGCCACGTCCCACTCGTGTTCGGTGCAGAAAGCCTTGGTGGCGGCGGAGAAACCGGCCGGCGCCTGTCGGAGAACCTCGCGCACCACGAGAATGCGTCCGATCCGGTACTTCGTCTCGAGCGCGGCGATCCGCTGACGCACCACCGGGTCGGACGTGTCGGCCCGGGAACGGGCGATCTCGTAGAGCGCCTGGTTGCTCACCAGACGATCGATGCCCCCGCGTTCGTGCTCGAGCTGGCTCATCGTCTGCTTGAAGGCGTTGCCCTCGACGCCGACGAGATTCTCGATCGGCACCTTCACGTCGGTGAAGAACACCTCGCAGAAGTGACGGTTCGTCGTCATGTCCTTGATCGGTCGCACCTCGATGCCGGGGGTGTCCATCGGGACGATGATCTCGCTGATACCGGCGTGCGGCGGCCCCTCGTTGTTCGTTCGACAGATGAGGTAGCAGTAGTCGGCGACCGCCCCGAACGAGGTCCAGATCTTCTGACCGTTGATCAGCCAGTGATCGCCGCGACGCTCGGCCTGAGTTTTCAGCGAGGCGAGATCGGACCCCGAGTTCGGCTCGGACATGCCGATGCACCACGTCGAGGCGCCACTCAGGATGCGCGGGAGGAACTCGACCTGTTGGTCCGATCGCCCGTAGGTGATGAGGGTCGGACCCATCTGCCGGTCGGCGAACCACATCGAGCCGATGGGCGCACCGGCCCGAATCAATTCCTCACCGATGATCAGCCGATCGATGGGAGGTCGCCCGGAACCCCCGAACTCGACTGGCCAGGTCAGCCCGATCCAGCCGCGCGCCCCCAACTCCAGGGCGAACTCCTTCGACCAGCCGTTAATCCACGAGTCGTTGGAACGCCCGTACGTGGCCACGGCGCGTTCGGCGACGACTCGCGCTTGGGCGCGAAGTTGTTGCTGCTCTTCGGTCCAGGCGAATTCCACGTCATGTCCTCGTCGGTCGGGGATCGACAGATCCCTGCTCATTCTGACCGATGACCGCCGTTGTCACCCGATCGTCCGCGCTCGAGCCCGTCCGTTCCACCGTGCGGAGGTCACACCGGCGAGCCGTGACAAGATGGCGGGTGTGGGGGCGGACGCGGTGGATTTCGACGACGAGCACACTCTCGACCCGTCCCTGATCGAGTCCTTCGCTCGCGACGGACATTGCGTCGTGCGGGGTCTGGCCACGGCCGAGGAGATCGCGGTGGTCAAGCCGTCCGTCGACGTCGCGACCGAGGCCCGTCGGTGGGATCGACGGCCGCTCGCCGAACGCGACACCTACGGCAAGGCGTTCATACAGTCGGCGGGCATCCGGCACCACGATGACGTCACGCGCCGGTTCGTGCACGCCCAGCGGTTCGCCCGGGTGGCCGCCCGTCTGCTCGACGTCCCGGGGGTCCGGCTGTACCACGATCAGGCCCTATACAAGGAGCCCGGCGGTGGATACACGCCTTGGCACCAGGATCAGGTGTACTGGCCACTCGACACCGATCGCACGATCACCATGTGGATGCCGCTCGTCGACGTGCCCCGTGAGATCGGCGGCATGGTTTTCGCCCGCGGCACCCACCGGCTCGGAGACCTCGCCCACGATCACGGTGTCATCGGCGATGCGTCACAGGCGCACTTCGATGCCCTTGTGCGCGAACGAGAATGGGGTCTCGACACGCACGGACCGTTCTCCGCCGGCGACGCCACGTTCCACACCGGGTGGACTCTGCACTGCGCGCCGGCCAACGACACCGACACCATGCGCGCCGTCATGACCGTCATCTATTTCGCCGACGGTGCCCGCATAGTCGACTCGGATCATCCGGCTCGCGAGCTCGACCGCGCGCTCTGGCTCGGCGGTGCGGCTCCGGGCACGGTCGTCGACGGCCCCGACAATCCAGTCCTCTGGCACGAGTCGTTCGATGCCCCCTGAACGTCGTCCCTTCCACCTGCTCGCCAAACCAACGGGTGCCGTGTGCAATCTCGACTGCACCTACTGCTTCTTCTTGTCCAAGGACGCCCTCTACCCCGGGGACAGCATGCGCATGCGCGACGAGGTGCTCGCGGCGTATCTGAGCCAGATGCTCGATGCCCAGCCCGACGGCCCGGTGAACGTGGCGTGGCAGGGCGGCGAGCCGACGTTGATGGGAGTCGAATTCTTCCGGAGGGCCCTCGACATGGCCGAGGCCGCGGCCCGCCCGGGCCAACGGATCGAGCACTCGTTGCAGACCAACGGAACCTTGATCGACGAAGCGTGGGTCGAACTGCTTCGTCGACACCGGGTGCTCGTCGGCTTGAGCATCGACGGTCCGGCGGACCTGCACGACCGGTACCGGGTGTGGAAGGACGGTCGGGGCAGTCACGCCGACGTGCTCCGAGCCTGGGATCGATTGCGCGCGGGCGGCGTGGACGTGAACCTTTTGTGCTCCGTCAGCGCCGCCAATGTCGACCGACCCCTCGAGGTCTACCACCATCTGCGCGACGAACTCGGCGCCCGTCACCTGCAGTTCATCCCGATCGTCGAGCGAGCGACCACGGCCACGCTGTCACTCGCCGAGGAGGGTTGGAGCAACGGACGAGGACGACGTCGCATCCTGTACACGCAGAGCGGCGACCTGGTGACGTCGCGTTCGGTGACCGGTGAGGGGTACGGCGAGTTCTTGTGCGCCATCTTCGACGAGTGGGTGGCACGCGACGTCGGCGAGGTGTTCATCCAGTTGTTCGACGTCACCCTCGGCGCCCATTTCGATCTGCATTCGTTGTGCGTGCACGCCCCCACCTGTGGCGCCGCCCTGGCCCTCGAGCACAACGGCGACCTGTACTCCTGCGATCACTTCGTCGAGCCCGATCACCGGTTGGGCAACATCCTCGAGCAACCGATGGCGGACATGATCGCGTCACCCCAGCAGGTCAAATTCGGCCGGCACAAGCAGGAGTCGCTCCCACGGATGTGCGTCGAGTGCGACGTCCGTTACGCGTGCCACGGCGGATGCCCCAAGGACCGCTTCGCTCGCACGCCCGACGGCGAGCCCGGTCTCAATCATCTGTGCGCGGGATACCAGCTCTTCTTCCGACACAGCGAGCCGGCGATGCGCCGCATGGCCGGGCTCGTTCGCGCCGGGCGGTACGCCGACGAGATCATGAACCGGCCGTGAGTCGAACCTGAGTCAGAGCTGACCCTCGCACCAACGCCACAACGCTTCGCGGCGTTCGGGGGTGTCGGATCGGCGGGTCGACGGCAACTTGTGGATCGGGCGCCGAGCCCGGTCGCACCAGAAACCCCCGGAACCGACGTCGGTGCGTGTCGCGGCCAACCACACCGAGGTGTCGGCCCCTTCGTCGGCGTCACGAAGGAGAGGACCCGTGATCCGCGCGAACCCGGGCAACGACGTGCGCACGCCCGGGGTGTCGGCCCAACCCGGATGCATGGCCGCGAAACGAACGCGTGACTCGCGCGTCGCCCACATCTCGTTCAGGGTCACCTGCATGCGTTTGGCCGCCGCGTACTGCCGTGTTCCGTCGTACCCCGCCGCCCGGAACACCGACGATGTCGGGTCGTCGACGTTCGGCAGGGGTGCGGCGTACATCCCGCCCGACGACACGGTGATCACCCGACCCCCGGCGAGGGAGTCGATCAGCAACGTCGTCATGATGTGCGGGCCGATCACCTGGGCGGCCAGGGTGGTCTCTATCCCGGTCGAATTGACCAGCCGACCCTTGGACAAGGCTCCGGCGTTGTGCACGAGCGCGTCGATCGAGCCGAGACGCGAGAGAGCGGTCGAGACCTCGCGCACCTGGGCGGGTTCGGCCATGTCGGCCACGTGGACGTGGACCGTGTCGGTCGACGAATCCGCGATCTCGCGCGCCGCCCGCTCGGTGCGCTCGCGGTCGCGGCCCACCAGAACGAGATTCGCCCCGAGGGCCCGCAGTCGGCGGGCCGTGGCCAACCCTAGGCCCGAGGTGGCTCCGGTGATCACAACGGTGCGACCGTCCATCGCCCCGTCGGCCAGTTGCTCCCAGTCGCGGGAGCGCGAACGCAGGGCGAAGCCGAGACGGGTGTACCCCGGGACGACGGTGGCGTCCATCAAATCGTCGATCAACCGGTCGAACCGAGCCATGCCTCATTTGACACCGTCGGGCGCCCCGGTGCCCAACCCGAGCGGGCGTCCGATGTCATACTGATCCCGTGGACCCGCGTCACCCTCACGTTCACGGACCCGATTGCGGTCACGTCGCGGTGACCCACGACGACCACGTCGACTATGTGCACGACGGTCATCGCCATCACCGACACGACGACCATTGGGACGAATGCGACTCCGACGAGTGCGTGGCCCACACCGAACACGCCCACGAACACGGACCAGAGTGCGGGCACGTCGCAATCCCCCATGGCGACCATGTCGACTATTTGCACGACGGTCACCTGCACGCCGCGCACGGCGATCACTACGACGAACACTGACACGCGTCAGTGTTCGTGGTATTCGTGGTGACCGTGTTCGGTGACCACCAGACGGTCACCGGAGCGGGAGAGGCCGATTCCGAATGTGGCCAGCAAGTTGTCGGGCGTCAACACCACGTCGGCCGGGCCGTCGGCGATCAGCCGACCCGCGAGCAACATGACCCGGTCACAGCGCGCCGCCTCACCCACGTCGTGCGTGGCGGTCACCACCACCGCACCGCGGTCGCGCTCGGCGTCGAGGGCCTCGATGTACACCGCGCGCGCCGGGGCGTCGAGCCCCACCGTCGGCTCGTCGAGCAGTAGCACGTCGGCCCGCCGGGCCAGCACCTGAGCGAGGAACACCCGCTGGCGTTGGCCGCCCGACAAGTCGCGCAGAGCGGCGTCGGCCAGGTCGGCGATGCGCATGCGCTCCATCGCCTCGGCCACCGCTATTCGATCGTCGGAGGTGCGGCGGGCGAATCGACCCCGACGGTCCAGACGCCCGAGATGCACGACATCGGAGACGCGCAGGGGCAAGGACAGCGCGTTGCCGTGGAACTGGTTGAGGTACGCGATGCGACTCGCGGCGGATTTCACCGGAGATCCGCACACCTCCACCGCTCCCGCGACCGGCGCCAAGAGCCCCGCGAAGGTGCGCAACAACGTCGACTTCCCCGAGCCATTCGGCCCCACGAGGGCGATCGATCCACCGGGCACGGCGTGGGCGTCGACCCCCGCGAGCACCGCGTGCCCGTCGTACCCGACCGACAGTCGACGCGCCGACAACACGGGCGCGCGCTCAGGCACGCGACACCCGCCTCTTCGACGAGACCACGACCAAAACCACGAAGAAAATCGCCACGGCGCACAACACCACGGACGCACCCGCGGCCCAGTCGAGGTGGTACGACGCCAACAATCCGAGATAGGTCGACGACACGCCGATGACCGCGGCCAGGCCCATCATCGAACCGACGCGTCGGGTCACGAGTGCCGCGGTGCCTGCGGGCGCGAGCAACATGCCGAACACCAGCAGGGCCCCCACGGTCTGGAACGACACCACCACCGTTCCGGCCACCAGCACGAGCAGGATCCGGTGGTATCGACGCGAGCGGAACCCCATCGACTCGGCCATGTCGGGATCGAAACACAACAACAGGAACGGACGAGCGGCCACGGCACAGACCGCGCCCACCACAACGAGGGCCGCGGTCTGCGCAATGAGGTCACGGTCGTTCACGCCGAGGAACTCGCCGAACAAAATGGCGTCGAGGTCCCCGGTGAGCGAATCCGAGCTCGACACCATCACCACGCCGAGCGCCAGCAATCCGATGAAAAGAAGTCCGATGGCCGAGTCGTTTGAGAGTCGCGAACGTGCGGTGATGAAGGAGATGCCGACAATCATCGCGCCCGCCCCCACCGCCGCGCCGAGCATCACGGGGACTCCGAGCAACACGGCACCGGCCACTCCGGGAAGCACCCCGTGTGCCAACGCGTCCCCGACGAAGGCCATTCCCCGCAACACGACGTACGTGCCCACAAGCGCGCAGGAGATCGACACCAGTGCGCCCGCGATCAACGAACGCAGCATGAAGTCGTTGTCGACGAAGGGGTCGACGAGTTGCGACATCAGTGGGAGGTTATGACGACAACGCGGACACGATGGCGGATACCAGTTCCGTCATGAACGTGTCGTAGGTGCCGTCTGCCGGGAGCAAGTGGGTGTCGAGCACCACCACGTCCACCCCGGTTTCCTCGGCGATGGCCTCGACCACCTGATCGGGAGTTCCGGCCTCGGTGAAGATCACCCGAACATCCTCGCCGGCGATGACGTCCTTGAGTTCGGCCAACTCTCCCGCGGACACCTCGGACTCACTGGACAGACCGGGGATCACGGCTCCGACCAGTTCGAATCCGTAGCGCCGAGCCAGATACGCGAGTGACTCGTGCCCGGTCACGAGCTTTCGGTCACTCGCGTCCACCACTTCGACGGATTCCACGAGCTCGTTGTCGAGAGCGAGGAGTCGCTCGTACACCACCGAGGCGCGATCGCCCACGTCGATCCCCGCCTCGGCGAGTTCATCACCCAACGCCATGACTACGTCGGCCATTGCGGCGGCATCGGTCCAGATGTGCGGGTCGCCATCGGCGTGTTCATGATCGGCTTCGTCCTCCGCGTGCGAATCCTCGGTCTCGTCCTCCGTGTGCTCGATCACATCCACGTGATCGGCCGCTTCGAACACCCGAACTCCCGAGTCGCGGGCGGCGTCGATCGCCTCGTCCAGCGACTCCTCCAGATGCAGACCGTTGATCACCACGACGTCGGCCGAGGACAAAGCCTCGATCTCCTTGGGTGAGGCCTCCCAGCCGTGCGGGTCGACACCGTTGGGCATCAACACCGTCACCTCGGCGGCATCGCCGACGATCTCGGAGACCAACGCCCCCAGGATCGACGTCGATACCACCACCGTGGGTCGGGTCGCCGCGCTCGGGCCAGCGTCTCCCCCACATGCGACCAACGAACCCGTCAGAGCAACGGCGAGGACGGCGACACGGCTGTCGAAGGACATCTCAATTATGATAATCATTCTTATTTCAGGACACAACCCCGGGCTAGGTGCGGTGGCTGGAACTACCGTGGCGACATGGCCTCCGCCTTCCTGCATCCCTTCGCCAAACCCACCAAGGACGACTTCATCACCCTCGTCCGGGGCCAAGGAGCGGTCGTCTACGACGATCGAGGGAACGAGTACATCGACGGAATGGCCAGCCTCTGGTACTGCGCGGTGGGTCACGGTCGGACCGACATCGCCGCAGCGATCGCGCGCCAGGCCGGAACCCTGGCCGCCTATTCGACCTTCGACCCGTTCACCAACGCCCCGGCTGAACAACTGGCGAGCGAACTGGTCGAGATCTCCCCCATGACGGACGCACGGGTCTTTTTCACCTCGTCGGGGTCCGAGGCCGTCGACACCGCGATGAAACTCTCACGGCTCGCGCACATCCAAGCCGGCCACCCGGAAAGGACCTTGATCATCTCGCGTCAGCGCGGATATCACGGCACCGCCTACGGCGGCACGAGCGCCCAAGGCATCGCCCCCAACCGAGAGGGGTACGCGCCGTACGTTGGCGACGTGGTGCAGGTGCCCGCCGACGACGTCGAAGCGCTGGCGACACTCATGAGCGAGCGTGGTGCGACGGTGGCCGCGGTGTTGGTGGAGCCGGTCCAAGGCGCCGGAGGTGTCTATCCTCCGGCCGAGGGCTATCTCGAGACGGTGCGCCGCCTGTGCGACCAGCGCGGCGCGCACCTCATCTACGACGAGGTGATCTCGGGGTTCGGTCGCCTAGGACACTGGTTCGCGGCTCACCGCTTCGGCGTGCGCCCGGATCTCGTCACCTTCGCCAAGGCCGTCACGTCCGGATACCAACCGTTGGGCGGGGTCTTCGTCGGACCGATCGTGCGCGCGGCACTCGAAGCCGACCCGGGCTTCTTCCTGCGCACGGGCTTCACCTATTCGGGGCATCCCACCGCGTGTGTGGCGGCGCTGACGAACCTCGACATCATGCGTCGCGAGGGTCTCGTCGAGCGCGCCCATCACGTCGGACATCGATTGTCGAGTGGGCTCCGAGCACTGGCCGACGACGGCACCATCGCGTCGGTCCGCGGCGACGGCGCGGTGTGGGCGGTCGGCCACCACCCCGGGGTCGACGCCTTCGCGGTTCGCGACGCGATGCTCGAACGCGGGGTGATCACCCGGGCGATCGGCACCGACACCAACGCGTTCTGTCCTCCGCTCATGATCGGTGAGGCCCAGATCGACCGCATCGTCGACGCGCTCAGCGAATCGATGAAGGCGACGCGATGACCGATCGTTCCCTGGCCCGTTTCACTCCGCTCGATCCGGCGTTCCGGGCCGATCCCTACCCGTTCTACGACGCGTTGCGCGAACACGACCCCGTGCACCGTGCCGGTGACGCGATCATCCTCACCCGTTACGAGGACGTGGCCTACACCTTGCGCAGCAACGACTTCAGCCGCGACATCGAGGCCAACGCCAAAGAGCCGACCGATCCGCTCGCCCGCGCCAAGCGCGACCGGCGTCGCAGTCGCAACGCGTCCAAGACGATCCTGAACCTGGACCCGCCCGATCACACGCGGTTGCGCCGTCTCGTCAGCAAGGCCTTCACGCCGTCGTCCATCGAGCGTTTGCGTCCGCGCGTGCAGCAGCTGGTCGACGACGTTCTCGACCGGGCCGATGCCCGCGGAGGTATCGAACTCGTCGACGAACTGGCCTTCCCGATTCCCTTCCAAGTGATCTCCGATCTGCTCGACATGCCCACCGAACGGGCCGACGAACTGCGCGAGTGGAGTCAGGTGATCACCTTCGCCCTCGAACCGGCGTCGACCATGGACGATCTGCGTCTCGTCGACGAGGCGTTCGCCCAATTGATCCCCTACCTCTTCGACATCATCGAGAAGCGCCGCGCGCGACCCGGGGACGATTTGCTGTCGGCGCTGATCGCGGTGGAGGACGATGGCGACACGCTCGATCCGGCCGAATTGATCTCGTTCGTCGTCCTGCTCTACATCGCGGGCCACGAGACGACGGTCAATCTCATCGGCAACTCCGTGAACGCCCTCCTGAACCATCCCGATCAACTGGCGCTGTGGCACGCACAACCCGGAATCGGACCGCGGGCGGTGGACGAGCTGCTCCGATTCGACGGTCCGGTGCAACAGACCGTGCGGGTGCCGATGGTGCCGGTGCGCTATCTCGGTGCCGACGGTGAGGTGACCGTCGAACCCGGGACCGTGGTCACCACCGTTCTCGGGGCCGGCAACCACGATCCGAAGATGTTCGACGGACCGAACACGCTCCGCCTCGACCGCGACAACGCCGGACGCCATCTCGCCTTCGCCGCCGGCATCCACTACTGCCTCGGCAGCAACCTGGCGAAACTCGAAGCCGAGGTGGCGGTGGGCTCACTCGTACGCCGTTTCCCGAACATGCGCTCCACCGGTGACATCACCTGGCGCGACCGACTCACGATTCGCGGAGTCGATCGACTCGGCCTCGAGTTCTGACTCAGCGGCGGATGCGCCCCGGGTACGCCGGTGCGAGTTTGCCGTTCTCGTCGCGCACGTCGAACTCGGCTGAGATGTCCTCGACCCATTGGATGGTGCCGGAACGGTCCATGAGGTCTGGCGCAACCGCCAAGGCGGCGATGGCCCGACCGACGCCCAGCGTCGTCTGGGCCTTGGTGAGATCACTTCCCCGCTTGCCGGCCCACTCCTGAATGAACTCGGTGGCCACCGAACCCGGATAGATCGAACAGCACGCGATGCCCCTTGGCTTCAGCTCGAGGGCCATGTCGGCGCTCAGACGATCGAGACCGGCCTTGCCGGCACCGTACGAAGAACTGAAGTGGTACGAACTGCCGCCGGGGGACGACACGTTCATGATCGAGCCGCCCGCGCCACCTTCGAACAGCAGCGGCGCCGCGTGCCACGACGCGACGTAATGCGCGCGCAGACCGATGCCCACCTGGTCGTCCCAGATGCTGATCGGGTGTTCCCAGAACCCTCCACCCCATGCGGGCGGGTCGGGGATCTTGTACACGTTGTTCACCAACACGTGCAGTCGCCCCGCCTCAGAGGCGACCCGCGCGAACAACTCGGCGATCTGGGCGTCGTCGGAGTGGTCGATCTTCACGGCGATCCCGACACCACCGGCGTCGTTCACCATTTTGGCCGTGGTGTCGATGGTCAAGGGACCGTCGCCGGTGTTGCGGCCGGTGATGTACACGGTCGCCCCCATCTCGGCCAGGGCGATCGCCGTTCCGCGACCGATACCCCGGCTGGAACCGGTGACGACCGCGGTCTTGCCGACCAGCGCGCCACTCACGACGCGACCTTGGCGGGAGTGAACTCGATCTCCAGATCGGTGAGACCCCGCAACATGAAACTCGGGAAATACTCGAACTTGTTGTTGCCGGTGAGCGTGATCGTGTCGATCCGCTTCGACAGTTCCTCGGCGGCCACCTTGCCCTCCAGACGGGACAAATTGGCGCCCAGGCAGAAGTGGATCCCCTTGCCGAAGGCCAGGTTGTCACGGAGATTCTCGCGGTCCGGATGGAACGCGTCGGGTTCGTCGAAGAGGTCCTCGTCGCGATTCGCCGAGGCGAACACGATGATGATGCGCTGACCCTTTTTCAACGCCACCCCACCGAGTTCGGTGTC
The DNA here is from genome assembly GCA_046091365.1 of Acidimicrobiia bacterium. Taxonomy (GTDB): domain Bacteria; phylum Actinomycetota; class Acidimicrobiia; order Acidimicrobiales; family Ilumatobacteraceae; genus Casp-actino8. Next base: position 9,916 of record JBJTBM010000135.1, on the reverse strand, counting down.
GGCGGTGACGACGCGCCACATGCCCTGCGTGGGAGTGGACAGACGCAGCGTCTCCTCCGTCACCTTCTCGGCCCGACTCGGATCGGCTTTCAGTTTGGCCCACTCCTCGGGGTTCTCGGCCAGCAAGCGGATCATCTCCGTGAGCGTCTTGGTGGTGGTTTCGTTGCCCGCCACCAGCAACTGCTGCACGATGCTCAGCATCTCGGGCATGTCGAGCTGACGGGTGTCGGTCACCTCGGGGTCGTCGTCGTCGATGGTGGCGTTGAGCAGATTGGTCAGCAGGTCGTCCTGGGGGTTCGTGCGGCGCAGCTCGATCTGCTCGGCGAAGTAGTGCTGGAACTCGTTCACGCCGTACTCGGCCTTGATGCGGTCGTCGATCGAGATGTTCGTGCCGATACCCGCGATCGAGTCGTCGGACCAACGCTTGAAGTCGGCCAGACGGTCGTCGGGGACGTTCAGAGCCTTGGCGATGACGCGAACGGGCAGGGGCACCGCGAACTCCGAGACGAACTCGATGCGTCCCTTGTCGATCCAGGATTCGATGAGCTTCACCGTGATCTCTCGAACAACCGGCTCCATCTCGGCGATGACCTTGGGATGGAAGGCCCGCGACACCAGTCGGCGATATCGGGTGTGCTCGGGCTGGTCGGCCGTGAGCATCGTGGGCACCCGGGGGTAACCCTTGGACATCACCTCGGCGAACCGTTCGCGCTCGGGACCGCTGAGCGGCATGCCCGCACCACCGAACAACGACGAGAAGGTCTGCGGATCGCGCAACACCTGCATGACGAGGTCGTGTTTGGTCACCATGTGCACCCCGAGCGACGACACCGGGTGCACCGGGGCCTCCTCGCGCATCTTGGCGTAGTGCGGGAACGGGCATTGCTGCGTGGTGGGGTCGAACGGATTGAAGTTGGAAATGTCGACGCTCATGTTGTCTCCGTTTTTCGTAGATGGATGGTCACTTGCCGGCCAGACGATCGATCACCGGCGCGACGGCGTCGATCACCGAGGCGCCGAACGACACGTAGCTGATGCCGAAACGCTCGCGTCGCTCGACGATGCGATCGCAGATCTCGTCGACCGATCCGATGAGTGCGTTGGGGTGCTCGGCCAGGACCTCCGGGGTCATGCCGAACATGGGGGCCATCTTGGCGCGAGTGCCGTCGCCGTCGGGCGTGACGATCGTGAAATACGCGGCGATCTCGATCTCGATCTGATCGAATCGGGTCCCGGCCCCGTCCTTCACCCAACCGATCTTCTCGAGCGTCAACTCCGCGGTCGACGAACCGATTCCCGCCGGTCCGAGCTTGCCCGAGGAGTTGTTGAAGTTGAGGCTCACGATGTCGGCCTCGCGACCGGCGATCGTGAGCACCTTCTTCGCTCCCCCGCCGATCATCAGGGGCGGGGTGCGAACCGGCTTGGGAACCGCTTCGAAGCCGACCGCGTGAACGTGGCGACCGGTGACGTTCAGTTCGCCCTCGGCGAACGATGCCCGCAACAGACCGATGACTTCTTCCATGCGTTCGATGCGGACCCCGGCCGTGTCGAACGGGATGCCCATGGCCTCGTACTCGTTCTGCAGCCAGCCGGCGCCGATGCCCAATTCCAGGCGACCCTCGGAGAAGAAGTCGAGTGTCGCCACCTCCTTGGCGAGCATCACCGGGTTGCGGTAATCGACGCACAACACGCGGCAACCGATCTTGATGGTGTCGGTGGCCTCGGCGGCCACGGCCATCGCGGGGATCGCCGCGACCGTCTGCACCGGGTGCCCGGTGGCAGTGAGCGCCGGGCCGGGTCCGATGACGTGGTCGGCGAGATGGAACGACGAAAAGCCCATCGACTCGGCCTTGCGCGCGAGGTCGCGCCAATCCTTGCCCGACGACGTGGCATACGCCTGCAGTCCGAACCGGAACGGCTTGCTCATGCGGGAACCTCCAGAACGGTCACGGCGCCGGTGTCGCCGTTGACCTCGATCAGCGAACCGCTCGCGATGCGCAAGGTGGCGTCGGTCGCCGACACCACACAGGGCAGCCCCAACTCGCGACTCACGATGATGGCATGGCTGATGGCGGCTCCCACGTTGACGACCACGGCACCGCACGACATGAAGAGCGGAGTCCACGCGGGGTCGGTGTTCGGTGCGATGAGCACGTCACCGGGCTCGAGTTCGCCGGGGTCGGCCGGATCGAGCACCACGCGGGCCCGACCGACGTACACGCCCGTGCATCCGGGGACCCCTTGGACGACGTCGCCCACCTTGGCGGCGGCAGCGAACGCCTGACCCTTTTTTCTGTACTCGCCCAACGGGGGGACGACGCCGTTCTTGATGAAGAACGGCGGCTCGAGAGATTGCAACGACTGCCACTGAGCGTGCCGTTCGGCCAAGGAGTCGGTCAGCGTGGCGCCGTCGAACAAGAACTGGTCGAGTTCGGACTCCAGCAACACGAAGACATGATGGGCGTCGCGCAACGTTCCGTCGGCCGCGCGTCGGCGGCCCAGTTCGCGGAACACCATGCGCACCTCGTGCAGGGCGCGAATGATGTTCGTCTTGGTCCGCTCGCGGATCGCCATCTGGTTGGCGGCGACGAGGGCGCCCTCGAACTGTCCGGCCAACTCATCGCCGAGGGGCTTCACGAGCGCGCGAACCTCGTCGGTCAGGCGACGCCGTTCATCGGCCATGCGCTGGTTGCGGATGCGCGGCGACTCTGCGTCGCTCTGCAGGCGGATGCGGTCGATGGCGGCCAAAGCGATCTCGGGCTTGGTCTCCCACGTGTCGGCACTGATCTCCCACTCGTTCGGGCCTCGCGATCCGAACTCGACGAGGAACTGGTCGAAGTCGGCGACCCACTTCTTGGCGCCGGAGTCGGCGGACGAGCGCAATCGGTCGAGCAGGCCGCTCACCCCGGACGAGAACTCCTTGGTCACCGCCGACGAGGCGTTGGCCGAGCGGGAGAGGTCCCACATGCGGTAACTCGGCTCGGCCGAGTCCACCTCGCCGATGCCGGCCAGCAACTTCATGGCGGTCTCGGGCTGCCCGATGGCGGCGCACACCGCACCGAGAACCCCGGGGGCGATCGCCGAGTCGGACGACGGCGGGGTGTGGCTGTCGAACAACTTGCGCAACAGCGGTTGCAGCATTCGGGCGCGGGCCAGCAGTCCGGCATCGCTCATGGTCTCGAGTTCGGGACGCCCGGCGCGCAGTCCGATGGTCATCTGCTTCTCGGCGTCGACTTCGGGAATCGAGGTGGTCGTCATCACGAAACCGAGGTGCGCCAGGATGCCCTCGACGAGATCGGGTCGCTCGTCGAGCGGGTGGGCCTCGTACGGCGGCACCTCGGGATGGTCGCCGAAGAACGCCAGATCGAGCTGTTCGACGGTCAGCAGCGGACTACGAACCGCTTGCATGCGCACGTTGGCGAGGTTGATGTAGAAGTAACCGGCGAAGAACCCGCAGACCTCCGGCTCGCCGTCGGTGAACTCGTCGAAGGTGTAGTTGCCACCGCGGACATACCCGTCACGCCAGCCGAGCAGGATGCCGTTCTCCCAGCAGAACTGCTGACTCAAGGGGCTCGCCGAAGAACTCAGAACCTCGCCGGCATTGGCCCGCGTGTAGTGCGGCCAGCGCTTGCTCGGTGCTCGGTCAGTGATCCAACGATCGGCCATGTCTCCCCCAGAGAATCCGCCGGACCCCGGCGCTCCCCCAAAACTAACCGACCGATCACTTCCCCCGCCATGCCCGACGGATGCGGTCAGACCAACGTCGCCGTGACCCGCAGACCGGTCAGGCCCCGCAGAACGAACGAGTCGCCGAAATGGAACTCGTTGTCGGGAGCGAGTCGGATGTCGTGCAACCGGGCCACCAGATTCTCGATGGCGATGCGGGCCTCCGAGCGGGCCAGACCGGCCCCGGGGCAGAAGTGTTCACCGTTTCCAAAGGCCAGGTGCTCTTTCGCGTTGGCCCGCTCGGGGTCGACCGTGTCGGGAGCCTCGAACTTGCACTCGTCGCGGTTCGCCGAGGCGAACAGGATCCAGAGGTGATCACCGGCCGGAATGGTGGTTCCGGCGATGTCGACGTCGACCTTGGCCTGCCGGAAGAGTCCCCCCACCGGGGCTTCGAGACGCAACATCTCCTCGACGAGACCCTCGATCAATGCCGGCTCCGCGCGGACCCGCTCCTGCAGGGCCGGATCCTCGGCCAGACGCCGGATGATGTTGGCGATGAGGTTCGTGGTGGTCTCGTTGCCCGCCACCAGGAACTGTTGCAACATCCCGAGTTGTTCGTCGTCGGTTAGTTCCTCTCCGTCGATCCGCGCGTTGGCGATGTCGGAGAGCAGATCCTCGGTGGGCGAGTCCTTTCGCACCGCGATCTGAGCCAAGAAGTACTCGGTGAACTCCTTCGTGGAAATGAGGAAACCCTTCACCTGCTCCACCGACGGCGAGTGATTGCCCACCGGCATCACGATGTCGTCCGACCAGCGCTTGAAGGTGGCCAGATCGTCGTCGGCGACCCCGAGGGCCATGGCGATGATGGTCATCGGCAGGCCCACGGCGAACCGCTTCACGACGTCGGTCGCCCCCGATGCCGACAGATCGGCGACGACATCGGCGAGCAAGCGCTCGGTGACCTCGACCATGGCCGGCTCCATGGCTCGGATGCGATCGGGTCGAAAGGCCGGGTTCACCAACTTGCGCTGACGACGGTGATCCGGCGGGTCGGCGTTCAGCAGAACCGCCACCCGCCCGCGCGTCATGGTGTTCGATCCCAGAACCGCCGCCATCTCGGGGTCCTTCATGAGTTCCATGATCCCGGCCATCAGGGCCTCGCCGGCCTGCGCCGGACCGGTCGGGCTGAGGCTCGAAAAGCGCTCGGTGTCGCGCAGGATGGCCCGGACGTCGTCGTACCGGGACACGATCCAGGCCCCGAGATCGGCGTTGTACGGGATCCCGTCGGACGCTCGCAAACCGGCGAAGATCGGGTACGGACACGCGATGGCCCCCTGCTCTCGGTGGATCAGGTCGTCGACGGTGTTAGAGGTCATCTCACATCCCTTTCGTTGCGCCTCAAACTACTCATTGCGTTAGTTTGTTCTCGCCTCGGGGTGCCCCGGGTCGGACGAGGGGGTTCGCATGTCATCCAATACGACGGCAAGCGCGCAGACGCACGGCGGGGTCGAGACGCACCACACCTTCTGCCGCTTCTGCCACGCCAGTTGCCCCATCGAGGTCGACGTCGTCGGCGGTGAGGCCGTCGCGATCCGCGGCGTTCCCGAGGACCCACTCTTCGCTGGCTACACCTGCATCAAGGGTCGGCAGATCCCCGAGCAGATGACCCACCCGAGCCGCTTGCGCTCGTCGATGCGTCGCCGTCCCGACGGCACCTTCGAGGAGATCTCCTCCGAGGAGGCGATGAACGCGATCGGTGCCGAGTTGCGACGAATCCTCGACACCTACGGACCACGCGCGATCGCGTCGTACACCGGCACGGGTGGCTACCAGAACTCGCTCGCGGTCCCCGCGGCGCGCGCTTTCCATCAGGGACTCGAGTCGCCGTCGTTCTACACGTCCGTCACCATCGACCAACCCGCCAAGACGACCGCTCCCTTCCGGGTCGGAATCTGGGAGGCCGGGTATCACAACTTCAGCGACGCCGAAGTCCTGTTGGCCATCGGCTACAACCCAATGGTCTCGAGTTTCGGACCCGTGGGGGGCCTGCAGGGCACCAACCCGTACGTGGTTCTGCGCGATGCCAAGAAGCGCGGGATGAAGTTGATCGTCATCGATCCTCGACGTACCGAATTCGCCACGCAGGCCGACATCCACCTGGCCCCCAAGCCGGGCGAGGACCCCACCTTGATGGCCGGCATCGTCAAGGTTGTCCTCGAGGAGGGCCTCTACGACCACGAATTCTGCGAGAAGTGGGTGAGCGATCTCCCGCAACTGTTCGACGCGGTGTCGGCGTTCGATCTCGACTACGTGTCGAGGCGTTGCGACGTGCCCGCCGACGACATCGTCGCCGCGGCGCGCATGTTCGCCTCGGCGAGCAAGGGCACGAGCGGCACGGGCACGGGTCCGAGCATGGCGCCGCACTCGAGCCTCACCGAGCACCTCTCCATCGTGCTCAACACCATTTGCGGTCGCGTGAACCGTGAGGGTGACGTGCTGGAGAGTGGATACTTCCTCTATCCGGAGACACCGCGCCGGGCCCAGGTGCACGCCGCTCGACCGCCCGCGACCGGAGCGCCCCAACGAGTACGGAATCTGCGCGGAATCCGTGGCGAGATGCTCACCACCGCCCTTGCTGAGGAGATCCTCAACGAGGGCGAGGGCCGCGTGCGCGCGCTGATCGTGAGCGGTGGCAACCCGGTGGTCGCGTGGCCCGACCAGGAACTCACCATCGAAGCAATGGAAGATCTCGAGTTGCTCGTGGTGGTCGACCATCGCATGTCGGCCACCGCCGAGTTCGCCGACTACGTCATCGCCCCGACGTTGTCACTCGAGCGAGCCGACGTCCCGCACCTCATGGACCGCTGGTTCCGCGCGCCGTACACGAACTACACCGAGGCCATCACCCCGCGCATCGGCGACGTGCTGAACGAGTGGGAGGTCTTCTGGGAACTGGCCCGGCGACTGGGCTCACCGCTCCCCTTCCCGGGCGGCAACGCCCCCATGGACAGTCGACCCAGCGATGACGACATGCTCGACCTGGTGTACGCCGGGTCGCGGATGCCGCTCGACGAGGTGCGTCGCAATCGGATGAAGGTGCACCCCGACAAGGCCATGATCGTCCAGGCCGCCGACCCCGAGTGCACCGCCAAGTTCACCGTGGCCCCCGACGACATCGTGGCCGAGATGCGTCAAGTGATCGTCGAAGGGGACGGAGCCACCGCGCTCGGCATCGACCCGTCGATGTATCCGTTCCGCCTCGTGAGTCGCCGACTCAAGCATGTTCTCAACTCGTTCGGCTCGGAGTTGTCGGCGCTCGGCGCCAAGGGCAGCACCAACCCCGCCTACATGAATCCGGACGACATGGAGGCGTACGACCTCGCCGACGGCGACATCATCGAGATCTCCAGCCCGCGGGCCACCCTGCAGGCGGTCGTGGAGTCGGCGCCGGACGTGCGTCGCGGGGTGATCTCGATGGCGCACTCGTGGGGAGGATCGTCACTCACCGACGAAAAGGTGCGTGACATCGGTTCCCCGACGAGCCGACTGGTGTCGGTCGACCGCGGCTACGACACCGTGAACGGTATGGTGGTCCAGAGCGCGATCCCGGTGCGCATCACCGTGCTCGAGCAGTCCAACCGCTGACAAGGAGCGAGACGATGGCCAGACTCGACATCCCCGACGGAGACGGCCTCGAGGCCCACCGCATCTGGCAACTGGCCCCGCACATGGGAGCCGGGATGGCCGCCATGAGCGAGGCGGTCTACGTAAAATCGAGCCTCAGCATCCGCGAGCGCGAGGTGGCCCGCATGCGGATCGCCCAGCTCAATCAATGCGTCGTTTGAATGAACACTCGGGCTGCATCGGCGATGCGGCAGGGAATGGATGACGAGGCCTACAACTCGGTCCAGCACTACCACGATCACCCCGACTTCACCCCGCGCGAGCGACTGGCGGCCGAATACGCCGAACGGTTCGCCATCGACCACACCGCCGTCGACGACGACCTCTGGAATCGGCTCCGAGCGCAATTCAGCGACGCCGAGCTGCTGGAGTTGACGGTCACCATCGGATTCTGCGTCGGCATGGGTCGCGCCTATCAGGTGCTCGACATCGCCCGGGATTTCGACGTGCTCTGGAGCAAGGAACCGCCGGCAACGAACGACTGATCCCCCGTCGGCTAGAACAGAGGACGAAGGAGATCACCATGAGCCCACTCGAGACCGTCAACGCCTTCATCGCCGCCTTGGAACGGCTCGACGTGGACGCGGCCTGCGCGCTGGTCGCCGACGGATGCGAGTACGACAACGTGCCCCTGATGAAGGTGTTCGGACCCGACGGGGTCAAGGGTGTCCTCGGGCCCATGTTCGGTGATTGCACCGAGGTCGAATGGATCGTGCACCGCGAGGCCGCCAACGGCAACACCGTGTTCAACGAACGAACCGACCGCTTCAAGATGTCCTGGGGGTGGCTCGAGTTGCCCGTGAACGGCGTATGGGAGGTCGTCGACGGGAAGATCACGCTGTGGCGCGACTACTTCGACGCCCAGAGCTACTTCAAACAGTTGCCCGCGTCCTGATCGGTCACTTGCCGAGGTAACTGGCCTCGATCAGGCTGCGGTCGTTGCGCAACGTGGCGGCGTCGCCTTCCATCGCCAACTCTCCGTGGCTCAGGACGTAAGCGCGGTCCGCCACCTGCAGGGCCATGTGCACGTGCTGTTCGACCAGCAGCACACCCGCACCGGTTCCGTCGGCGATCTGGCGAAGGATCGGCAACAGGCGTTCCACGATGATCGGAGCGAGACCGAGACTCATCTCGTCCACCATCAATAACTTCGGGCTGACGGTCAGGGCCCGGGCCATGGCCAGCATCTGCTGTTCGCCACCGGACAGCAAACCGGCACGACGATCAATGATGGGCTCGAGAGCCGGGAAATAGCCGAGAGCCTTCTTCACGTCGGCGGCACCCTTGGCCGCGCCCAACTTCAGGTTCTCGGCCACGGTGAGCTGATAGAACAGCGCGCGTCCCTCGGGCACGTGGGCCAAGCCCTCACGGGCGATCATGTGCGGACGACGACCCTGGACCGACTTTCCGAACACCTTGATGTCGCCCGAGATGATGGGCACGAGACCCGAGGAGGTGAGCAACGTGGTGGTCTTGCCGGCGCCGTTGGGTCCGAGCAACGCGACCACCTCTCCTGGGTTCACGGTCAGATTCAAGCCACGAACCACCGACACACCGTTGTAACCGGTGTTCAGGTTCTCGATCTGTAGCAATGCGTTCATCAGTGTCCTCCCTCGTTCGCACTGGAGCCCAGATACGCCTCGATCACCTTGGGATCACGTTTGACCTGATCGGGTGTTCCCTCGGCGATCTTCACACCGAATTCGATGACGTAGATGTAATCGCACACGTCGAGCACCAGACCCATGTCATGGTCGACGAGGAAGATGGTGAGGCCGGCATCGATGATGCGTCGAAGACGCCGACCCAGCTCCTGGGACTCGGTGGTGTCCAAACCCGCGGCGGGCTCGTCCATGCACACCAAATCGGGCCGGGCGGCCAGTGAACGCGCCGCCGACACCAACTTGCGCTGACCCTGGCTGATCTCGTTCGGGTACTTCTTCGCCAGGTCGCCGATGCCCAGCACGTCGAAGGCGAACTCGACACCGCTGCGGTCGCGCTTGCGTCCGGGACGCACCAGGTCGAGCAGGAAATTCTTGGCGGTCTGCCGCTCGGCGGCCACCTGCACGTTCTCCTCGATGGTGAGATCGTCGAACAACTCGAGCGACTGCCAGGTGCGACCGAGGCCCAAACGAGCCCGCGAATGTACCGGCAGGTCGTTGATCTCCTGGCCCTTGAACTCGATACGTCCCGTGGTGGGCACGAAGCCCGTGATGCCGTCGATGAAGGTGGTCTTGCCGGCACCGTTGGGGCCGATCAGACCGACCAACTTGCCTTTCTCGACCGTGAGATCGACGTTGTTGACGGCGCGCAAACCGCCGAACGTGACCGACATTCCGTTCGTCGTCAAAAGACTCATGTGGATCCCTCCCCCTGGGATGCTTCAACCTTACTCCGTTCGGCCAAGGCTTTCTTTCGAACCGCCTTGTCGATCTGTCTCTGCTTGATGAGCCGTGGAGCACCGGCCAGACCCTCGGGATTCTGGATCGCCGTGATGATGAGTCCGACGCCGCCGATGAGAGTCGCGTAACTCTGATCGATGTGGAGAATGTTCTCGAGGAAGTTG
>JBJTBM010000134.1:0-15982 GCA_046091365.1 Acidimicrobiia bacterium | reverse complement strand
TACGAGGCCGCCTACGACCACGCGCACAATCGCAACGTGTTCGGCAAGAACATCGCCGAGTACCAACTCACCCGGGTCAAGCTCGGTCGCATGGCGGTGCTCATCCAGGCCGGACGTCAGTTCGGCTACCAAGTGGCCCGCCTGATGGCCAAAGGAGTCGGCACCACCGAGGCCAGCATGGTGAAGGCCTACGTGTGCAAGGCCGCCGAGTGGGTCAGTCGCGAGGCCATGCAGATCCACGGTGGCTACGGATACGCCGAGGAGTACTCAGTGAGCCGACTCTTTGTCGATGCCCGTGTCTTGAGCATCTTCGAGGGCGCCGACGAGACGCTGTGCCTCAAGGTGATCGCCCGACGACTCACGGAGAAATGATCAGGTACTCGATCACGAGAACGTGATCACGGTGATCACCGCGTAGTCACTGCTACTCACCGGTTCGCCACCCAGGCGACCGACGCCATCGGCCTCCATCGTGTCGCCGTCCCAGCTCGTCCACTTCTCGACCACCCTCGCTCCGGCGGCGCGGGCGTCGCGCACGAAGTCACCCCACAGATAGGCATCGTCGCGTCGTTCTTGCGACCAACCGCACACGAGCACGCCCCCGTCGACCAGGTGTTTCACCATGTTGCGAACGATGGCGGCCTGGGTGCCCGGGGCGCAGAAATTCAAGATGTTGCCGGCCATCACGATGAGATCGAAGTGACCACCATGAGTCATGAGTTCCACCGTGCTCAGGTCGCCCACCATCCACGACACGTCGGATGATTTGCTCCGCGCCTTGCCGACCATGTCGGGATCGAGATCGACCGCCGTCACCGCGTGCCCGCGACACGCGAGTTCCACCGCCAGACGCCCAGTGCCACAACCTGCGTCGAGAACGCGCAACGGATGCTGGTGCACTCGACCGTCCCGGTACTTCACGATCAAACGGGTGACGGCGTCAGCTTCGCCGTGCACGTTCTCGCCACGGGCGGCCATGGCCTCGTATCGCTGGTCGTACTTCGCCAAGTCCACGGTGCGACGCCATTCGACCCAACGGGGCGATACGCCGGCGCCGGGAATCTCACTCACGGGAAACACTCACGGGAAACTTTCACAACAGCTCGCCCAAACTCTTCACGCGATGAAAATCCGCGCCCGCATGATCGTCGTACGGGTCGAGCAGCACCGGCAACAAACCGGCGTGGCGCGCGCCTTCGACGTCCATGGTGACCGAGTCGCCGACGTATGCCACGCGCGAACGATCGATGTTGGGCAGGGCTCGCAACCCGTGCTCGAAGATCTCCGGATCGGGCTTGGCCACGCCGACCACGTGACTGTCGATCACGACGAGAACGGGCACGCCCGCGCCGGGACCCACTTGACACACCGCGGTACGGGCCAACACGGCCTCGATCTGTCCGGTGGCGTTGCTCACCACGCCGATGGGTACTCCCCGGTCGTGGAGCGCTCGCAACGCCCGCACGCTGTCGTCGATCACGTGACGCCACAAGTAGGCGCTCCTGGTGCGATCGAGGGCGATGGCTGCCTCCTCGACATCGTGCTCGGGCACGCCGACGCTGCGCACGTACGCCCGGTTGTAGACCGACCAGTCCCGCTCACCCGAGCCGGCCGCCGACTTGGCCGCCATACCCCGATAATGGGCTCGGTGGTACGCGGCGTGATCGACGGACGCACCGTAGAAGCCGAGCAAGGGGGCCAGCACCGAGGGGTCGGGGATCACGAAGATTCCCCCGGCGTCGAACAGCACCGCGTCGATGGGCCGCGAGTCGATGGTGAGCGCGGAGCCAGACACAGGGGTCAAGGGTAACCGTCCCCCGATGAACGCTCCGACTCATAAACCCGCTCACACGAACCAGCGCACATGAGCGCGACAAGTTCACGTCGCACGACCTACCCTTGCATCGTGCGCAGCGCCAAGGACTTCTTCAAACCTCTCGCCGTCGGAGCCCCCGACCCCGTTCGCGAGATCCCCTTCCGACCCAGCCGGATGATCCACTTCTTCCCGCCGTCGAACGACAAGATGGTCGCCAAGTTGGGCGACATCGTGCCCACCGTCGACATCATCCTGGGCAACCTGGAAGACGGCGTTCCGGCCAGCGACAAAGAAGCGGCCCGCGCCGGGCTGGTGAAGGTGGCCAAGACCGTCCCGATGGGCACGACCCAACTGTGGACCCGCGTGAACAGTCTCGATTCGCCGTGGGCTCTCGACGACCTCACCACCATCGTCACCGAGGTGGGCGACAAGTTCGACGTCATCATGATCCCCAAAGTGGAGGGTCCCGAGGACATCCATTACGTCGATCGCTTGTTGGCCCAGCTCGAGGCCAAGGCCGGTCTGAAGAAGCCGTTGCTCATTCACGCGATCCTCGAAACCGCGCGCGGCGTGGCCAACGTGGAAGAGATCTGTGGTGCGTCGCCGCGCATGCAGGGTCTCTCGCTCGGACCCGCCGACCTGGCGGCGAACCGACGCATGAAGACCACGCGCGTCGGTGGTGGCCATCCCGACTACGTGGTGCGTCAGGACCCCTACGCCGATCAACCCGACGCCCCGCGCGCCACGTATCAACAGGACCTGTGGCACTACACCATGGCCCGAATGGTGGACGCGTGCGTGATGCACGGCATCCTGCCCTTCTACGGGCCCTTCGGCGACATCAAGGACGTCGTCGCGTGCGAGGACCAGTTCCGCAACGCCTATCTGCTCGGGTGCGTCGGCGCGTGGTCGTTGCATCCGGCCCAGATCGACATCGCTCGTCGGGTATTCAGCCCGCGCGCGAGCGATGTGGCCCACGCCATGCGCGTGATCGAGGCCATGGGCGACGGAACCGGAGCCATCATGCTCGACGGCAAGATGGAGGACGATGCTTCCGTGAAGCAGTGCCGCGTGGTGGTGCAACTGGCCCGCGAGTTGGCCGCCCGCGATCCCGAGCTGGCCAAGATCTACGAGTTCTGAGAGAGCACGACCGTGAATATCAACGACCTTCGTCCGCGTCGTTCTGTTCTGTACATGCCCGCCGCCAACGAGCGGGCCCTCGACAAGGCCAAGGCCATTCCGGCCGACGCGCTCATCTTCGATCTGGAAGACGCCGTGGCCCCCGACGCCAAGCCCGACGCGCGTCGCAACGCCGTGGCCGCCGCTCGTAGCGGTGAGTACGGCTCGAAAGAGTTGACGATTCGTTGCAACGGACTCGACACACCATGGGGTGCCGACGATCTGGCGGCCGCGGCCATGGCCGGGGTGTCGGCCGTCGTGATTCCCAAGATCAACTCGCTGAAGGAGGTGGAGGCCGTGTCGTCGGCACTGGCCACCGCCGGGGCGCCCGGGAGCATGAAGATCTGGGCGATGATCGAGACCCCCACCGCCATCTTCGACGTGCGGACCATCGCGTCGCACCCGCGCGTGGCGACTCTCGTGATGGGCACCAACGATCTAGCCAAGGAACTTAGGGCCACGCAGGTGCGCGGGCGCTCGCCATTGATGCCCCACCTCGCCACGGCTCTGCTCGGCGCGCGCGAGGCCGGCAAGGTGATCCTGGATGGCGTGTTCAACGACGTGAAGGATCTGGATGCGTTCCGCGACGAGTGCGTACAAGGTGCCCAGATGGGCTTCGACGGCAAGACGCTCATTCACCCGACCCAGGTGGAGATCGCCAACGACGTGTGGGCGCCCTCGGCCGGCGAGGTCGACTACGCCCAGCGCGTGATCGCCGCCTTCGAGGAGGCCAACGCCGAAGGACGTGGTGTGATCACCGTCGACGGTCGCATGATCGAGAACCTGCACGTGGACAACGCGCGCCGCGTGCTGGCGGTGCACGCCGCGATCGCCGCACTGGGCCAGACCCCCTAGATATCACGACCCAGTAAACATCACGGGTATCTGACGCGCACGATCCCGGTGTCGGGGTCGACGTCGAGTTTCTATCCGCCCTCGTGCACGGCGTGGTGATGTCTCACGCACAACGGCAGCAGATTCGACAAGTCCGTTACTCCCCCGCTCTCCCATGGGCGAAGATGGTGGGGTTCGCACCGGTGAAAGAGCACCGCACAACCCGGGACGGCGCAGGTTTCGTATCGTGCGGCCAAGGCCCGGCGTTGGTGAGCGGTGGCCAAGCGTTTGGCTCGTCCGACGTCGAGTGCCACGCCCGCGCCGTTCAGCACGACCGGGATGATGTCGGCATCGCAGGCCAACCGTCGCTCGGTCTCGACCGGCAGGACGGAACCACCGATGACCCGTGACGTGCCCGCGGTGGCGTCGACGAGAGTCCGAAGATCGATGTGCACCATGATCTCAGCGCGCGCCGGACGCAGATTGCCCGCTGCCGTGCATTCGCCCGACGACGAAGACGACGAGAACGTCGATGAGGGCAACGACGACAGCAACTCGAGAAGGGCCAACGCGCGCCGGTGATCGTTCGGTTCGATGCCGGGGGCTGGGTCGAACACGTGACCGGGCACATCTCCCGGACCATCGCCCGCATGGAACATGGCCTCCACCGCCCGGTCGAGCGCCGACACCAGGGCGGTGCCCCGTTCGGGATCGAACTTTCCGTGCAGCACGGTCATGCCCTCGTCGTCGATCCAGATGCGAAGTGTCGTGTTGCGGCGTTGACGCTCGAAGATGGCCACTCCGCCGTCGTTCAACAGCCGCTGGGCCTCACGGCGTGCATGACGACCAAACTCGTCGGGCGACATGGCGGTGGCATCGCTCAACAACGACGCACTCTGTGCCAGCAACGTGTCGGCTCGATCCCCCAAGATGCGCAACGCTCCCGCCAAACCATCGACATGGGCGGCGGTGACCTCACCGACCTCCAGAGCCCGACCGAACTCGGGGGCGACTTCCATCGTGTCGGCGCGGGCCATGACCCGACGGGCGTCGGACGCCCTCAGCCCGGAACGGGCCAACTCGATGGCGGGCACCACGGCGGGTGCCTCGTGCAGGGTCGAACACAACCGGGCCTCGACGGAGTCGATCCAGGCGCGCACGCGACGAGCCCGATCGAGGTGACGACGAATCTCGATCGACGTGGTGGGTGCGTCACCCACCTCCAACAACTCGGTGACGGCCCCGAGAACGAGGACCCCGGTCTCCGATGTCATGTGATCCTCCGACGACGAAGGGACGACTGGTGAAGACACCTTCACGATCTGGATGGCCGTGCGAACGACCAACCACGATCACGACATAGACACGGGGTGTGACGAGGTTTCCCGATTTACAACGCCGAAACGCGAACAGTCACAACGTCGACGTGAACAGTTCGAGCGTGCGGGCGAACGCGGTCGCCGCGGCACCCTCGTCGTACACGTCGGGGCGGGCATCGTTGAAGAACGCGTGGTGCGTGCCGGGATGCACGTGCATGGCGACGTCCTTGCCCAACGCCCGAAGATCGGCTTCGAGTCCCCACACCTTGTCGGGCGACGCGAAGTCGTCGTCTTCGGCGTACTCGCCCACCACCTTGGCCGCCAGCTTGTTCCAGTCGGGTTGCGCGGTGGGCCATCCGATGACGCCGTAATACGGCGCGGCCGCGGCCACCGCGTCGGCGCGCTCGCACGCCAGCATCAACGAGAGGGCACCGCCCATGCAGTAACCGACGACACCCACCTTGGCGCGGCCCGTGCGCGCGACGAGTGCATCGACGGCACCCGAGAGATCTTTGGCGGCGGTGGCCAGGTTGAGTCCCATCATCAACTTGCCGGCACCGTCTGGCTCGCTCGACGATTCGCCGTGATACAGGTCAGGCGCCAACGCGGTGAACCCACGGGCCGCGAACCGATCGGCGACGTCACGGATGTGCGGCACGAGTCCCCACCATTCTTGGATCACGATCACGCCCGGCCCGCCACCGTCAGCGAGGTAGCCCGCGCACTCGGAACCGTTCGACTTGAAGGAAATCATTTCGCCCATGCCGACGACCGTAGCAATGCGATCGGTCGCCGTTCGCTTCGATCGAACATTGTCCGGTGACAAACGTCGGTCTGTTCAGCCCGATGTGTAACGAATAGGCTCACCCCATGACCGTGCTCGACACCCGCACCTCCCAGGCCCTCGCCAACGACCGCGCCCACGTCTTCCACTCATGGTCGGCCCAGGGCATGATCAGCCCGATCGTCGTGGCCGGCGCCGAAGGCAGTTGGTTCTGGGACGAGGACGGCAAGCGCTACCTCGATTTCTCGAGCCAGTTGGTCAACGTCAACATCGGCCACCAACACCCCAAGTTGGTCGCGGCGATCCAAGAGCAAGCGGCTCGCCTGTGCACCATCGCGCCGATCCACGCCAACGATGCCCGCAGCGAGGCGGCCCGTCTCATCGTGGAGCGTGCACCCGGCGACCTCGACATGGTGTTCTTCACCAACGGCGGTGCCGAAGCCACCGAGAACGCCATCCGCATGGCCCGACTGCACACTGGTCGACACAAGGTGCTCACCACCTACCGCAGTTACCACGGAGCGACCGGCGGCGCGATCCAACTCACCGGCGATCCGCGTCGTTGGCCGAGCGAACCCGGCATTCCCGGCGTCGTGAAGTTCTGGGGTCCCTACACCTACCGGTCGGCATTCCACAGCGAGGACGAGATCCAGGAATCGCAACGTGCACTGCAACACCTGCGCGACACGTTGATGGTCGAGGGACCTCAGACCGTGGCCGCGGTGATGCTGGAGACGGTCGTGGGCACGAACGGCATCCTCGTCCCGCCGCCCGGCTACCTCGAGGGCGTTCGTTCCATCTGTGACGAGTACGGCATCGTGTTCATCGCCGACGAGGTGATGGCGGGCTTCGGACGCTGCGGCGAATGGTTCGCCGTGCAGGTATGGGATGTCACTCCCGATCTCATCTGCTTCGCCAAGGGTGTCAACTCGGGTTACCTGCCTCTCGGTGGCGTGGTCATCAGCCGACGCATCGCCGACACCTTCCGCGAGCGGCAGTTCCCCGGTGGGCTCACTTACAGCGGACACCCGCTCGCCTGCGCGTCGGCCGTGGCCAGCATCAACATCTTCGAGGAGGAGGGCATCATCGAACACGCCCGCCACCTCGGTCGCGACGTCATCGGCCCGGAACTCGAGAAGTTGAAGGCCAAGCATCCCAGCGTCGGGGACGTGCGCGGTATCGGAGTGTTCTGGGCCATCGAACTGGTCGAGGATCGCGCCACCCGTGAGCCCCTCGTACCCTTCAACGCCGCTGGCGAGGCGAACGCACCGATGGTGGAACTCATCGGTGCCTGCAAGGCACGCGGGCTGTGGCCGTTCACCCACTTCAATCGGATGCACGTCGTGCCGCCCTTGACCATCAGCGACGACGAGGTGCGACAAGGCATCGCGATCATCGACGAAGTGTTGGAACTGGCCGACAAGCGCTACACCGGCAAGTGAGCGCGATCCGTCATCCCGCTCCGCGGGACTGACGCGTCGTCAACGCGACGCCCGTCAACGCCACGACCAACCCGATCACGGCCAGAACGCCCAGACGTTCGTCGAAGAGAATCGCACCCTCAATGGTGCTCAGGGCCGGTGTGAGGAAGAACAGACTGCTCACCCGCGCCGCCGCACGGCGCTGCAACAACCACAGCATGATCAACACCGCGGCGATCGACAGCACCACCACGGCCCACGTCAACGACCACCAGAATCGCGCGGTCGAGCGGACCTCGAAGTGCTCGACGAAACCGGCTCCCACCCCGAGAATCAACGCCGACACGAGGTACTGAACCGCCGTGCCGTACAGGAGTGGCATCGCTCCCCCACGCGCGCGCTGCAGCAAGGTACCCGCCGACATACCGACCACCGAGACGGCCATGGCCACCAGAGCGCCGACGGTGATACCACTGATGCCGGCCTCCAGTCGGTCGACGACCACGGCCACCACCCCGCCCACACCACACGCCACACCCAGCCACTGACGGCGCGACAGCGTCTCACCCAGCAACAGCAACGCGCCCACCGAGGTGAGAACGGGGTGCAGACCGGAGATGAGCGCCGACAGGCCCGACGGCAGACCCAGGTCGGAGGCGACGAACACGCCCCCGAGGTACACCGCGTGCAACCCCACGCCCGTGACCGCCGCCCACTTCATTTGCTCGCGATTGAGACGCGGCGCATTGGTGACACGCGCGATGAGAGTCAGCACAGCGGTGGCTACGAGCAATCGTAAGGATAAAAAAGTCATCGGCCCCGCATCGCGGGTGCCGTAACGGGCGACGATGAACCCGGTGCTCCACAACAGCACGAATACCACCGGGGCGGCCGCAGCCAGACCCGATGGCGTGACACGAAACAGGCGGGCTGCTTTCGCAGCCCGCCCGTCCGAACTCCGTGACGGGGACGCCTGTTGGATCAGGCGCCGCCCTCGTTCAGCGTCACCTCGATGGGGGCGGGAGGCGACGGTCATCCGGTCAGCTCTTGGCGGTCACGTTCTCGGCGATGGCGGGAATAACACGCTCTCCGTAGGTGCGCAGCGTCTCGTCCTTGGCGTCGTGCTGCAGATACACCGAGAACTGATCGACGCCCAACTCACGCAGAGCGTTCAGACGCTTCACGTGCTCCTCGACCGGGCCGACGATGCAGAAGCGGTCGACGATCTCGTCGGGGACGAAGGTGGTGTGCGAGTTTCCGGCCTTGCCGTGCTCGTTGTAGTCGTAGCCCTGCCGACCCTTGATGTAATCGGTGAGTGCGCGGGGCACGGGTGCGGACTCGCCGTATCGCTCGACGATGTCGGCCACATGGTTGCCCACCATTCCGCCGAACCAGCGACACTGCTCGCGGCCGTGCGCGAGCCCGGCCGGGGTGCCGTCGGTGACGTACGCCGGGGCGGCCACGCAGATCGTGACGCTCGACGGGTCGCGCCCCGCGGCCGCGGCCGCCTCGCGAACCGCCTTGATCGTCCACTCGGTGATGCTCGGATCGGCCAACTGCAGGATGAATCCGTCACCTACTTCCCCGGTGAGCGCGAGCGCCTTGGGTCCGTACGCCGCGACCCAGACCTCGGCGCGCGACCTGCCGGCCCACGGGAGCCGCAGGGTCGATCCCTTGTAGTCAACCGAGCGCCCGTTGGCCAGCTCGCGGATGACATGGATGCTGTCGCGCAGAGTGGCCAGGGTGGTCGGTTTGCCGTTCGTGACCCGCACCGCCGAGTCGCCTCGACCGATGCCGATGACCGTGCGATTCCCGAACATCTCGTTCAGGGTGGCGAACAGACTCGCTGTGACGGTCCAGTCGCGGGTCGCCGGGTTGGTCACCATCGGCCCGACGATCACGTTGCGGGTCTCGGCCAGGATCTGCGTGAAGATCGGGAAGGGTTCCTCCCAAAGGATGTGACTGTCGAAAGCCCACACGTGCGAGAAGCCGTAGGCCTCGGCCTTCTTGGCCAGGTCGACGACGCGAGCCGCCGGTGGGGTTGTCTGCAACACGACGCCGATGTCCATGGGTCACCTGTTCTGCGGGAAGCCGAGGTCGACGGTGCTGGTGCGCGGATCGGGCCAACGCGAGGTGACCACCTTGGATCGCGTGTAGAACGCGATCCCGTCGGGGCCGTACATGTGGAGGTCACCGAAGAGGCTCGCCTTCCAACCGCCGAACGAATAGTACGAGACCGGCACGGGAATGGGCACGTTGATCCCCACCATGCCGACGTTCACGTCGAACTGGAATTGACGGGCGACACCTCCGTCGCGGGTGAAGATCGCGGTGCCGTTGCCGAACTGGTTCTCGTTGATTAGTTTCAGGCCTTCCTCGTACGACGTCACGCGAACCACGGTGAGTACCGGACCGAAGATCTCGTCGTCGTAACACTTCATGCCCGGCTTGGCATGGTCGATGAGGCTCGGCTTCAAGAAGAAGCCCCCGGTCGGAGCGCCGTCGCGACCGTCGACCACCACCGAGGCCCCCTCGCCGCTCGCCCCGGCCACGTACCCCGCGACCTTGTCGCGGTGCTCGCCGCTGATGAGCGGTCCCATCTCACTGCTCGGGTCGCTACCCGGTCCCACCACCACGTTGGGGATGCGCGACGTCACCTTGGCCACCAGCTCGTCGGCGATGGTGTCGACGGCGAGTACCACCGAGATCGCCATGCAACGTTCGCCGGCCGAGCCGTAGGCCGCGCTCACGAGGGCGTCGGCCGCCATGTCGAGATCGGCGTCGGGCAGAACGAGCATGTGGTTCTTGGCGCCACCGAGGGCCTGCACGCGCTTGCCGTTCTTCGTGCCGGTCTCGTAGATGTACCGAGCGATGGGGGTGGAACCGACGAAACTCACGGCCGCGACGTCGGGGTGCTCGAGGATACGGTCGACGGCCACCTTGTCGCCGTGCACCACGTTGAAGACACCATCGGGAAGTCCGGCCTGCTTCAGCAACTCGGCGATGAACATCGACGCCGACGGGTCCTTCTCGGACGGCTTCAACACGAACGTGTTGCCGCACGCGAGGGCGTTGGCGAACATCCACATCGGCACCATCGCCGGGAAGTTGAACGGGGTGATTCCGGCCACCACTCCCAACGGCTGGCGAATGTTGTAGACGTCGACACCGGCCGACGCCTGCTCGGAGTACCCGCCCTTCAGCAGGTTCGGAATGCCACACGCGAACTCGATGTTCTCGAGACCGCGGGCCACCTCGCCCAGCGCGTCGGACGTCACCTTGCCGTGTTCCTTCGTCAGCAGTGCGGCGATCTCCTTGCGGTTCGCGGCGACCAGTTCACGCATGTGGAACATGATCTCGGCGCGACGCGACAGGTTCGTCGAGCGCCACCCGGGGAGCGCGGCTTTGGCCGTGGCCACCGCCTTGTCGACCTCGGAGACGTCGGCGAAGGCGACCGTCGCCTGTACCTGACCGGTGGCCGGGTCGTACACGTTGCCCGTGCGGCCAGAGGTGCCACCGAAGGTGTGGCCGTCGATCCAGTGGTCGATGCGATGCATGTTGTCTCCTTGCTGATGGGGGATGTCAGACGAGGTACTGCGAGAGCCCGCGCTTGATGTAGCGGCCATGACCCTTGCGACCGACGTACTGATCGTTCTCGACGATCACCGTGCCGCGCGACAGTACTGAGTCGACCTTTCCGTCGATGACGTAGCCCTCCCACGCGGAATGGTCCATGTTCATGTGGTGCTTGTCGTTGATACCGATCTTGGTCTTGTTGTTCGGATCCCAGACGAGCACGTCGGCGTCACTCCCCGGGGCGATGATGCCCTTCTGCGGGTACATGCCGAACATGCGCGCCGGTGTCGTGCAGCACGTCTCGACCCAGCGCTCGAGGGTGAGTTCACCGGCCACCACGCCTTGATAGATCAATTCCATGCGGTGCTCGACGCTGCCGATGCCGTTGGGAATCTTCGAGAAATCGCCGAGACCCAGTTCCTTCTGGTCCTTCATGCAGAACGGGCAGTGGTCGGTCGACACGACGGCCAATTCGTTCATGCGCAGACCCTTCCAGAGATCACCCTGGTGGCCGTGCCCCATCTGACCGATGTAGTGCGGGTCGTGGTCCTTCGAACGCACCGGTGTGCTGCAGACCCACTTGGCTCCTTCGAAACCGGGCCTGCCCAGGGTCTCCTCGAGCGTGAGATAGAGGTATTGCGGACAGGTCTCGGCGAACACGTTGCGCCCGTGATGACGCGCGGCCGCCACCTCGTTGAGCGCGTCACCGGCTGACATGTGCACGATGTACAGCGGAACATTGCCGGCGATCTGCGACAAGACGATGGCGCGGTGAGTGGCCTCCGCCTCGAGCGGCGACGGGCGGGTGTACGAGTGGTAGCGCGGGTCGGTCTCGCCGCGGGCGATGGCCTGCTGCACGAGGACGTCGATGGCGATGCCGTTCTCGGCGTGCATCATGATCATCGCGCCGCAATCGGCGGCGGTTTGCATGGCCCGCAGGATCTGACCGTCGTCGCTGTAGAAGACACCCGGGTAGGCCATGAACAACTTGAACGACGTGACGCCCTCGTTCTTGACCAGGCTCACCATGTCCTTCAGCGACTTCTCGTCGACCCCACCGATGATCTGGTGGAACGCGTAGTCGATGGCGCATTCACCCTCGGCCTTGCGGTGCCATTCGCCGAGACCGTCGTACACGTTCTCGCCGTACCGCTGGACCGCCATGTCGACGATCGTCGTCACACCACCCCATGCCGCCGCACGCGACCCGGTCTCGAAGGTGTCGGAGGCGAACGTGCCGCCGAACGGCAACTCCATGTGC
Source organism: Acidimicrobiia bacterium (assembly GCA_046091365.1). GTDB lineage: Bacteria > Actinomycetota > Acidimicrobiia > Acidimicrobiales > Ilumatobacteraceae > Casp-actino8. The sequence goes on along the minus strand of JBJTBM010000134.1, from coordinate 3,792 downwards.
GTGTGCACGTCGATGCCACCCGGCAACACGTACTTGCCCGCGGCGTCGATCACCTTGTCGTATCCCGGCTCGGCGCCGGCGAAGTAACCCGGAGCACCGACGGCGGTGATTTTCTCGCCCTCGATGAGCACGTCGTTGGCGTGCACCCCGGTCGGTGAAATCACCTTTCCGTTTTTGATCAATACCTTGGCCATGGCCCCTCCCCTGGTCCTGTTCGGTTGTCGTGTTCGGTTTTGCTGTTCGGTAGTTCTGTTCGTTCGACGGTCGCTCAGTCGGCGACGAGGTCGTCGTACGCGTCCGGCCGGCGGTCGCGATAGAACGCCCAGCGATCGCGCACCTCGCGCAACTTCTTCATGTCGAGATCGCGCACGATCAACTCCGGCTTGTACGGATCACCCTGTGGGCCGACGAACTTGCCCTCCGGATCGACGAAATAACTCTGCCCGTAGAAGTCGTTCTCGCCGAGCGGTTCGATTCCCACCCGGTTGATCGCCCCGACGTAGTAGATGTTGGCCACCGCCGCCGCCGGTTGTTCGACCTTCCAGATGTATTCGCTCAACCCGCGATGGGTCGCCGACGGGTTGAACACGATCTGAGCGCCGTTCAACCCCAACGCGCGCCAGCCCTCGGGGAAGTGGCGGTCGTAGCAGATGTACACGCCCACCGGCCCGACGGCGGTCTCGAACACCGGGTAACCACCGTTGCCTGGCTTGAAATAGAACTTCTCGAAGAAGCCCTTCACCTGCGGAATGTGCTGCTTGCGGTACTTGCCGAGGTACGTGCCGTCCGCGTCGATCACCGCGGCGGTGTTGTAATAGACGCCGGGTTGGGTGACCTCGTACATCGGGAGCACTAGCACCATGCCGGTCTCCTTGGCGATGCCCTGGAAGCGCTGGGTGGTGGGTCCGTCGGGGATGTGCTCGGTGTAGCCGTAGTACTCGGCGTCCTGCACCTGGCAGAAGTAGGGACCGTAGAACAGTTCCTGGAAGCACATCACCTGAGCGCCCTGCTTGGCGGCCTCGTGCACGGCGGCCTCGTGCTTGTCGATCATGGTGTCCTTGGACCCGGTCCAGTCGGTCTGCAGCAATGCGGCGCGAACGGTGTCCTGTGAACCTGTCATGTCATTCCCCCGAGAACTGGTCGTGTAGGCAGGGTAATTGGAACACGAGGTGCGGAACAATGCCATCATTGTCACCGGACAATCGTTTCATCGTCACGAAACGCCGGCTCCGAGGCTCCCATGCTCGACGACATCGCCGCCAACATCTCCGACCGCAGCGCGCGGCATCGTGACAGCGATCGGACGCATGGTCACCACCGGCGATCTGTCGGTGGGCACTCGGTTACCCACCGTGCGACAACTCTCGCGCAGCCTCGGCGTGTCCCCCACCACGGTCGGCGAGGCGTGTCGGACGTTGGCCGACGTTGGGGCAATCGAAACGCTCGGACGTAACGGCACCTTCGTGCGCTAGCCGACGGGACCCGGTGGTCCGCGCCGGTACCGTCGCATCGCCGCCGACTGGGATCACCGCGGACACTTCAGCCTCGATCTCTCGGCCGGCACCCCCGACTCGGCGGTGGCGGCCCAGGGCATCGGAGCCGCGCCCGGTGAGCCGTTCATGGTGTTCGAACATCCTGACGCGCTGCGGGTGACGGTCGGTCTGCTGGGGCCGGGCACCGACATCGTCGGAGTAGCCGAGGCCGTCGCCTCGGCCGCGGTGTCATCGGGCGAAGCCCGGCGCGGACAGCGTTGGTCCCCGTCGACGCGACGATTCAGTAACCGCCGCCGATCTTGGTGTGGTCCCAGGAGACGATGCTCTCGACCTCGATCTGGATTCCGATGCGCTTCCTGGCCTGGGCCTCGAGGAAAGGCATCGCCGCGTCGCTGATGGCGCCTTCGCCGTTGTACTTCAGTCCCACGGCCTTGCCGATGGCCAAAACGGTGTCGTAATCCTCGATGAGGCGCGCCGAACCCACCAGCTCGAGCCCTTTCAGTTGGTCGTAGGTGTCGCCGCTCTCGATCAGACCGGTGATCCTGGCGTCGCGCCGCAGGTTCACGATCTTCTGGCTCTTGCCGAAGGTCCAGAACGTCACCTTGCCGTCCATCACCACGTACCACATGGCCACGAGGTGTGGATGCCCGGTCGGACCGATGGAGGCGATGTTGAGGATCGTCTGCTCGGCGAGGTACGCATCGACTTCCGCGGGGGACATCGTGATGGAAGAACGCTTGTTGGCCATGACGCGACCCTACCGGCGTGCGGTCACGACGATGCTGTCCGACCGGTCGCCACTCGCGGGCGACCCGCCAAGTCCGCGACGACGTCGGGGTCCACGAATCCGACGTCACCCAACATGCGCAGAACGGCGTCGCGCTGGGCATGACCGATCTCGAGTACCAGCCAGCCTCCGGGCCGCAACCAACCGTGTGCGCCGACGATGATCGCGGCGATGTCGGCCAAACCGTCGTCGGCCGCGAAGAGTGCTACCGCCGGCTCCCACTCGAGCACCGACGCTTGCACCTCGGGATCTCCGGGCGCGACGTACGGCGGATTGCTCACGATCACGTCGACGTGGCCGCGCAACGAATCGGGTAACGCCGCGAACCAGGAACCGAGAGAGAAGCGAACGTTTGCCCCGGCGCGACCGAGTCCGGCGGCATTGGCCCGGGCGACGTCGAGCGCATCGGTCGAGACGTCGGTGAGCCACACCGCGGTCCCGGCCAACGGGAGTTCGGCGGCCATCGACAATCCGATCGCGCCGGATCCGGTCCCGAGGTCGACGATCGTTCTCGGGGTCGGGCACGAGCGGGCCAAAGCGAGCGCTTTCTCGGCCACCCACTCGGTCTCGGGTCTCGGAATCAATACCCGACGGTCGACCATCAAATCCAGGGTGCGGAAAGACCAGTTACCCATCACGTAGGCGAGTGGCTCGCCCGAGCGGTGTCGGGTGACCATCGAGTCCAACTGCGCGACCATGCGCTCGGTCGCCGCTTCGTCGATGGCCGCGAGGAAATCGTCGCCCCGCAATCCGCATGCCGTCTCGCACAACCAGCGCGCCGATGGCCGATCTCCGAGCACCGCGGTGGTTTGGGCGAGCAGTTCACGCCAGGTGATCGGGCGCTCGACGTCGGACACGACCTCAGTCACGGTCGCCGGCCAACTGACGCGAGCGCTCGTCGGTGGCCAACGCATCTACGACACCGTCGAGATCGCCGGCCAACACGTCGGACAAGGCGTAGATCGTGAAGCCGATGCGGTGGTCGGTCAGCCGGTTCTCCTTGAAGTTGTAGGTGCGGATCTTCTCTCCGCGACCACCACCGCCCACCTGGGAACGCCGCTCAGCCGACATCTTGGCGTCCATCTCGTCCTGGGCCAGTTTCAGCAACCGCGACCGCAACACCGTCATGGCGCGCGCACGGTTCTGCAATTGACTCCGTTCGTCCTGCATGGTGACGACCACGCCGGTCGGTAGGTGCGTGATGCGAACCGCCGAGTCGGTGGTGTTGACCCCCTGACCTCCCGGTCCGCTGGCGCGGTACACGTCTATCTGCAGGTCCTTGTCGTCGATCTGGACGTCGACCTCCTCGGCCTCGGGCAACACCATCACGGTGGCCGACGAGGTGTGGATGCGCCCCTGGCTCTCGGTCACGGGCACGCGCTGCACGCGATGGGGGCCGCCCTCGAACTTGAGTCGTGACCAAGCGTCGTCGCCGCGCACAACGAACGTGGCCTGGTTCACCCCGCCGAGATCACTGGGGTCCACCGACAGCGTCTCGACCTTCCAGCCCCG
>JBJTBM010000133.1:0-39719 GCA_046091365.1 Acidimicrobiia bacterium | reverse complement strand
CCGAGATGGTGATGCCCGGGGACAACGTGACCATGACCGTGGAGCTCGGTAAGCCGATCGCCATGGACGAGGGTCTGCGTTTCGCCATCCGTGAGGGTGGTCGTACCGTGGGCGCCGGCCGCGTCACCAAGATCATCAAGTGATCGGCTGACGAACCATGGCTCAAATCATCCGCATCCGCCTCAAGGCGTTCGATCACGAGATCATCGACCAGTCGACGCGCAAGATCGTCGAGACCGTCGCTCGCACCAACGCCACGGTGCGCGGACCCATCCCGTTGCCGACCGACAAGCACCGCTACACGGTCATCCGCGGACCGCACATCGACAAGGACTCTCGCGAGCACTTCGAGATGCGCATCCACAAGCGCCTCATCGACATCGTCGATCCCAAGCAGCAGACCATCGACAGCCTGCAGCGCATCGACCTGCCGGCCGGTGTCGAGGTGGAGATCAAGGTTCAGAACGCCTGAGTCCTTAGAGAAGGCCCGGCCGCTGGGACACGGACACCGTCGTCGGGCAAGATTTCGTCGTGACCGAGATGTTCCCTCCCCCGCAATTGCCCGCACCCCAGCCGGGTGACGACTCGAACGATGATCCCCGGGCGGCGCGTCGGCGCGGACTCGTAGTGACCGCGGTGGTCCTGGCAGCGGTGTTGGGCGGATTCATCGGAGCCCAGATCGCCCAAGGTGGTGGCGACGACGGCACCGTCTCGACAACGTCCGTCGCGCCGCCGGTCGACGACGGGTCGCTCGACCCCGAACCGGGCTCGAGCGCGACCCCGGTGGTCACGGCGGCGCCCACCGACGGCGACGTGCCGGCCATGAACGTGGCCGACGTGGTCGCGATCATCGAGCCCAGTGTGGTCACGGTGGTCTCGGAGATCGACGAGGGTTTCGGAGCCGGTCAGGGCACGGGCACCGGAGTGGTCATCACCGCCGACGGTGAGATCCTGACCAACGCCCACGTGGTCGACGGAGCCACCAAGGTCAGCGTGCTGTTCGGCGACAGCATCGACCCCATCCCGGCCTCGGTGCTGGCGACCGACGTCGGTAACGATCTCGCATTGTTGCGCATCGACGCCACCGGTCTCACCCCGGCGGTGTTCGCCGACCCGGCGTCGATCCGCGTGGGTGACGAAGTGGTGGCGGTGGGGTTCGCACTCGACCTCGATGGTGGGCCCACGGTGACCCGCGGGATCATCTCCGCCCTGAACCGCACGATCGAGAACGGTGACGGTGCGCTCGACGGGCTCATCCAGACCGACGCGGCGATCTCGTCGGGCAACTCGGGAGGACCGCTCTTGAACTCCCGCGGTCAAGTGGTGGGCATCAACACCGCGGTGTTCACGAGCACCGCCAACACCGCGGCCAACAACGTGGGTTTCTCGATCTCGGTCGGCGAGGCCCTACCGGTCATCGATGAACTCCGCGCGGTGTCGAATGGCGCGCAACGTATCGAGGGCTATCTCGGTGTCGGATTGCAGGGGCGCGACGACGGTGGTCGTGGCGCGCTCATCACCGAAGTCGCCCCGGATTCGCCGGCCGCCGAGGCCGGTCTCGAAGCGGGGGACATCGTGGTGTCGGCCGGAGGGACACCGGTCGACGGACAGTCGGCCTTCGTCGCGGCCATCCGCGACAAGTCGCCCGGCGACACCATCGAGATCGAGGTGTTGCGTGACGGTGAACGGCTGACGTTGAGTGCCACGCTCATCCAACGACCCGCCGAATAGCGGTTCGGGAGTACGGTGCGGTCATGTTGGATGCGCACCTCGGGGGATCTCGTCCGTTCGGTCTGAACTACTGGCCGTTGCCCGAGGACGATCCCGGGGTCGAGATCCCGCGCGAGTCGATCCGATTGGTCAGCCCTGACGGCGCCTTGGTGCGGGGCCTGTTGTGGACGCCGCCGCGTGGTCGAGCGTGGAAGACCGCGGTGATCCTGTCGCACCCGCGCGGTGACTTCAGCGTGCACTACGCCGCGCCGTTGTTGGCCGCCGCGGGGTACGCGGTCCTCGGGTTCGGAACTCGGTACATGAACAATGACACCGACTGCCTTCACGAGGCGTGCACGGTCGACGTGCAGACGGTCCACGACGAGATGCGTAGGCGCGGGGCCGAGGCCGTGGTGTTGCTCGGTAACTCCGGTGGCGGGTCATTGATGGCGCTCGCACACGTCGAGCGGGGCATCGGTGACGGTTGGGTCGGAATGGCCGCGCACCCCGGTGAAGGCGTGTTCATGTTGCAGGTGATCGATCCGAGCGTGATCGACGAGGACGATCCGTTCTCGACCGACCCCGAGCTCGACATGTACAACCCCGACAACGGATGGCGCCCGTGGCCCCAACCCTGCGCCTACGACGCGCAGTGGCTGCAGCGGTACCGCGCCGCCCAGGTGGCCCGGGTCGCCCGCATCGACGCCATCGCTCGGGCCAGCATCGAGGAATCGACCCTGGCGGCCGGCCAACTGCGCGGGCTCGACAAGACCTCCGATGTGGGGTCGTGGCGCGAGCAACGTCGGCGGGCGGTGTTCACCAAGTACCTGACGATCTACCGCACCTTGGCCGACCCGGCGTATCTCGATCTGTCGATCGATCCCGACGATCGGCCGATGGGCTCGTTGTTCGCCTTCCCGGACCCCTTCGACGCCAATTACGGGCGGGGGGGACTGGCCCGCACGATGACGGCCCGGGGCTGGTTGAGCACCTGGAGCGGGCTGTCGAGCCACGCCAAACTGGCCGACACCATGCCCGAGGTACGGGTTCCCACGCTGCTCGTCCATCCCACCGCCGACACCGAGATCCGGGTGTGGCAGGCCAAGGAGATCGTCGACAACAGTGGCGCGGCTGACCGGACCTACGTGGAGATGACCGGGGCACCCCATTATCTAGAGGGACATCGCCGGGAGGCCCTGGCCCACGTCGCCGACTGGCTGGCCCGACGCTTCCCCTAACCCATTTATCCACAACCCTGTGGATAAACCGTCACTGCTGTCCCACCGTGAGACAGGTCCGCGGGGGAATACCTGCTCGGCCCTGGTTGGGGCGGGGTGTTCGCGCAGGTAGCGTTCCCGACTCGTGCCCCTCGGGGCGTCAATCGATGTCCGTGTGAGCCCGGTTTGCCGGGGACCACATGGCAACAACTCAAACCAATGCTCCACCGGTCCATGACCTGTGGAGCATTTGCGTGAATGGCGGTTCGCCGCCCGACACGTGAAGTCAGCGTGCAAGTTCCGCAGCGATGCGGTCGGATGAAGAGGCTGCCTCATGGCAAAGCAAGCGATCGTCGGCGAGAAGGTCGGCATGACACAGGTGTGGGCGGACGACAATCGCGTCGTCCCCGTCACCGTGCTTCGTGTCGAGGCTGCTCGCATCGTGCAAATCAAGACCACCGAGCGCGACGGCTACGCCGCTCTTCAGGTGACCTACGGCAACAAGGACGCCAAGAAGTTGACGAAGCCCGAGGCCGGTCACTTCGCCAAGGCCGGCGTCGATGCCGGTCGTCGTCTCGTCGAGTTGCGCCTCGACAGCGTCGACGGGTTCGAGGTCGGTCAGGAGATCGCGGCCGACGTACTCGTCAAGGGTCAGAAGGTCGACGTCACGGCGGTGAGCCGCGGCAAGGGATTCGCGGGCGGCATGAAGCGTCACAACTTCAACGGTCAGGGTGCGAGCCATGGCAACCACAAGCACCACCGTGCTCCCGGCTCGATCGGTTCGTGCTCGTTCCCCGGTCGCGTGTTCAAGGGTCTGCGCATGGCGGGCCACATGGGACACGAGCAAGTGACCACCTTGAATCTCGAAGTGGTGGAGGCCGACGCCGAGCGGGGCCTGTTGTTGGTGCGTGGCTCGGTGCCGGGCCCGAACGGTGGCGTTGTGATCGTTCGCAACGCGGTGAAGGGGAAGTGAACTGATGCCCTCCGTGAAGCTCAAGAACCAGACCGGCAAGGACGTCGGATCGCTCGATCTGAGCGACGACGACTTCGGTCGCCAGCCCAACGTTCCGGTGATGCACCAGGTCGTGGTGGCCCAGTTGGCGCACCGTCGCGCCGGCACCCAGAGCACCAAGACCCGCGGCGAGGTGTCGGGCGGCGGCAAGAAGCCGTACAAGCAGAAGGGCACCGGCAACGCCCGTCAGGGCTCCACCCGTTCGCCGCAGTTCTCCGGTGGTGGCGTGGCCCTCGGACCCAAGCCCCGCAAGTACTCGCAGAAGACCCCCAAGAAGATGGTCAGGATCGCCCTGCAGTCCGCGCTGTCCGATCGTGCGAACGAGGGCAAGGTCGTCGTCGTCGACGCGTGGAGTTTCGACACTCCCAAGACCTCGGCCGCCCTGGCCGCCCTGGCCGCGTTGAACCTCGAGGGTCGCATCCTCGTGGTGGTTCGTCGCGACGAGATCAACGCCATTCGCTCCTTCCGCAACCTTCCTGAGGTGCAGTTGATCGAGATCGGCGAACTCAACGCGTACGACGTGTTGTGCAACGACTACATCGTGTTCTCCAAGGCCTCGTTGCCCGGAGCGAGCAAGGACGGTCAGTGATGAAGGATCCCCGCGACATCATCCTCGCGCCGGTCGTGTCCGAGAAGAGCTACGCGCTCATCGAGACCGGTGTCTACACGTTCCAGGTTCATGTCGACGCCTCCAAGCCCGAGATCCACGACGCCGTCGAGGCGATCTGGGGCGTGAAGGTGTTGAAAGTGAACACTCTCAACCGTGCGGGCAAGGCTCAGCGCACCCGGGGCACCAACCGCCCCGGCCGTCGCGCCGCGTCGAAGCGCGCCATCGTCACCCTGGCCCCCGGCAGCGAGATCCCGCTGTTCGAGAACAACTGAGGCAATCGTCATGGCAATTCGTAAGCGCAAGCCCACATCCGCCGGTCGCCGGTTCCAGACGTCGTCGGACTTCTCCGATATTTCGTCGACGACGCCTGAGAAGTCGTTGCTCGTCAGCAAGCCCAAGTCGGGCGGTCGCAACGCGTACGGTCGCAAGACCGCGCGTCACCGCGGTGGCGGACACAAGCAGCAGTACCGCGTCATCGACTTCAAGCGCAACAAGGACGGCGTGATCGCCAAGGTCGCCACCATCGAGTACGACCCGAACCGCACCTGCCGCATCGCGCTGTTGCACTACACCGACGGCGAGAAGGCGTACATCCTGGCGCCCAAAGGAATGAACGTCGGCGACCACGTCTCGAGCGGTCCCAAGGCCGACATCAAGCCCGGCAACGCGTTGCCGTTGCGCTACATGCCGGTCGGCACCATGGTGCACAACGTCGAGTTGCGTCCCGGTCAGGGCGGCAAGATGGCCCGCTCGGCCGGTGTGGGCGTGCAGTTGGTCGCCAAGGACGGCGACCACGCCACGCTCCGTCTGCCCAGCTCGGAAATGCGTCGTGTCCTCATCGATTGTCGCGCCACGGTCGGCGAGGTCGGCAACGCCGAGCACGAGCTCATCAAGATCGGCAAGGCCGGACGCAACCGCTGGAAGGGCGTGCGTCCGCAGACCCGTGGCGTGGCCATGAACCCCGTCGACCACCCGCTCGGCGGCGGAGAAGGCAAGACCTCCGGTGGACGTCCGCCGGTGTCGCCGTGGGGCAAGCCCGAGAGCCGTACCCGCGACACCAACAAGGCGTCGCAGAAGTTGATCATCCGTCGTCGTCGTTCGGCCAAGGGCCGTCGCTAAGGGATCGAGGTAAAACATGTCGCGCAGCCTGAAGAAGGGCCCGTTCGTCGATGACCACTTGGTCAAGAAGGTCGACGCGCTGAACGCCGCCAGCGAGAAGAAGGTCATCAAGACCTGGAGTCGTCGTTCCACGATCATCCCCGACATGGTCGGGCACACCATCGCGGTCCACGACGGTCGCAAGCACGTCCCGGTGTACGTCACCGAGGCGATGGTCGGTCACAAGTTGGGTGAGTTCTCGCCGACTCGCACCTTCAAGTACCACGCCGGCCAGGAGAAGAACACGAAGGGTAACAAGTAATGACCGGTCCCAAGTTGAACGAGCGCTCGTTCGTCGCCGGCGAACGCACCGGCACCCGCGCCAGCGTGCGTGGCTCACGCATGTCGGCCTCCAAGGCCCGCGTCGTGCTCGACCTGATCCGTGGTCGTGACGTCGTGAGCGCCGACCAGATCCTGCAGTTCACCGAGCGCGAAGCCGCCCGCGTGGTGCGGAAGGTGTTGGCCTCGGCCGTCGCCAACGCGGTGAACAACGACTCGTTGGAAGCCGAGACCCTCTACGTCAAGGCCTGCTACGCCGACGAAGGTCCGACCCTGCGCCGCTTCAAGCCGCGCGCCCGCGGTCGCGCGACCCGCATCAACAAGCGAACCTGTCACATCACGATCGTGCTCGACGTCATCGAAGCCGATCTGTTGTCGGTGGTGCAGGCTCGCCGCGAGCGCTCCGTGTCGGGTCGTCGCGCCGGTCGCACCGGTGGCGTGGCCGATCGCCGGGCCCGCGTGACCAAGAGCCGCGAGGCCCGCGCCACCAAGGGCGACGAGTCGACCGAGAGCGCCGAGGCCGCCGTCGCGGTCGAGAACGCGGTCGCCGAGAACGAGACCACCACCACGCCCGACGCCGAGGAGACCAACTGATGGGCCAGAAGATCAACCCGTACGGCTTTCGTCTCGGTGTCACCACCGAGTGGAAGAGCCGTTGGTTCAGTGAGCGCCAGTACAAGGACTACCTCACCGAGGACTGGAAGATTCGCGCCTACATCGACGAGGCGTTGCCCGACGCGGCGATCTCGCGCGTCGAGGTCGAGCGCAAGCGTGGCGAGACCCTCAAGGTCGACATCCACACCGCTCGTCCCGGCATCGTCATCGGACGCAAGGGAGCCAAGGCCGACGAGTTGCGCGCCGGGCTCACCAAGCTCACGGGCAACCTCAAGGTTCAGTTGAACATCGTCGAGATCAAGTCTCCCGAACTCGATGCCGCCCTGATCGCCCAGGGCGTCGCCGATCAGTTGGTCGGGCGCATCGCCTTCCGTCGCGCCATGAAGCGCGCCGTGCAGAACGCCCAGAAGGCCGGTGCCCTCGGCATCCGCGTGCAGTGTTCGGGTCGCCTCGGAGGCGCCGAGATGAGCCGCACCGAGTGGTACCGCGAGGGTCGCGTGCCGTTGCACACCCTGCGTGCCGACATCGACTACGGCTTCCGTGAGGCCCGCACCTCGAGCGGTCGCGTCGGTGTCAAGGTCTGGATCTACCGCGGCGACATCCTGCCGTACAAGCCCCAGTCCGAGGACAAGATCGTGCGCGAGGCCGCCATGGCCGTCGGCGAGACCTCCGGCGCCCCCGGTGCCCGCAAGGTCGTGTCGTCGAGCGGACGTCGCAAGGCCGAGGACGTCATCGAGACCGCGCCGCTCGTCAAGGAAGCAGACCCCTTGCTCGAGGCGCTTCTCGATGAGGAAGAAGAGATCGCCCGTCGTACCCACGAGGGCCACGAGACCCCGCACTTCCGCGGACAGGACTGATCGACATGTTGATGCCCCGCAAAGTCGCACACCGTAAGCATCACCGAGGCCGCACCGGCGGTATGGCCAAGGGTGGAAGCGAACTGGCCTTCGGCCAGTACGGAATCCAGGCCCTCGAGCCGTGCTGGCTCACCGCCCGCCAGATCGAGGCTGCTCGTATCGCCATGACCCGTCACATCAAGCGTGGTGGCAAGGTCTGGATCAACGTCTTCCCGGACAAGCCGGTGACCAAGAAGCCGGCCGAGACCCGTATGGGATCGGGCAAGGGCAACCCCGAGTTCTGGGTGGCCGTGGTCAAGCCGGGACGCGTTCTGTTCGAGCTGTCGTTCCCAGTACGTGAGCAGGCCCTCGAGGCGCTCGAAAAGGCGATCCAGAAGCTGCCGATCAAGGCGCGCATCATCACCCGCGAGGAGGCGATCTGACCATGGCAACCAAGGCCAGTAAGGACCGCGGCGAACTGAGCGAACTCGACCTCGCGTCGTTGGTCGACCAGTTGCGCGCCGCCAAGCAGGAGGCGCTGAACCTCCGGTTCCGCAGCGCGACCGGCCAGCTCGACAACCACAGCGAATTGCGTCGCGTCCGTCGTCGCATCGCCCGCATCAACACCCTCATCCGTCAGCGCGAGATCGCCGCGGCCGAGGCAGGAAAGTGAACGACATGTCCGAGAACACCGAAACCACCGAGCGCGCCAACCGCAAGATCCGCGAGGGCGTCGTGTCGTCCAACAAGATGGACCGCACGATCGTCGTCGAGGTGGTCGAGCGCGTGCGCCACCCCAAGTACAACAAGTTCGTCATGCGCACCAAGAAGCTCTACGCGCACGACGAGGCCAACGACGCCAACATCGGCGACAAGGTGCGGGTCATGGAGACCCGCCCGCTGTCGAAGACCAAGCGTTGGCGCGTCGTCGAGATCCTCGAGCGGGCCAAGTGAGCGGCCAGGGAACGACGGAGGAATCACGATGATCCAGCAGGAAAGCCGCCTACGCGTGGCGGACAACAGCGGAGCCAAGGAAGTGCTCTGCATCAAGGTGCTCGGTGGCACGCGCCGCCGGTATGCGTCCATCGGCGACATCTTCGTGGCGACCGTCAAGGATGCCATCCCGGGTGCCGGAGTCAAGAAGGGCGACGTCGTGAAGTGCGTCGTCGTCCGGGTGAAGAAGGAGAAGCGCCGTCCCGACGGCAGCTACATCCGCTTCGACGAGAACGCGGCGGTCATTATCAAGGACGACCTCACGCCGCGCGGAACGCGCATCTTCGGACCCGTGGGTCGCGAACTGCGCGACAAGAAGTTCATGCGAATCGTCTCGCTGGCCCCGGAGGTGCTCTGAGATGAAGATCAAGAAGGGTGACACCGTCGTGGTGATCTCGGGCAAGGACAAGGGCAAGGAAGGCACCGTTTCACGGGTCATGCCCTCGACCAACCAGGTCATCGTCGACGGCATCAACGTCGTGAGGAAGCACCAGAAGCCGCGCGGCGCCAACCAGCAGGGCGGCATCATCGACCGCGACATGCCGCTCGACGCCTCGAACGTGATGCTCGTCCACAAGGGCAAGCCCACGCGCGTCGGATACAAGACCAACAGTGACGGCACCAAGGTGCGCGTCGCTCGTACCACGGGTGAGGAAGTCTGATGACCACCGCAACAGCCCCGCGTCTCAAGGCCAAGTACCAGGCCGAGATCCGCGACGCCCTAAAGGCCACGCTCGGCGTCGACAACGCCATGCAAGTGCCCCGCATCGAGAAGATCGTGATCAACATGGGCGTCGGTCGCGCCACCCAGCAGCCCTCGCTGCTCGAGGGCGCGGTCGCCGACATGACCCGTATCGCCGGTCAGAAGCCCAAGGTCACCAAGTCGCGTGACTCGATCGCCAACTTCAAGTTGCGCGAGAACCAGGCGATCGGCTGCAAGGTCACGCTGCGCGGCGACCGCATGTGGGAGTTCCTCGATCGTCTGATCTCGGTGGCCATCCCGCGAATCCGCGACTTCCGGGGCCTGCCGGTGCACTCGTGGGACGGTCGGGGCAATTACACCTTCGGTCTCGCCGACCAGACGGTGTTCCCCGAGATCGATTACGACAAGATCGACGCGCCCCGTGGCATGGACATCACCATCGTGACCACCGCGACCACCGATGCCGCCGGCCGAGCCCTGCTCGATGCCTTCGGTTTCCCGTTCAAGCGCGGCGTCGATGCCGCGGCCGCACCCAAGAAGAAGTCCAGCCGGCGCGGCCCGCAGTTCGCCGCCAAGAAGAAGTGAGTGAGAGGTAACGACTCATGGCCAAGAAGTCTCTGATCAACAAGGCTGCAGCCAAGCCCAAGTTCAAGGTGCGTGGCTACACCCGCTGCCGCAAGTGCGGCCGCGCCCGTTCCGTTTACCGCAAGTTCGGACTGTGCCGCGTGTGCCTTCGTGATATGGCCCACGCCGGTGAGATCCCCGGTCTGACGAAGTCGAGCTGGTGAGGTACCAATGCTGACCGATCCCATTGCAGACATGCTGACCCGCATCCGCAACGCCAACACGGCGATGCACGACGAGGTCAAGATGCCGTCGTCCAAGCAGAAGGTGGCGCTCGCCAAGATCCTGGAACAGGAGGGCTACATCGGTGGTTTCGCTGTCGCCCCCAACTCCAAGGGGCCCGGCGACGTGCTCACCATCTCCATGAAGTACTCCGCCGAACGCCGTCGCACCATCGCCGGCATCAAGCGCATCTCGACTCCCGGACTTCGCGTGTACCGCAAGTCCGACACCGTGCCCCGCGTGCTCGGTGGCCTCGGAGTCGCCGTCCTGTCCACCAGTCAGGGTCTCATGACCGACCGCGAAGCGCGCAAGCGCAAAGTGGGCGGCGAGGTCCTCTGCTACGTGTGGTGAGCCGAGGAGAACGACATGTCACGTATCGGTAAAGCCCCCATCACCCTGCCCTCGGGCGTCGAGGTGAAAGTCGCCGGCAACAGCGTCACCGTGAAGGGCCCCAAGGGCACCCTCACGCGCGATCTGGTCGGTGGCATCTCGGTGCGCCAGGAGGAGAACGAACTTCTCGTCGAGCGTCCCAACGACGAGCGTCAGTCGCGCAGCCTGCACGGTTTGTCCCGCGCTTTGGTGAGCAACATGGTCGTCGGTGTCACCGACGGCTTCACCAAGGAGCTCGAGATCGTCGGCGTCGGATATCGCGCCGAATTGAAGGGTCCCTCGGCGATCCGCTTGAACTTGGGCTTCTCACATCCGGTCGACGTGGCCGCCCCCGAGGGAGTGACCTTTGAAGTGCCGGTGCAGACCCGCGTCATCATCAAGGGCGTCGACAAGGAGCTCGTCGGCCAGGTGGCCGCGAACATCCGCTCGATCCGCAAGCCCGAGCCGTACAAGGGCAAGGGCGTCCGCTACCTCAACGAGCGCATCCTCCGCAAGGCCGGTAAGGCCGGCAAGAAGTGACCGGCCAACCAAGGATCGATAGGAACACGAAATGACCAAGATCAGCAAAGAACGACGCGAAAGCCGGCTCATCCGGCACAACCGCGTGCGCAAGAAGATCCACGGCACCGCCGAGCGTCCGCGTTTGTCGCTGTACCGCTCGAACAAGCACATCATGTTGCAGGTGATCGACGACGACCTGGGCGTGACCATCGCGTCGGTGTCGTCGAACGAACCCGCGCTCCGCGCCGCCGGTGGCAGCACCGTCGACGCCGCCAAGGCCCTCGGTGCCACCGTGGCCCAGCGGGCCAAGGCCGCCGGTGTGAGCAAAGTCGTTTTCGACCGCGGTGGTTACCTCTACCACGGTCGCGTCGCCGCGGTTGCCGAAGCCGCCCGTGAAGCCGGACTGGAGTTCTGATGACGAACAACCCGAACAACCCGAATCCCCGTCAGGGTGATCGTGGACACGGCAACCCCCGTCAGGGTGACCGCAACGCCCCGGGCAACTCGCCCGACGGTGGTCGTGAGTCGCGCGTGATCCACATCAACCGCGTCGCCAAGGTGGTCAAGGGCGGTCGTCGCTTCTCGTTCACCGCGCTCGTGGTGGTCGGCGACGGCAATGGTCGCGTCGGCCTCGGCTACGGCAAGGCCAAGGAAGTTCCCTTGGCGATTCAGAAGGGCACCGAGGATGCCAAGCGCAACATGTTCTCGGTCCCGATGGCCGGAGCCACGATCACCCACCCGATCATCGGGGTTCTCGGGGCTGGTCGTGTGATGTTGAAGCCCGCCGCTCCCGGTACCGGCGTCATCGCCGGTGGTGCAGCGCGCATCATCCTCGAGGAAGCCGGTATCCACGACGTGCTCGCCAAGTCGCTCGGCTCGTCGAACGCCATCAACGTGGCCCGCGCCACCATCAACGGTCTGCAGAGTCTGCAGCGTCCCGACGAAGTGGCGGTCCGTCGTGGCATTCCCGCTGACTCCTTCGTTCCCAAGGGACTGCTGAAGGCCTACACCGACACCAAGAAGGCGATTGCCGCCGGAGAGGCGCACTGAACATGGCCACGTACAAGACCGTGGTGCACACCGGACCAATGATCACCGTCACCCAGGTGAAGTCGTGCACCCACGCCAAGCCCAAGAGTCGCGGCACTCTTCGCGCACTCGGACTCGGTCGCATCGGAAAGTCGAACGTGCTTCCCGATCGCCCCGAGATCCGCGGCATGATCGCCCGCGTCCCCCATCTGGTCGAGGTCTCCCCGGCCACTTCCAAGGAGAGCTGACCCATGCGCGTCGACGAACTAGCACCGGCACCGGGCTCGACCCATCGCAAAAAGCGGCTCGCCCGCGGTATTGGTGGCAAGGGCGGTAAGACCGCCGGCCGCGGAACCAAGGGTCAGCACTCGCGCGGTCGCGGCAAGGTCGCCCGCGGCTTCGAAGGTGGACAGATGCCCCTCAAGCAGCGCGTGCCGAAGTTGAAGGGATTCAACAACCCCTTCCGCATCGAGTACCAGGCCGTCAACCTCGACACCATCAACGAGCTCGAGGAGTCCGTGGTGACCCCTGAGGTGTTGTCGGCCCGTGGCGTCCTGCACAAGGACGTGTTCGTCAAGGTGCTGGCGCGTGGTCAGGTCACCCGCAAGGTCGACGTGTCGGCCCACGCGGTGTCCAAGGCCGCCCAGGCCGCCATCGAAGCGGTCGGCGGCTCGGTCACGATCATCCCACTGCCCTACAAGGTGCGCCCGGCTGCCAACGGCAACCAGTTCACCAACCGCTGAGTCGGCCTCCGTCGATCACCGTTAGTTAGAACCGAGGAGAGCACGTGCTGACGAACCTGAAGAACATCTTCAAGGTGCCAGACCTTCGGAACAAGATCCTGTTCACGATCATGATGGTGATCCTGTACCGCATCGGCGCGCACGTGCGCGTTCCGGGCATCGACGATCAGGCGGTACGCCAGTTGCGCGAGTCCGCTCGCCAGCAGGGTGCGCTCGGCTTTCTGAACCTGTTCTCCGGTGGTGCGTTCTCGTCGTTCGCGATCTTCGCGCTCGGCATCATGCCCTACATCACCTCGAGTATCATCATGCAGGTCCTCACCGTGGTGATCCCCAAGCTCGAGGAGTGGCAGCAAGAGGGCGCTGTCGGCCAGCGCAAGATCACGCAGTGGACCCGTTACGTGGCCATCGCCATCGCGTTGCTGCAGGCCGCTGGCCTCACTTTCATCTTCGGTCAGGGTCGTGGCTCGGCGTTCTTCACGGCCTCGGCGAATGCCCCCGACATCGTGTTGCTGCCCGACGGAATGTGGCCGCGCGGTCTGCTCGTGATCATCAGCCTGGTCGCCGGCACCGCGTTGCTGATGTGGATGGGCGAACTGATCAGCCAGCGCGGGATCGGCAACGGCATGAGCATCCTGATCTTCGCCTCGGTGGTGTCGTCGCTCCCGTTCAGCTACTACTCGATTCTTCAGAGCAAGAAGTGGGTCGTCTTCGGATTTCTGGTGGCCATCTCAATCGGAATCCTCATCGCGGTGGTGCGCGTCGAACTCGGGCAACGACGTATCCCGGTTCAGTTCGCGAAACGGGTGGTGGGTCGTCGCATGTACGGCGGCCAGAGCACCTATATCCCCCTCAAGGTGAACCAGGCCGGTGTCGTTCCGATCATCTTCGCCAGTTCGGTCATGTTGTTGCCGGTGCTCGTCACCAACGTGATCGGTAGCGACAGCGGGTGGCGGCGCACGATCACCGAGTGGGTCGACCGCAACCTGGTGTCGTCGCAGGGACTGTTGTACATCGTGTCGTTCGCGATCCTGATCATCGCCTTCGCCTACTTCTACAACTCGATCGCTTTCGATCCGATCCGTCAAGCCGACCAGATCCGTCGTCAGGGTGGGTTCATCCCCGGTATTCGTCCGGGACCGCAGACCGAGCGCTACCTCGCCAAGACCGTGAACCGCATCACCCTTCCGGGTGCGTTGTTCGTGGCGTTCATCGCGATCCTTCCGTACATCGTTCTCTGGGTGGGCGACGTTCGGTCGTTCCCCTTCGCCGGGACCACCGTTCTGATCGCCGTGGGTGTGGCGCTGGAATTGATGCGACAGGTCGACAGCCAGTTGATGCTGCGCAACTACGAGGGATTCTTGAAGTAAGCCGATGATCCCTGGTGTCCGCCTGATCATCATCGGCCGCCAAGGTGCCGGTAAGGGGACGCAGTGCGTGCGTATGTCCCGTCACTACGTCGTGCCTCACGTTTCGACCGGCGACATGCTGCGAGCCGCAGTTCGCGAGGGGACCGAGCTCGGCGAGCAGGCCGACGAGGTGATCCGGGCCGGCAAGTTGGTCGGTGACGAGATCATGATCCGACTGGTCGCCGATCGACTCGAGCAGGACGACGCGCGCAGCCGGGGCTACATCCTCGACGGTTTTCCGCGCACGGTCGTGCAGGCCGAGGCGCTCGATCGCATCTCCGCCGAGCGCCCGATCGACGCCGTGCTCGACATCGACGTCCCCCGCGAGATGGTGATCCAGCGCATCTCGGCGCGGCGCACCTGCCGAGACTGCGGGGCCAATTACACGGCCAGGGGCGGCGAACGTAGTCCGTGGACCTGCGACACCTGCGGGGGAGACGTGGTCCAGCGCGCCGACGACACCCCCGAGTCGATCAACCGCCGACTCGACCTGTACGAGACCCAGACCACGCCGTTGCTCGACTACTACGACCGGCAGGGTCGCCTGACCGTCATCGACGGCTCGGCCTCGCCCGACGAGGTGTTCGCCCGCCTCACCGGGGCGATCGACGCCGCCCGCCGTCGCCCGTGACGGCTGTGGATATCCACGGTCTCGAGGCGGTCGGGACCGGCCCCACCACGCCCGCAGCGTCCGAACTTTCCGGTTTGGTCCCATTGGAGTCGGCCGCACCCGGCGGTAGCGTTGCCACTCGGCCCAACAGCCGGTCCTGCACGCGTCCTCGGGTCTCGTCGCAGTTCGCCCAAACCGCCTACAAGGAGGCAGTTCTGCCCAAGCCCAAAGACGACGCCATCCTGCTGGAAGGCACCATTCTCGAATCCCTGCCGAACGCGATGTTTCGGGTGGAGTTGGAGAACGGCCACAAGGTGTTGGCGCACATCTCCGGAAAGATGCGAATGAACTCCCTCCGCATCCTCCCCGGAGACAAGGTGCAAGTGGAACTCACTCCGTACGACCTCACCCGGGGTCGCATCACGTATCGCTACAAGTGAGAAACAAGAGTGTGAGACGGCCATGAAGGTCAAGCCCAGTGTCAAGAAGATCTGCGAGAAGTGCAAGGTGATCCGTCGTCACGGACGTGTGATGGTCATCTGCGAGAACCCGCGTCACAAGCAGCGTCAAGGCTGAGAAGGAAACAAGGAAACGTTCATGGCCCGTATTTCCGGCGTCGACATCCCCCGCGAGAAGCGGTTGGAGATCTCGCTCACCTACATCTTCGGCATCGGTAAGCCGACGGCCCAGCGCATGTGCGCCGAGCTCGGCATCGACCCCAACACCCGCGTGCGCGACCTCACAGACGAAGAGGTCAACACGTTGCGCGGTTGGGTCGACCAGAACCTCCCCGTCGAAGGTGCCCTGCGCCGCGAAGTGCAAACCGACATCAAGCGCAAGATCGAGATCGGTTGTCTGCAGGGCGTCCGTCACCGCAAGGGCTTGCCCGTGCGCGGTCAGCGCACCCACACCAACGCTCGCACCCGCAAGGGACCGAAGAAGACCGTGGCCAACAAGAAGAAGGCAGTGAGGAAGTAATCATGGCGAAGCCGAAGCCGGGCGGACGCCGCCCCCGTAAGCGCGAGCGCAAGAACGTTGCCGTGGGCGTGTGCCACATCAAGTGCTCGTTCAACAACACCATCGTCAGCATCACCGACACCGAGGGCAACGTGTTGTCGTGGGCGTCCGGTGGTGGCGTGGGCTTCAAAGGCTCGCGCAAGAGCACCCCGTTCGCCGCTCAGTTGGCCGCCGAAAAGGCCGCCAAGGCCGCGTTCGAGCAGGGCATGCGACGCGTCGAGGTTCAGGCCAAGGGCCCCGGTTCTGGTCGTGACACCGCCATTCGTTCGCTGCAGAACACCGGCATCGAAGTGACCGGCATCAAGGATGTCACCCCGGTGCCGCACAACGGCTGCAAGTTGCCCAAGCGGAAGAGGAACTGAGTCATGGCCCGCTACACCGGACCCAAGGTGCGACTGTCGCGCCGTCTGAACACCAACATCTTCGAGAACGATAAGGGTCGCAAGGCCCTCGAGCGTCGTCCCTTCCCCCCGGGCCAGCACGGTCGCACCCGTCGTCGCTCGAGCGACAGCGAGTACCTGGCCCAGCTCCAGGAGAAGCAGAAGGCGAAGTACATCTACGGCGTCCTCGAGCGTCAGTTCCGCAAGACCTACGAGGAGGCCAACCGCCTCGCCGGACCGACCGGTGAGAACCTGCTACGCCTGCTCGAGTTGCGTCTCGACAACGTCGTGTACCGCGCCGGCTTCGCCAGCACCCGCCCGCAGGCCCGCCAATTCGTCAGCCACGGACTCATCCTCGTCAACGGCAAGCGTGTCAACATCCCGAGCGCCCGTGTGAAGAAGGGCGACGTCGTCACCTTGTCGACCAAGGCTCGCGACATGATCGTGATTCAGCACAACGTCGACACCCTCGACCGCGCCATCGTCGGCTGGCTCGAGGGCGGCGACGGCGGCAAGCAGGTCACCGTGCGTACCGAACCGTCGCGCGAGCACATCGACGTGCCCGTGCGCGAACAGCTCATCGTCGAGCTCTACTCGAAGTAATCCCACCCAGCAGTCACCAACCACCCGACGAACGGAAGAGAAACATGCTCGTCATCCAGCGCCCCACAGTCGAGACCGAGAACGAGGAGTCGAACAATCGCCAGTCGTTCTCCGTCGGACCACTCGAGCCCGGCTTCGGCCACACCATCGGCAACTCGCTCCGTCGTGTTCTGCTCTCGTCCATCCCGGGCGCTGCGATCACCACGGTCAAGTTCGACGAGGCCCTGCACGAGTTCGACACCATCCCCGGCGTCACCGAGGACGTCACCGACATCATCTTGAACCTCAAGGACGTCGTGCTCACCTCGGCCGCTGACGAGCCGGTGGTCATTCGCGTCGACGTGCGCGGTCCGGCGGTCATCACCGCCGGCGACATCCGCTGCCCGGCCGAGGTCGAGATCCTGAACAAGGACCTGGTCATCGCCACCGTGAACGACAAGGGCCGACTCGCCGTCGACCTCACCGTCGAGCGGGGTCGCGGCTACCTCAGCAGCGACCGGGGTTCCGGCAACGGCACCATCGGGGTCATCCCGATCGACGCCATCTTCTCGCCGGTTCGCCGCGTCATGTTCGACGTTCAGCCGACCCGCGTCGAGCAGAGCACGAACTACGACAAGCTCGTGATCGACATCGAGACCGACGGCACCCTGTCGCCGCGCGAGGCCCTGGCCTCGGCCGGTGCGACGTTGCGGTCGCTCGTCGACCTGGTGGCCAACCTGTCCGACGAGCCCAAGGGCCTCGAGCTGGGTGAGGTCATCTCGGCCAACACCACGAGCCCCGACCTCGACATCGCCATCGAGGACCTCGACCTTTCCGAGCGTCCCCGCAACTGTCTGAAGCGCGCGCAGGTGAACACCATCGGTGAGCTCCTGAGCAAGACCGAGGACGATCTGTTGAACATCACCAACTTCGGCCAGAAGAGTCTCGACGAGGTCAAGCAGAAGCTCGATGAGCGCGGCTTGTCCTTGCGGGGCTGAGTCGATCGAGTCACGAGTCAAGGAACAACACCATGCCCGCTACACCCCGCCGCGCCCGGAAGTTCGGTGGTAGCTCCGCGCACCAGAAGCTGATGATGGCCAACTTGGCCGCGTCGCTGATCGCCGCCGAGGCCATCGAGACCACCGAGGCCAAGGCCAAGGCCCTGCGTCCCATCGCCGAGAAACTCATCACCAAGGCCAAGAAGGCCCAGGACGGTGACGCCTCGAGCATCCACCGCATTCGTCAGATCCAGAGCTACCTCGGCGACAAGGAGATGACCAACAAGTTGGTGTCCGACGTGGCGCCACGGTATCTCGAACGCAACGGCGGCTACCTGCGGATCCTGAAGCTCGGGCCGCGCCATGGCGACAACGCGCCGATGGCGCGCATCGAACTCGTCTGATCGTCCCCGACGACTCGCTCGTCGACGACGGAACCGAATCATGAACACCATCGAGCCCGCCCTCCGGCGGGCTCGTTTGTCGGTGGCGTACGACGGTTCACACTTCCACGGCTTCGCCGCCAACGAAGGTGTGCGCACGGTGGCCGGGATCGTGGGCGAGGCCCTCGGCCGGATCGCGCGCCGCCCGGTCGAGATCACCGGTGCCGGGCGCACCGACGCCGGTGTGCACGCATGGGACCAGGTGATCAGTTGTGACCTCCCCGCCGACATGGACCTCGAGGGTCTGGCCCGGCGACTGACCAAACTTTGCGGGCCCGGGGTCGTGGTGCGTGCGGTCGCTTGGGCCGAGGACCCCGACTTCGACGCCCGCTTCTCGGCGCTGTGGCGGCGGTACCGCTACACGGTGCTGAACGATCCCACACCCGATCCATTCCTGGCTCCGACGTCGTGGCACGTGGCCGTACCACTCGACCTCTCCCTCATGCACCTCGCCTGCGACCCGCTGGTAGGGGAGCACGATTTCTCGGCCTTTTGCCGCAAGCCCAAACTGAGCCGCGACCAGATCGAGCGAGGCGACCCCGGCCCGAGTCTCGTGCGCCGGGTCACCTCGGCGGTCTGGACCGAACACCGCAGCGACCACGGGGCGCGCGTGCTGCGGTTCGAGATTCAGGCCAACGCGTTCTGCCACCAGATGGTGCGTTCGATCGTCGGCTGCCTCGTCGACGTGGGGTGCGGTCGGGTGTCGCCCGGCCATGTCTCGGGCATCCTGCGCCGGGGGGAGCGAACGGGCACGGTGGCACCGCCTCAGGGCCTGACGCTCTGGGAGGTCGGATATCCCGAGCCGGGGCGTTGATCCAGCCCGCCCCCGGTCGTTTTTGCCCCGTTTGCCCGTATCATTCTCCGGTCCCCAACGGACCATCGTCCGGGGAATCGTTCGTGAAAGAAGCACCATGACCACCTATTCGCCCAAGGCCAGTGAGATCACCCGCGAGTGGCACGTCCTCGATGCCGAGGGCATGGTCCTCGGTCGCCTGTGCACCGAGGCCGCGCGCCTGCTGCGGGGCAAGCACAAGCCGACGTTCGCTCCCCACATGGACACCGGCGATCACGTGATCATCATCAACGTCGACAAGGTAGTGCTCACCTCGGGCAAGGCCGACACGCGCATGGTCTACAACTACTCGGGATACCCCGGTGGTCTGAAGAGCGAAACGTTCGGCAACCTGTTGTCGCGTCGTCCCGACGAGGCGATCCGCGGCGCGGTGCGCGGCATGTTGCCCAAGGGCCCGCTCGGCCGTCAGATGATCAAGAAGTTGAAGGTGTACACCGGCGCCGAGCATCCGCACGGTGCGCAGAATCCCAAGGTCCGCAACATCGACCACGCCAAAGCGCGCTGAAATCGAGGAAGAAGACAATGAGCAAGCCTCTCACCCAGACCACCGGTCGTCGTAAGGAGTCGGTGGCGCGCGTTCGTGTGCGTCCCGGCACCGGCAAGGTCACGGTCAACGGCAAGCCGCTGAACGTGTACTTCTGCACCGCCACCCAGCAGAACTCGGCGATCGAGGCGCTGCGCGTGACGAACACTCTCGAGCAGTACGACGTCGACGCCACCATCCATGGTGGAGGTGTCACCGGTCAGTCGGGCGCCATGCGCATGGGACTGGCCCGCTCGCTCGTCGAGATCGATCCGGAAGCGCGCCCGACCTTGAAGAAGGCCGGTCTTCTCACCCGCGACTCGCGTCGCAAGGAGAGCAAGAAGTACGGCCTCAAGAAGGCTCGTAAGGCGCCGCAGTACACGAAGCGCTGATCGTCGCGTGACGGGCGCTCCGATGTCGCCCCATCCCAGTTTCGGCACCGACGGGGTCCGGGGCCTCGCCATCGTCGACATCTCCCCGGAGTACGTCATGGCCCTCGGCCGCGCCGTCGCCCGGGTGCTCTCACCGTCGCGCGTGGTGTTGGGTCGTGACCCCCGATTGTCCGGACCCGTGCTCGAGGCGGCGTTCTCGGCGGGGGTGTCGGCCGAGGGGGTGCGCGTCGAGGAGTTCGGGGTCCTACCGACCCCGTCCCTGGCGATGATCTCGGCCGTCGAGAACGTGCCGGCCGTGGTCATCACCGCGTCGCACAATCCCTACACCGACAACGGCGTGAAGGTGTTCGCCCCCGGGGGTCGCAAGTTGCTCGAAGAACAGCAACGCGCGATCGAGGTCGAGACCAATCGGATCCTCGACGAGGGCACTGGTCCGATCCGGCGCGACCTCGAGGTCGGTGTCGTGATGCGCCGTAGCGACGGAGTCTCCACCTACGTCGATCATCTCGTCTCGATCTACGGAGAGGGGTGCCTGGCCGGTTTGCGCGTCGTCATCGACACGGCGAACGGGGCGATGAGCAAGGTCGCACCGCTCGTGTTGCAACGACTCGGCGCCGACGTGATCGTGATGAACGACGCCCCCGACGGCACCAACATCAACGACAAGTGTGGTGCCACGTCGCCGACCGCGTTGTGCGAGTTCATCAGCGGCACCGGCACCGGCGTGTCGGTCGACGTCGGCTTCGCCTTCGACGGTGACGGTGACCGACTGATCGCCGTCGACGAGAATGGTCGAGTCGTCGACGGCGATCGGTTGATCGCCCTCTCGGCGATCGACCGTCGCGCCGAGGGTCGTCTCCAAGGCAACACCGTCGTGGTGACCGTGATGTCCAACCTCGGTTTCCACCGCGCCATGGCGTCGGCCGGTGTCGACGTGGTGACGACGGCAGTGGGTGATCGCAACGTGCTCGACGCCATGGAAAGTGGGGGTTTCGCTCTCGGAGGCGAACAGAGCGGACACATCATCCATCGCGACCGTGCCACGACCGGCGACGGACTGTTGGCCGCGATCGAACTGGGACTGACGTTGCGTCGTGCGTCGGGACGATTCTCGAGCGTCGCGGCGTCCGTGATGCACTCGTATCCGCAGGTGCTTCGCAACGTGCGGGTCGAGCGTCGTCCCGACGACGTCGTGGGCGAACTGGCATCCGAGATCGCGGCCGAGGAGGCTCTGCTCGGAGTGAACGGACGGGTGTTGGTGCGTACCTCGGGGACCGAGCCGTTGGTTCGCGTGATGGTCGAGGCCGGTTCGGTGGAACTGGCCGAAGAGGTCGCTGAACGTCTCATCTCCGCCGCGACGAGACGATTCGCCTGACCAGAACACCGGTCACGCGCGGCTCGGTATCGTGACCTCGGTGTACTACGAGCCGAACACGTACTGGAACGACTTCGCGATCGTGCGTGAACATCTGAATCGACGCGCGACCGGCGACCCGTCGGTCGACTGGGTGGAGCACCTGCGTCGATTGAACGGCGGTCGACAGTTTCGCAAGGCCCTGGTGTTGAACTGCGGAAACGGATGGGTCGAACGAGACCTGATCGACCGGGGGCTCGTGTTCGCGGCGACGGCCACCGACATCTCGTCCGACTTCGTCGAACAATGTCGACGCGACGTGGGCGACCGATTGATCGGCTACGTCACCATGGACGTCAATCGCATCGACGAAGTCATCGCCGTGGGCTCGGAGCTGGCTCTCACCTGGGAGCCGTACGACCTCGTGGTGAACTACGCCGCCTGCCATCACATAGAGATGCTCGATCGCGTTCTGTCGAGCGTGCGCACGCTCTGCACCCCGGACGCGATCTTCATCTCCTGGGATTACATGGGACCCGACCGGAACCAGTACCCGCTGCGTCAGTGGCGCGCGATGCGCCGACTGAACCGGAGCCTGCCGACCGAATTGCGCAAGTCCATGCGTTACCCGTCGTTGAAGACGATGTTGGCGGTGGATCCGAGCGAGGCCGTCCGTAGTTCGCGTGTGCGCGAGTCGATCGGTGCGTGGTTCGACGTGATCCACGACCGCGACCTCGGGGGCGGTGTCGCGTACGAGGTGATCACTCACAACCGTGCGTTCTTCGACGAGCGGGGGCCACGCGTCGACACGGTCCCGCACGTCGAGCGACTTCTGGACGCCGACGAACGGTGGACCGAGCGTCACCCCGGCGGGGGCTTCCGTTACGTGTTGGCGCGCCCTCGCGCGGAGCTCGATCCGGTCGAGGTGGAGCGTCGATTGGCGGTCGAGCGGAACGACCGCGAACGGGCTGGTCGACGCGGGGGCCGGTACGGACGGCGCACTCTGCCCGGTCTCTGGGCCGGTCTCGCGGTGGCGGCCCTGGAACGACGGGCGCGTTGGGCCCACCGTCTGCGTCAGGTGCTCGGCCGGACTGGCTGACCCGACGGGTCCGTGCGACCGACCTCGGTAACCTGATCGTCATGTGCGGGATCATCGCCCTGAGCGCGCGTCCGTGGTCCCGACCCGTCCCGGGATCGTCGCAGGTTCTGGGTCTGCTCGACCGAGCGGTCGACTCCCGCGACGATCTCGTGGCCACCACCGAACACCTCGTCGGGGTCAACCGCCTGCTCCTCGGCGTGCCCGGGACTCTGGCCCTGGTGGGCAATCTCGAGTTGATCAACGGGATCGAGTCGCGACTGGCCACTCTCACGGCCGTGCTCGACGTGGTCGAGTCCACGCTTGAGGATCCGCGGCTCGATCCGGAGGCCCTCGAACTGGGTGCCGCCCGTCTGATCGCGGCCCGCGATGCCGTGTGGGCGATCGGCCGCGACCGTTTGCGCACCGCGCGGGCGGTCGACGAGTTGGCCGGGCGGGAGGCCGGCGACCAGGCGGTGGCCGGCTACCTGATGATCCAACAGGCGTTGGCCGCCATCGATCGCATGGAGGTCCGTGGTCGCGACTCGGCGGGAATACACCTCTTCGTCTGGAACCACGGTCTCGACGAGTCGTCGGTTCGCGACCTGGTACTCGAGCGGGCCACCGACCCCTTGTTCCAGAGCGGTTCGGTGCGAGCGATCGACGGCGTGCTGTCGTTCGTGTACAAAGCGGCCGCGGAGATCGGCGAGTTGGGGGACAACACCCGGGTGATCCGCGCCGCGGTGCGCGGCGACGACGTGCTTCGACGAGCGCTGTCGAATCCGGGCGCCCGGCTGTCGTTGGTGGGTCACACCCGTTGGGCGAGCGTCGGCATCATCAGTGAACCCAACGCCCATCCGGTCAACAGCGAGCGCTCACTCGTCGACGACCCGCGGCCATACGTGATCGCTGCTCTGAACGGCGACGTCGACAATCACGGCGACCTGCGCATCGCGCACGGACTCGAGTTCCCCGGTCAGATCACCACCGATGCCAAGGTGATCCCCGCGCTCGTAACGACCCATCACCGCGATTGCGGGGACACCGTCGAGGCGTTTCGGCGCAGCGTCACCTCGTTCGAGGGCTCCGTCGCGATTGCCGCCGCCGCGACCGACGACCCCGGGCGGCTCTTGCTCGCCCTGCGGGGCAGTGGTCAGGGCATGTTCGTCGGACTGGCCGACGACCTCTTCATCGTGGCCAGTGAGCCGTACGGCGTCGTCGAGGAGACCGACACGTATTTCCGGCTCGACGGTGACGGGCGGGGCGCGGGTCAGATCGTCGTACTCGACGGCCACGCCGCCGGGGAATTGTCGGGCGTGTCGCGTTTCGGATACGACGGCTCCTCGATTCCCGTTCTGGATTCCGATCTGGTGATCGCCGAGGTGACCACCCGTGACATCGATCGTGGCGACCACCCGCACTATCTGTTGAAGGAGATCGGTGAAGCACCGACGAGCTTCCGCAAGACGCTGCGAGGTCGGATCGTCGACGTCGACGGACGATTACGCGCCAACGTCGGTGTCCGTTCCCTCCCGGAGTCCGTGCGCGCGCGACTCGCCGACGGTTCGATCGACAAGGTCCGCGTGATCGGACAGGGCACCGCCGCCGTCGCGGGACGCAGTTGCGCCTCGGTGCTCGACGAGTTGTGCGCCGGTGCGCTCGACGTCGACCCCGTCACGGCGACCGAACTCAGCGGTTTCAATCTGCGACTCGACATGAGCGACACCCTCGTGATCGCCGTCAGTCAGAGCGGCACCACCACCGACACCAACCGCACCGTCGACTTGGCCCGAAGTCGCGGGGCATCGATCGTGTCGATCGTGAATCGTCGGGGTAGCGACCTGTGCGACAAGTCCGACGGCGTGCTGTTCACGAGCGACGGACGTGATGTCGAGATGAGCGTGGCGTCCACCAAGGCGTTCTACGCCCAGGTGGCCGCCGGTGTGCTGTTGGCGTGCGCCATCAGCGAGGTGGCCGGGGCGGGTACCGACGAGCGTCGGCACGCGTTGTTGTCCGCGTTGCGCGACCTCCCCGACGCGATGCGCGAGGTGATCGATCGACGGGCGTCGATCGGTGAGATCGCCCGGCGTTTCGCGCCGGCCAAGCGGTATTGGGCGGTGGTGGGCAACGGGCCGAACGCCATCGCCGCCAACGAGGTGCGCATCAAGTTGAGCGAGCTCTGTTACAAGAGCATCTCCTGCGACGTCACCGAGGACAAGAAGCACATCGACCTGTCCTGTGAACCCCTGGTGTTGGTGTGCGCGTCGGGACTGGTCGGCAGCACGGCCGACGACGTGGCGAAGGAGATCGCGATTTATCGCGCCCACAAGGCCACTCCGATCGTGGTGGCCAACGCCTCCGAGAGCCGCTTCGACGCGGCACATGCGGTCATACCGGTGCCCGACGTCGACCCCAGCCTGGCTTTCGTGCTCAGTGCCGTCGCCGGGCACCTTTTCGGGTACGAGGCGGCCCTCGCCATCGAC
Source organism: Acidimicrobiia bacterium (assembly GCA_046091365.1). Lineage (GTDB taxonomy): Bacteria > Actinomycetota > Acidimicrobiia > Acidimicrobiales > Ilumatobacteraceae > Casp-actino8. The sequence goes on along the minus strand of JBJTBM010000133.1, from coordinate 14,961 downwards.
GAACTCGCCCGTCCGTTGCGTGAGGCCCGCGAGATCATCGAGCACGCCGTGGTGTCGGGTGTCGACGCCGAGCGTGTGCTGTCGGTCGTGCGCTCCGGTGTGCGTCCGATGGCCGAACGGTTCCACGAAGTGTTGCGTTCGGGTTCCTTCGACGGTCATCTCGAGGCGAGTACCGCGGTGCGCGTGGCGGCGATGCTGCGGGTGACGCTCGACGGAGCCCCCATCGAGGCCTACCAATCGGAGACCGGCAAGGTCGGCTCACCGTCGGCGTTGATCGACGATCTCACGGTCGCGCTCACCCGCGCCATCGAGGAACTCACGCGACCGGTCGACGCGATCAAACACCAGGCCAAGACGGTGACGGTGGGCATCAGTCGGAGCGACGAAGGCATCATGGATCGTCCCCTCGTGCGCGAGGTTCTGGCCACCGGTGCGGGACGTGACGTGTTGTCCTACCGCACGTTGAAGGTGTTGGCCGATCTCGACCCGGCGGTGGCCGCCGTGACCGGGTACACGCGCTACGCGATCGAGGGCGACCCCGCGGTCGGTGCCACGATCGCGATCGTCGATCGCGGAGGTTTGTCGCGTGACGTCCCGAGTCGCGTCGACCGCAATCCGTCGCTCCTCGGCACCAAACGACGGGTGGCGAACGAGCGCGAGGTGCTCGTCGCTCGTGGTCGCACCGATGGTCGCACCGTGATCTTCGTGCCCGAGGTGAAGGCGGGTCAGACGATCGGGATCACGCTCGTGCACATCCGGTTCCACGATCGCCTGCCGGCGGCGACCATGCGCACGGTGTTACAGGGGTACGACCGGCGCTACGACCGACTGGTCGACTGGGTGAGCGAGACCGAGGGCGAGATGCGCGACGATCTGCTCGGCGAAACGTCGGTCGCCGACCTGCTGATCCTGCCCATCAGCGACATGGCCGACCGGTGGCGTCGACCGACGTGATCCGCGGCATCGGCGTCGACGCCGTCGACATCGCCCGCTTCCGGGTGGCCCTCGAGCGCACGCCGTCGATGCGGTGGCGGGTCTTCGTCGAGCGCGAGCACACCGACCTCGCGGGTCAGTCCGACCCGACGGCGTCGTATGCGGCCCGATTCGCGGCCCGAGAAGCGGTGATGAAGGCGATGGGCGTCGGACTGGGCGCCTTCGGCTTCCACGACGTGTGGGTCGAGCGGGAAGAGTCGGGCCGACCGTCGTTGCGCGTCGAGGGGACCGCGGCCGATCTGGCGCGCGAGCGGGGCATCGGTGCGTGGCAGTTGTCGATCACGCACACCGACACGACGGCAATCGCTTTCGTTGTCGCGACCACGTGACCCGAAGCGTACGATTGACCCGTGCGACCCGTGCTCACTCCCAAGCAGATGCGGGTCCTCGACGCCGAGGCCGTCACCGACGGCACTCCGATGGAGGTGTTGATCGCCCGAGCCGGTGCGGCCGTGGCCCGTGCGGCCAAGCGCATGATGGGTGGTTTGTACGGTCGCACCGTCGTGGTCGTGACCGGCAAGGGGAACAACGGATCCGATGGGCGGGTCACCGGTAGGTTGCTCGCCGACCAGGGCGTGCGCGTCATCGTGCTCGACGCCGACCGCATGCCACCGCGCCTTCCCGCCTGTGACCTGATCATCGACGCGGCGTACGGAACCGGGTTCCGAGGCGACTGGCGACCTCCGTCGACCAACGGCACCCCCGTGCTCGCCGTCGATGTACCGAGCGGACTCGACGGTCTCACCGGCATCGCCACTCCGGGGGCGTGGAGCGCCGACCGCACGGTCACTTTCGTCGCGCTCAAGCCCGGCCTCTTGCTCGGCTCGGGTCCGGCTCTGTGCGGTGAGGTCGAGTTGGCCGACGTCGGCATCCTGCTCGGCATGGGCAACGTCGACATGAACGAGGTCGAAGCATCCGACGTGGGCTGTTGGCTGCCGCGCCGCGCGATCGACGCCCACAAATGGAAAGCGGCGGTGTTCACGCTCGCGGGAAGCCCCGGCATGATGGGTGCGGCCAACCTTTGCGCGTTGGCGGCGATGCGCGCCGGTGCTGGCATGGTGCACGGAGCCTCGCCCGGAGTCGTGAGCGATCGTGGCACGCCGACCGAGGTCGTGCGCAAGTCCTTGCCCGTGCTCGGATGGTCGCGCGACGTTCTCGACGAGGTCGACGGCGAGCACGCGCGTTTCAAGTCGATGGTGGTCGGACCCGGTCTCGGCCGTGACGAGGGAACCGTGGCCGAGGCGCGCAAGGTGATCGCCGCCGCTCGCGTACCGATGGTGATCGACGGCGACGGTCTGTTCGCGGTGGCGTGGGGTGGTGACGGGGCCCGCGACATCGTGCGCACGCGCGGGGCGGGGACGGTGCTGACGCCACACGACGGCGAGTACACCAATCTGCTCGGATACCCGCCCTCGCACGACCGCATCGCGAGCGCGCGGCGTCTGGCCACCGACACGAACTGCGTGTGTCTCCTGAAGGGACCGACGACGGTGGTCGCCGAACCGTCGGGTCAGGTGCTCATCGTCGCGAACGGCGACCGACGACTGGCCACGGCCGGCACGGGCGACGTGCTCGCCGGCATCATCGGCGCGCTGCTCGCCCAGGGACTGCACCCCTTTCGCGCGGCAGCGAGTGCGGCGTTCCTGCACGCGCACGCGGCCTCGCTCTACGGGGCCGACGAGGGAATGATCGCATCCGATCTCATCGACCTGTTGCCGCGGGCCATCACCGCGGTGCGAGCCTGACATGGCGAGCCGTGCGTCGCGGGTCATCGTCGATCTCTCGGCCGTTCGCGACAACGTGCGTGAACTGATCGCGCGCTCGGCGCCGGCCCGATTGATGGCGGTGGTCAAGGCCAATGGATACGGACACGGTGCGATCGCCGTCGCCGAGGCCGCCTTGGCGGCCGGCGCGCACGGCCTGTGCGTGGCCCTCGTTCACGAAGGTGTCGAGTTGCGCCGCGCCGGTATCGAGGCACCGATCCTCGTGCTTTCCGAGCAACCGCGCGAGCAGTTGGGCGACCTCGTGGCGCACGGCCTGATCGCCACCGCCTATTCGGTGGCCGGCATCGACGCGCTGGCCGACGAAGCCCGCCATCGGGACGTGGTGGGTCACGAGGTGCACCTCAAGGTGGACACCGGCATGAACCGGGTCGGAGCGCGGCCCGACGCCGCCGTCGAGCTGGGCGGGCGCGTACTCGCCCGTTCCCCACAGTTGTCGCTCGGGGGAGTGTTCACCCACCTCGCCTGTGCCGACGATCCGTCGTCGCCGGTGACGCGCCAGCAGGTGGAGCGATTCGACGCGGTCGTCGAGCAACTGCGCCGCGCCGGCATCGACCCCGGCTGGTTGCACGTGGCCAACTCGGCCGGGACGCTCGCGCATCCCGAGACCCGCCGCGACATGGTGCGCGCGGGCATCGCGGTCTACGGCATTCCGCCCGATCCGGCGCTCGACGTCGTCTGTTCGTCACTGCGGCCGGCGTTGCGCCTCGAGTCGCAGGTCTCGTTCGTGAAGCGGGTCGCCGCTGGCGAGGGTGTCAGTTACGGACACCGCCACCACGTCGAACGCCCCACGACCGTGGCGACGGTTCCGATCGGTTACGGCGACGGTGTGCCACGCCGTTGGTCGTCGGTCGGGGGAGCGGTGCTGGTCGGCGGCCGTCGCCGACCGGTGGTCGGCGTGGTGACCATGGATCAACTCATGGTCGACATGGGCGACGATCCGTGCGCGGTCGGCGACGAGGTCGTGTTGATCGGGCGACAGGGAGACGAGACCATCACCGCCAACGAGTGGGGGACGGCGCTCGGTACGATCGGCTACGAAGTGGTGTGCGGACTGTCGGCGCGCCTACCGCGCGAGTACGTCGGCGCCGTTCAGTAACCGCAGAGTTCGAGCTGATTGTCGCGCAACGCCTTGCGCATGTCGGTGGGGCCGAGGTCGACGAAGTCGCCGACCCACTTGCCCGGCGTGGCCAGTCCTTCGGGGTGCGGCCAGTCGGAGCCCAGCAGGATGCGATCGGCGCCGTGGATGTCGCGCAGTCGGGCGATGTTGTCCTCGTAGAACGGGGCGACCCACACGTGCTCGCGGAACGACTCGTTGGGGTCGCGCTGGAACAACTGCGGGGTCTTGCCGAACGCCACGCGGAGGCGACGGTGCAGCTCGGGCACCCAGGCCGAACCGAGTTCGAGGGTGGCGACTTTCAGTTTCGGGTGGCGATCGAACAAGCCGTGGCAGATCATCGCGGCCATCATGTCGAAAATCGGTCGCTCGGTGCCCACGGCGAGCACCTCCGTCAGTGGCGAGGACTTCATGCCCATGTACTTGGTGGGCTCGCCCCAGTCGCCGAGGTACTTGTTGTACCCGGCATCACCGGCGTGGATCGCCACCACGATGCCGGCTTCGGCGATCTTGGCCCAGATGCGGTCGAAACGCGCGTCGGCCGGCGACGGCGGACGGCCGTACGGGTTGCCCACCGGACCGGCGCGCATGATGATCATCTTCGTACCGATCTCCATGACGCGGTCGAGTTCCTTCTCGGCCAGATCGGCGTCCATCAACGAGATCATGGGCCCGGTGAGGATTCGACCGTCGCGGTCGTAGCCCCAATCGTCGTGCAGCCACTTGTTGTAGGCGGTGAACACCGCCATGCCGGACTCGGGATCCTCCTGCAGCATCTCCTCGATGCCGAGGCCGAGGCTCGGGATGAGCCAGGCCAACTCGACACCTTGGTCGTCGAGTCGGGCCACGCGCGCGTCACGGTTCTGGTACTCGGGCTGGATGGGTTGCATCGTGATGATGTCGCGCAGTTCGCGTCCCTCGTGGTTCTCCGCGCGGAAGTAGGTCTCGAGCGTGCCGGGGGCGCCGACCGGGTTGTACGTCGGGTTGGGAACGACCGTGAGTTGCTTCGCGTTGATCATCACCGAGGTGCGGCCCTCGACGTCGATCCATTTGACGACGTTCTTGTATTTCTTGTCGAGGTGACGGGTCAGGCAGTCCTGTGCCTCGTAGTAGTGCTGGTCGGCGTCGCAGAGTGCGTAGTCGATGTCGGCGTCGGACGGGCGCAGGGGCGATTCAAGAGCGGTCATGATTCCTCCTCGGACGACTTGACACTACCGTCAATTTGGTTCCGTGTCCATGCGAACGTTGGGTTCCACCCGATCCCGCCTGGATTACCGTCGGGTTATGGCGAATTCTGCGGACAGGTTGCGAGCCACGGTCGACCCGGCCCACACGGTCGTCATCACCAACGAGTTGCAAAAGGGCATCGTGGGCGACGAGGCCATCCTGGCCGCGCTGCCCGTGGCGGTGCGCGAGGCCGGCATCCTGCCGGTGGCCGGCCGGGTGTGTGCGGCGGCCCGCGACCGGGGCATCCGGGTGTTGCACGCCGTGGTCGAGGAGCGATTCGACGGAGCGGGGCAGTCGCTCAATTGCCGCATCTTCGCCCTCGGGGCCAAGCGTCGCGCCGAAGTGGGTCACGGGCCCATCGATGCCGGACGCCCGGGCGCCGAGATCGTCGACGAACTCGACGTGCAGCCGGCCGACATCAAGATGAGTCGTATCCACGGCATGACGGCCTTCACCGGAACCGAACTCGACGCGGTCGTGCGCAACCTCGGAGCGCGCACGGTGGTGATCATGGGGGTCAGCGTGAACTTGGGCGTGTTCGGGACCGCATTGAGCGCGTGCGACCTCGGTTACCAGGTCGTGATCGTGCGCGACGCGGTGTGCGGTATCCCGACCGAATACGCCGACGCCGTGCTCGACAACTCGCTCTCGATGATCGCGACCATCGTCGCCGCCGACGAGTTGATCGCCGCGTGGTCCTGACGTCGTGTTCGTGAGGTCCGGGATCAGTTGATGTCGGACATCTTGGTGCGTGGCGTCGCCTTGGAGAGCAGTCCACGAATCACCGCGTCCATTTCGTGCGGGTCGAGCGGCGGGTCGGTTACGTGCGGTCCGCGGATCCAGCCTTGGGCGATGCCGAGCAGGCTGCCGTTCGACTCGATCACCTGACCGGTCACGTCGGCCGATAGCGACGACGCGAGCCACGCGATCACCGGAGCGACCCACTCGGGACCGAAGCGGGCCAGCATCTCGGGCGGCAGACCGAGGTCCTCGGTGAGTCGGGTGAGGGCGCCGGGGGCCACGGCGTTGCAGGTGACGCCGTAACGCGCCAGTTCCTCGGCGGCGATGAGAGTGAAGGTGGCGATGCCGGCCTTGGCCGCGCCGTAGTTGCTCTGCCCGGGGTTGCCGTACAGGCCCGACACCGAGGTGGTGTTGATGATGCGACCGTCGTTCTTCAGCCCCTCCTTGGCCCGATTGCGCCAGTACTCGGCGACGACTCGGCTCGACGCCCAGGTGCCCTTGAGGTGCACCTTGATGACGGCGTCCCACTCGTCCTCCGACATCGAGAAGAGCATGCGGTCACGCAGGATGCCGGCGTTGTTGACGACGACGTCGATGCCGCCGAACGTGTCGATGGCGAGTTTCACCATCGCCTGGGCGTCGGCGTACGAACTGGCGTCGCCGAGGTGCGCCACGGCCTCGCCCCCGGCGGCCGTGATCTCGTCGACCACGTCCTGAGCGGGGTTGCTGCCTCCACCGGACGATCCGTCGCGGGCACCACCGAAGTCGTTGACGACGACCTTGGCCCCCTCGGCGGCGAGCAACAGTGCGTATTCGCGACCGATGCCTCGTCCGGCGCCGGTGACGGCGCAGATTCGATCCTGACACATCTTGTTCTTCGACCCGTTGTTCGTCATGCGTCGAACTCTAGGGCGCGCGATGTGTCAGGTCCGAACCGCCGACCAGATGGTGCCGGCCGCCTGATCGACGGCCACCTCGCGTCGGGTGCGACCGCTGTAGAGCGCGCCATAAGACCACAGACGTTCGAGCATGCTCACCATCGTCAAGCCGAAAGTCTCGGGTTCGTCGATCGCGCGACCGGTTGCGACGGACAGACGTTGCGAGAAGTCGCGGCACATGCGCAGGTGACCTTTCATGCCGGCCACGCGGATCTCGTCGTCGTTCTGGGCCGCCTCGGTCCAGGCGAAGGCGAATGCACCGTGCACGTCGAGGAACTCGAAGTACGACGACACCCAGTCACCGAGGCCCGCCCGAGTGCGACCCAATCGTTCGAGGCTCTCGATGAGGCCCTCGGTGGCGCGCACGCTGTCGGCCCCCACGGCCACCAACACGTCGCGTTTCGTGGGGAAGTACGTGTAGATCGAACCGCGCGACACCTCGGCCACTCGAGCGATCTCGTCGATCGTGGTGCCGGCGTACCCGTTGGCGAGGAACACGCCGCGAGCGCTGGCGATGATGCGCTCGACGGTGCGTTGGGCCTTGGGGCCGAGTTCGTCGCCGTGACGGATGGGTGCCGCGGCGGGAAAGCCGGTCTCGAGGTTGCGGTCGCGTCGGGTCACGGAACGAGCCGCCCGTCCCAGTAGTCGTGCTGGACGGCCACGCGACCGCCGACGAGGCGTCCGAACGAGGCCCCCGGCACGTCGCCGGGCCGCATGACCCATTCCATCGCGAACGACCGTCCGTCGCTCACGCAATCGACGAGCTCGAAGCGTGCGTCGGGGAACGAGGAGAACGCGGCCTCGACGAAGCGCCGCATACGGTCGATACCGGAGGCTCCGTGTCGCGTGGTCATGTCGCGAAACTCGACGTCGTCGGTGAACCACGCGAGCAGACCGTCGACGTCGCCGGCCCCCCAGGCCGCCAGGTAGTCGGTGAAGAACCCGCGGTCGCTCATGGTGATCTCAACGGGTCCGCAGGTAGGTCTCGGCGAAGCCCTCGATGAACTCCGTCGCGGCGGGGTGCGCCGCCGACGGTCCGGCCACGGCGAGGTGCGTGGTCCCTATCGCGGCGATGCGACCGATCATGTCGCGATGACGTTCGACGTCGCGTTGCAGGTCGTGAATCGAGTGGTCCGCGTACGGAAGCATGATGCGTAACGACGAGAAGCGGTCGCCGGCGAGGTCGCGCAGAACCTTCAGTCGCTCGGCCACGTCCTCGGGTGTGCTGAGGATCGGTGAACGCACGGTCGGGGCGATCGCGGCGTCGCTGACGAGCGGCATCCAGCCCTGACCCGACTCGGCGATGCGACGAAGTGAGAGCGTGGAATTGCCGCCGATCCAGATGGGGATCGGTTGCTGCACCGGTCGGGGCCGACCGATGACCCCCCGGCAGTCGAAGTGTTTGCCCGTGAAGTCGAACGGCTCGCCCGACCAGTGCAAGGGCATCACGCGCAAGGCCTCGTCGAAGACCTCGTTGCGTTCGTCGAACGACACACCCACCGCGAAGTACTCGGCCTTCAGGTACCCCGTGCCGACGCCGAGAACGAATCGTCCGTTCGACAACTTGTCGACTGTTGCGGCGGCCTTGGCGGTGATCATCGGGTTGCGGTACGGAAGTACCGCGATGTAGGTGAGCAGTTGGAGGCGATCGGTGACCGCGGCGGCGTGCGAGAGCGCGACGAACGGATCGAGGCTCTGATGACCGCCGGACTTCAGCCACTTGGCGGTGGGGGCGGGGTGCTCGGTGAAGGCGAAACCACTCCAGCCGTTGCGTTCGGCGCACGTCGCGAGCTCGGTGATCGGTCCGGCGTCGAGCATGTCCCCGTCGAGGCCGTAGAAGTCCGGGTATTGAAAGACGAACTCGAGGTTCGTGTGCGTGCTCGGGTTCGTGTGCGTACTCATCGACGGGTTCACCCCCTCCGTGGCGGGATCGTGACGACCATAGTCAAGCGTTCGCGTCCCGCTCTCGTGTCGGGGACCGGCATTTTCGTCGGTCGGTAGGCTCGACCCGTGATTTCCCTGCGCGTGCGTTCGGTCGTCGAGACCCATGCGGTGGCCGCCGCATTGGCGCAACTGGCGCGCAGTGGCGACGTGATCGTCCTCGCCGGTGAGATGGGGGCCGGCAAGACGGCGTTCGCCCAGGGTTTCGCCGCCGCACTCGGCGTCGACGAGCCGGTCACCAGTCCGACGTTCACCCTCGTCCACACCTACGACACGGGGCGCGTCGACCTGCATCACGCCGACCTCTACCGACTCGATCGCACGAGCGAGGTCGCCGATCTGGCGCTCTCGGAGTTGGTCGAGAGCGACGGAATCCTGCTCGTCGAATGGGGTGACGTGGTCGCCTCGATGCTCGGCGATCACCTCGAGTTGCGGTTGGCTCCCGTCGACGGTGAGTCGAGCGACGCGACGCGGACCATCGTTCTGCGCGGTACCGGACGCGCGTGGGCGGCGCGGTGGGAGCGGGTCGAAGCCGCCATGGCTCCGTGGAGAGCGGACGAGTCGTGCTGATCCTGGGCATCGAGACCGCCACCGAAAGAGTGAGCGTGGCCGTGGGCGGTCACGAGGGCGTGCTCGCCATGTTCGAGGTGACGCGCGGTCGGCGACACGCCGAGACCATCACTCCAGCCATCGAGTTCGTGTGTCGACAGGCCGACGTGACCCTCGACGAGATCTCCGTGATCGCCGTCGACGTGGGGCCGGGACTCTTCACTGGGATGCGGGTCGGTCTGGCCTCGGGCAAGGCGATCGCTCAGGCGTTGCGGGTGCCGATGATCGGCATCTCGAGCCTCGACCTCCTGGCGTATCCGTTGCGCCGCACCGACAAGGTGATCGCCGCGGTGGTCGACGCCCGCAAGGGCGAGGTTTTCTACGCCTTGTACCGACAGGTGCCCGGTGGCGTGCAGCGGGTCACCGAACCCCGGGCCGGTCGGGTCGACGATCTCGTGGCCGACTTGCTCGCGCGGGGTCAAGAAGTGGTCTGCGTGGGCGACGGTGCGCTGCGTTACCGCGACGAGATCTCCGCCGACTTTCGCGCGGAGTTCGCCGAGCAGTTCTTCGCCTATCCGAGTTCCGGACCCTTGGTGCAGTTGGCACACGCCAAGGCCTTGCGCGAGGAGTGGGTGAACCCGTGGGAGGTCGAGGCGCTCTACTTGCGCAAGCCCGACGCCGAGATCAACTGGTCGACGCGCAACTCGGGGAAGGGCGCATGAGCGTCGTGTCGCGCCTCCTCGAGCCGCCGGCGGGATCGTCCGACGGCTTCCGCATCGTCCCCCTGCGCCGCCGTCACCTGCGCGCCGTGATGAACATCGAAGGGCGGGTTCACCCCAAGCCCTGGACCCTCGGCGTGTTCAACGGCGAGGTCGACCTCGCCCGTCGAGGCGAGCGCTCGTACGTCGCGGCGTTCCACGACGCCGAACTCGTCGGCTACGGCGGACTCATGTTCGCCGTCGACGAGGCCCACGTCACCAACATCGCGGTCGCGCCCGAGCGTCAGCGGCGGGGCTACGCGAATCGACTGCTGGCGCACTTGGCCCGCGAGGCGATCGCCCGTGGATTCGCGGCCCTCACCCTCGAGGTGCGCGTCAGCAACACCGCGGCCCAGTCTTTGTACCGACGCTTCGGCTTCGCCCCAGCCGGCATTCGTCAGCGTTACTACGAGAACACCGAGGACGCCCTCGTGATGTGGGCCCACGACATCGATTCCGACGAATACGCGGCCCGACTCGACGCGATCGAGGAGGCGTGGCGATGAGCGCTCGTCCGATCGACGACTCGACCGTGGTGCTGGCGATCGAAACCAGTTGCGACGAGACCGCCGCCTCGTTGGTCATGGGTGGGGTCGACGTGTTGTCGAGCGTGGTCAGTTCGCAGATCGACCTGCACGCGCAGTACGGCGGAGTGGTGCCCGAGATCGCCGGGCGGGCGCACCTCGACGTGCTCAACCCGGTTGTGGCACGGGCGATCGTCGAGTCCGGGGTCGACGAGACGCGCATCGACGCGGTGGCGGCCACCCATGGTCCCGGTCTGATCGGTGCGTTGCTCGTCGGCGTGTCGGCGGCGAAGTCGTTCGCCCTCACCTGGAACGTGCCCTACGTCGGCGTGAACCATCTCGAGGCCCACCTCTACGCGGGGTTGCTCGAGAAGCCGGAGCTGCAGTTCCCGCTCGTCGTGTTGTTGGTGTCGGGTGGCCACACGATGCTGATCGAGATGCGGGATCACGGCGAGTACCGACTTCTCGGGCGCACCATCGACGATGCGGCCGGCGAGGCCTTCGACAAGGTGGCGCGCTTCCTCGACCTCGGTTACCCCGGCGGTCCGGCGATCGACGCCATCGCGGGCGAGGGCGACCCGGCCGCGGTCGACTTCCCGCGGGCGATGCGCAACGAGGGTCTCGACTTCAGTTTCAGTGGGCTCAAGACGTCGGTCGTCAACTTCGTGCGCAAGAACCCGTCGGCGCGCACCGCCGACGTGGCGGCATCGTTCCAGGCCGCCGTGGTCGACGTGTTGGTGCACAAGGCCCGTCGGGCCGCCGAGCAGGTGGGCGCGCGCGGCCTGGTTCTCGGCGGCGGTGTCGCGGCCAACTCGTCGTTGCGCGAACGATTCGCGGCGATGTGCGCCGAGGACGGCCGCGATTGTCTGGTGCCGAGTCGGGCTATGTGCACCGACAACGCCGCGATGATCGGAGCCGCGGCGTGGTACCGGTTGCGTGGTGACGGTCCGACGTCGCTCGACACCGGTGCGTTCCCCAACCTCCGGTTGCCGCTCGTGGACGGTGCGTGGTGACGCCGTCGTTGCGTATCGGGTCGTTGGTCCTGCCGTCGCCCGTGGTGTTGGCTCCGATGGCCGGGGTCACCAACGCCCCCTTCCGCTCGCTGTGTCGCGAGTTCGCTCCGGGGCTCTTGTACGTGAACGAGATGGTGATGGCGACGGCGTTGGTTCACGGAAGTGCCAAGACCGAGCGCATGGTCACGTTCGCCCCGGGCGAATCACCGCGCAGCCTGCAGTTGTACGGCAGCGACCCGCGCATGCTGGGCGAGGCCGTGCGTCGTCTGGCCGGGGCGGGGGCCGTCGACCACATCGACATGAACTTCGGGTGCCCGGCGGCCAAGGTGACGCGCAAGGGTGGTGGTGCCGCGGTACCGGCCAAACCCAACCTCCTGCGCGCGATCATGTCCGCCGCCGTCGAGGCGGCCGCTCCCTACGACGTCCCGGTCACCGCCAAGTTTCGCAAGGGGATCGACGACGACGTGATCACGTATCTCGACACCGGTCGTATCGCCGAGGAGACGGGCATCGCCGCGGTGGCTCTGCACGCCCGCACGGCGCAACAGCACTACAGCGGTGAGGCCGACTGGGACGCCATCGCCGCACTGAAACAAACGGTGACGTCGATCCCGGTGCTCGGGAACGGCGACATCTGGACCGCCGACGACGCCGTGCGCATGATCCGGCACTCGCGTTGCGACGGAGTGGTGGTGGGCCGTGGGTGCCTCGGCCGACCCTGGTTGTTCGGCGACCTCGTCGACGCGTTGGCGGGTCGCGAGGTGGCAACGCCGCGACGTCTGGGGTTCGCGGTCGAAGTGATGCGGCGGCATGTGCGCGCCCTCGACGCACACTTCGGCGTCGACCCGTCGGGCAGTGCCCGCGGCGTGCGCGACTTCCGCAAGCACGTGTCCTGGTACCTCACCGGCTTTCCGGTGGGCGGCGACATCCGTCATCGACTGGCCTCCACGTCGACGGTGGCCGAGGTGGACGCACTGCTCGACGAGATGATCGCGACGCACGGGCCCGATCTCGCGGTGGTCGACGGTGGCGAGCGTATTCGTCGCGGCAAGACGAGCGGACCGATCCGCGTGGCGTTGCCCGAGGGCTACCTCGAGCGGCGCCACGACATGGTGGTGCCCGACGACGACGACGTGATGGCGTTGTCGGGGGGTTGAGTCGATGACGGTCGAGACGTCGGGAACCAACGTGGTGTTGGCCTCGGGTTCACCGCGTCGACTCGAGTTGTTGCGGTCGATCGGTGTCGAACCCGTCGTCGTGAGCCCCGATGTCGACGAGTCGGTCCTGCCCGGCGAACGAGCGACGGACTACGTGCGACGTCTGGCCGCGTCGAAGTTGGACGCCGTGATGCGCGATCTCGAGGGCGTCGCGGTCGGCACCGTCGTGGTGGCCGCCGACACGACCGTCGACCTCGACGGCGAGATCATGGGCAAGCCGCGCGACGATGCCGAGGCCATGGCGATGCTGATGCGTCTGCGGGGTCGGACTCACCGAGTGCACACCGGGTTTGCCGTGGCCGTGGCCGGGCCGGGGTGCCGGGGGGTCGACTGGGAGGGGCACGTCGAGGTGGTCTCGACCGCGGTCACTTTCGCCCTGGTCCCGATCCCGGACCTGATCGCTTATGTCGATTCGGGCGAACCGCGCGACAAGGCCGGGGCCTATGCGATTCAGGGGGGCGCCGCCGGATTCGTGACCGCGGTCGAGGGCGACCTCGACGCCGTGGTGGGCCTGCCGGTGGCCCGAGTGGCCGCGGTGGCGGCGACATTGGGTGCCCCGCTGACCTGACGGGTGGTTAGCACTCTCGGGCTCCGGTTGCTAAGGCGCCGGCCGCGCCCGTATCATTGGCACTCGGTCGTCGGGAGTGCTAACGCCCTCGGCGACCGATCAGAACAGCATCAATACACGCCATCAACACACGCCAACGAAAGGCTCGACACCATGAACCTGAAGCCCCTCGATGACCGAATCGTGGTCCGGCCCAACGCAGCCGAGGAGCGCACCGCTTCCGGCCTCGTCATCCCCGACACCGCCAAGGAAAAGCCCCAGCAGGGTGAAGTCCTCGCCGTCGGCCCAGGTCGCTGGAGCGACGACGAAGGCAAGCACTTCGCGCTCGACGTCAAGGTCGGCGACACCGTCCTGTACAGCAAGTACGGCGGCACCGAGATCACCGCCGGTGGCGAGGACCTTCTCATCCTCACCAGCCGTGACGTCCTCGCCATCGTGGTCAAGTGAGGAACTGACCCATGTCCAAGATCCTGAAGTTCGACGAGGAGGCGCGTCGCGCACTCGAAGCCGGCGTCAACAAGCTGGCCGATGCCGTGCGCGTGACCCTCGGACCCAAGGGACGCAACGTCGTCCTCGACAAGAAGTTCGGTGCGCCCACCATCACCAACGACGGTGTGTCCATCGCCAAGGAAGTGGAACTGGAAGACCCGTTCGAGAACATGGGTGCCCAGTTGGTGAAGGAAGTCGCCACCAAGACCAACGACGTTGCCGGTGACGGCACCACCACCGCCACGGTGCTGGCCCAGGCCATGGTTCACTTCGGTCTGCGTAACGTGACCGCCGGTGCCAACCCGATGGGCCTGAAGAAGGGCATAGAGAAGGCCGTGGCCGCCGCCGTCGAGAGCATCAAGGATTTGGCGCAGAAGGTGGAGGACAAGGCCCAGATCGCCAGCGTCGCCACCATCTCGGCCGCTGATTCCGCGATCGGCAACGTCATCGCCGACGCCATCGACAAGGTGGGCAAGGACGGTGTGGTCACCGTGGAAGAGAGCAACACTTTCGGAATCGAACTCGATTTCACCGAGGGCATGCTCTTCGACAAGGGCTACTTGTCGCCGTACTTCGTGACTGACGCCGAGCGTCAGGAAGCGGTGCTCGACGAGCCCTACATCCTGCTCTACGGCTCCAAGATCAGCACCGTGCAGTCGTTGTTGCCGGCCCTCGAGTCGGTCATGAAGACCGGTAAGGCGCTCATCATCATCGCCGAGGACATCGAGGGCGAGGCTCTGGCCACGCTCGTGGTGAACAAGATCCGTGGCACCTTCAACTCGGTGGCCGTCAAGGCCCCCGGATTCGGTGACCGTCGCAAGGCGATGTTGCAGGACATGGCCGTGCTCACCGGTGGTCAGGTCATCAGCGAGGAGGTCGGTCTCAAGCTCGAGAAAGTCACCCTCGATCTGTTGGGCCGCGCCAAGCGCGTCATCGTCCCCAAGGACGAGACCACCATCGTCGACGGCCACGGAGACCAGGTCGACGTCGTGGGTCGCCTCATCGTGATCAAGGCCGAGCTCGACAACCCCGACTCGGACTGGGACCGCGAGTAGCTGCAGGAGCGTCTGGCCAAGCTGGCCGGCGGTGTGGCGCTCATCAAGGT
>JBJTBM010000132.1:0-3169 GCA_046091365.1 Acidimicrobiia bacterium | reverse complement strand
GAGCCATCAGCAAGAATGACATCGGGCAGTAAGAATGACGCCGGGCGGGGGAACCCGAAGGGGGACGACCATGGGTCACGAAGGTTCGGACGAGCGGTACACGGTGATCTCGGCGGACTGTCACGCCGGGGCCGACCTGGTCGACTACCGGCCGTTCCTGGCTGATCGCTATCGCTCGGAGTTCGACGCCTGGGCTGCTTCGTACGAGATCCCGTACGACGACCTGAAAGGGCCCGACGGAGGGCGCAATTGGGATTCCGGTCGCCGACTGGCCGACATGGAGGCCGACGGAATCGTGGCCGAGGTGATCTATCCGAACACCGTCCCGCCCTTCTACCCGAAGAGTTCGCTCACGTATCAACCTCCGGCGGCCAACGTCGGCGACGCCGAACGTCGCTGGGCCGGTCTGCAGGCGCACAACCGCTGGCTCGCCGATTTCTGCGGTCGCACGCCGGGTCGACGAGCCGGAATCGCGCAGATCAACCTCTACGACATCGAGGCCTCGGTTCGCGAGATCGAGTGGGCCAAGAGTGCGGGCTTGACCGGTGGCATCTTGTTGCCCGGAGTGCCGCCCGGTGTCGGCCTACCTGAGTTGTACGAGATCGACTACTACGGACCGATCTGGGAGGCGTGCGAGAAACATGGTATGCCGGTGAACCACCACGGTGGCAGTGCGAGTCCGGCCATGACCGACGCGGTCGAATCACCCGTGATCTTTCTCCTCGAGATCACTTGGTGGTCGCACCGGGCGCTCACGCATCTCATCGTGTCGGGGGCGCTCGAGCGTCATCCCGAGATGAAATGCGTCTTCACCGAACAAGGGACCGAGTGGGTGCCGGGCGAACTCATGCGTCTCGACTACTTCTTCGATCGCATGCGTCATGCGGTGGGCTCGCAGGAGCACATCTGGGGCCAGCCGGTGATGTCGAAGCTCCCGTTGCAACCGAGCGAGTACTGGGCCCGCCAGTGCTACACCGGCTCGAGTTTCATGCGTGCCCACGAGGTGCCTTCGCGTCACAAGGTGGGTGTCGACAGCATCATGTGGGGGAGCGATTACCCGCACAAGGAGGCCAGTTTCCCGTACAGCACCGCGGCACTCCGGGCCGCCTTCTCGGGATGTGGGCGCGACGAAATCGAGCAGATGTTGGGTGTCACGGCCGCCGACGTGTACGGGTTCGACCTGAAAAAACTGGCCCCCATCGCGGCCAAGATCGGACCCCGTGTCAGCGACGTGGCCACGCCGCTGCAGAAGGGTGACGTACCCAAGGACGCCGAACGTTGTCCGGCCTTCGTCGGATTCACCGCGGACGCGTGACGGAGGAATCATGGAGAATCTGAGCGGGCGAGTGGCCGTCGTCACCGGCGGTGGTGGCGGATTGGGCCGGGCCATGGGCGAGCGGTTCGCCGCTGAAGGCATGAAGGTGGTGTTGGCCGATGTGCAGGCCGAACTGCTCGAAACCACGGTCACCGACTGTCGTGATCGGGGACTGGAGATCAGTGGCTTCGTCACCGACGTCACCAACCAGGAATCGGTGAACGCACTGCGCGACTTCACGTTGAGCACCTACGGCTCCGTGCACGTGGTGTGCAACAACGCCGGCATCGGTGCCGGTGCCGAAGGCCGCATGTGGGAGCACGAACTCAACGACTGGAAATGGGCGATCGCGGTCAACCTGATGGGCGTGATCCACGGGATCAACAGTTTCGTTCCGGTCATGCTCGGACAGGGCGACGAGGCCCACGTCGTGAACACGTCGTCGGGTAACGGTGGTGTCTCGCCGTTGTCGGGCACCCCGCAGTACGCCGCCACCAAGGCCGCCGTCGTCACGGTGTCGGAGTGTCTGTACGCCCAACTGCAGGAAGTCGGTGCCCCCATCGGGGTCTCGGTGCTGTTCCCGGGTCCCAACATCCTGCGCACCGGACTCTTCGAATCGTGGCGTTCGCGCACAGCCGAGTTCGCCAAGGAGCGTCCGCGCAAGACTCCCTACACGACCGTCGAGCAACTCGAGGCCCAGATGAAGGCCGCCGGGCGCGAGATCGCCTACACCCCGGTGGAGGAAGTCGCCGGAGTGGTGGTGGAGGGCATTCTGGCTGACCGATTCTGGATGATGCCGGCCAGCGAGCGCGGCGACGAGTCGATGCGGTTGCGCTACGAGTCCATGCGGACCCGCAGCAATCCGAGTTACCTGCGTCAGGTCCCCGGCTGAGACGCGCCCACGAGAGACCCAAGGAGAACCACATGACGACCATGGACACCCCGGTGAGCCGCGAGCCGCGAGCCGCGACGGCCGATCACGGCAGCGTGAACGACCCGTACATGATCATCGCGGCCGACAGTCACGCCGGACTACCGACGGCGCAGTACCGCACGTACCTCGAGAAGAAGTACTGGCCGCAACTCGACGAGTTCCTCGCCGAACAGACCGCCCTCATCGAGGCGTCCACCAAGCTTGGTGTGCGCGACAACAAGTTCGCCCAGAAGTGGTTCGAGGAACACGGCGAGGAGCTGGCCGGCGGCTGGGACGCCGATCGACGCGACCAGACCCTCGATGCCGACGGTGTGGCGGCCGAGGTCGTCTACCCTGATGCCGATGCCGTCGAGAGTCGCACCGCGGTCCCCTTCGGTGCGGGGCTCGGGCTCTCGGGTGACCTCGATCCCGAACTCGGACTCGCGGGTTCGAAAGCCCACAACCGTTGGCTGAGCGAGTTGGTGGCCACCAGCCCGCACCGTCGCTGCGGGGTGGCGTTGGTTCCGATCACGGGCGACCTCGACGACGTGTTGGCCGAGATCGACTGGGCCAAGGAACACGGGCTTGGCGCGGTCATGATCCCGGCGCGTTGGTGCAACCAGACGCCGTATCACGACCGTCGTTACGACCCGGTGTGGGCGCGCTGCGAGGAGTACGGCATGCCGATCGTGACGCACTCGGGCTCCGCCGAGCGCGAGCAGTACGGCGACAACCTGGGTATCTACGTCCCCGAGGTGACGTGGTTCCCGGCGCGACCGATGTGGTTCATGCAGTGGTCGGGGGTGTTCACGCGTGTCCCAGGCGTGAAGTGCGGCGCCACCGAGGGAGGAAGCTGGTGGGCGCCGCCATTGCTCTGGTCGGGGGACAGACTCTGGATGGGTCAGAAGGGTGCCGAGAAGTTGGGCAAGGGTGCCTTCGCC
>JBJTBM010000131.1:0-43977 GCA_046091365.1 Acidimicrobiia bacterium | reverse complement strand
GCGCGCTTGATGCGGGCCTTGATCGCGTCACGACCGCGCACGTCCTCGAGAAGGTCGCCGTTGGCCTCCGGGGCGAAGACCGCGTCGAGAGCGTCGTAATCCTTGGTGTCGAGGGCCCAGCAGTACCGGTGGGTCAAGTCGACGATGGCTGCCCGGTCGGCGAGCAGTCGGGCGGTCGCGGCGGCATCGAGGTGCTCGATGGACTGACTCTCGAACATGGGCGAACCGTATCCCAACCGTCGTCCCGGCGACGACCGGTAACCAGGCGCGATGTGCGATGCTGGCTCCGTGCTCACGCTCGGTGCTCCGGTGCAGATCGCGTACTCCGTCGACGCTGGCGTCCCACTGCGCCGACACGCCGTCGAGCACGCGTCCCGCTGGGGATCCGGACCCTTCGTCACGGCCGAGCACATCGCACTCTCGTCGTGTCGGATCGACGGGGTGAACGCCGACTTCGACCATTCATCCGCCTACGGATGGTGGGGTGAGGTGATGGTCGAGTTGGTCATGGAGCACACCCGCCCGGTCGTCCCTCCGGGACGACTTCACCACCTGGCCTTCATGGTCGAATCGCTACCCGCCGCGATCGACCTCTGTCGAGCCGGCGACGCTCCGGTGGTGTTGGAGGCCACGACGGCGAGCGGAACCGACTTCGTCTTCTGCGATGCCCGCGACAGTTCTGGACATCTGATCGAGTTGTACGAACGCAGCGACGCGCTCGTCGGCTTCTACGACCGGGTCCGCGCGATGGCCCGCATCTGAGGTTCGCTCAGAGCACCGAATCGTCGACCCAACTTCCGTGGAAGCCGTACGGCACGCGTTGGGGCAGGTGCACGCGCGCCACCGCCGGCTTGGCCAGATCGGAGGCATCGAGGATCACGAGGTCGGTGGTGTTGGTCGAGTCGTCGTGGACGAACCCCATCGCCCATCCCTCGTCTTCGCCGGCGCTCGCCGAGTCCTGCACGAACACGAACTCACCCGGATGGGCGTGGGGACCGAGGTCGTGAACGGTCTTGGAACCGTCGCGCATGTCGTAACGCGCCACCACGCCCGGATCACCGCCGGGGATGCCGGAATCGGATCGCACGACACCCGAGCGAGGTCCGGCCACCCAGCCGAAACGGTGCTCGAGTCCGACGAGACGCTCGTCGACACGCGGGAACGCGTGCGACCAATCGTCGATCTGGGTCTCGCTCACGGCACCGGTGCGCATGTTGAACCGCCAGCGGAACATGTAGCAGGGTTCGAAGTTCTCCATGGACCCGCGCCACATCGACGCGTGTCGACCGACGTCGCACACGACCTCGTCACCGTCGACGAACGCGTTCAACGGATGGAACACGTAGCACGGATCGATCTCGAACCACTTCACGTCCTTGTCGGTGCCCATGCGCGGCATGATGCCGATTCGGGCGCCGTAGTCGTCGTCCCATCCGATCGGCGGCAGGCCCTCCGCCATCTTGTCGAGGTTGAACACCACCGGGAGGTCCATGAAGATCGCGTGCTCGCGCGTGATCATGAAGTCGTGCATCATCGTGCCCTTGGGCGTGGTGATCGGTGCCGAATGGACGAGTTGCCCCGAAGCGTCGAGCACGTGGTAGGTCACGAAGGGCGCCACCGCCGAATATCCAAAGAAGTGCAGTTCGTTCGTCTCCGCGCACAACTTGGGATGCGCGGTGAAGGCCGTCTTCAGTCGTCCCCCGAAGTCGTCGCATCCGATGGTCTCGAGCTCGGACGAGATCTCCCACGGCAGGTGACCCTCCTCCAGCGCCCAAATCCGCCCGGCGTGCGCCAGGACATGGGTGTTGGCCGCGCTCGCCGTGGGGTCGAACATAGTCTCGGGGTCCATGGCGTCGAGACCGCGGTCGTATTTCGGCGTTCGCACATAGCGGTTGCGATACCACTTGGCCGCGCCGCCCTCGAGACGCACTCCGTGCACCATGCCGTCTCCGAAGAACCAGTGACCGGCCGTGCCGTCCTTGGGATTCGATCCGTTGCGCACGTAGAGGCCTTGCAGGCTCTTGGGGATGGCACCCGTCACCTTTAGATCGGTGTCGGTGACCTCGTCGAACACCGGTGCGTAGTTGCCGCGGAGGAACCACGGCGTCGGCTCGGTGTTACGTTCGATCATGTCGGTCATGTCGGTGTTCCCTTCGTGAGGTGTGTGTCGGGCTTCAACGATGTTCGGCCCACCAGGGCGCGACGTGGGCCGCGAAGCGTTTGGCGTACGCGCGCGTCAGTTCGTCGGTGGATCCGGAGAGGTCTTGGGCTTCGGTGCTCGGCAACGGACTCGCGCCCTGCATCGGGTCGACCCATTCCAGACGGAGACCGGCCAACACCGACCCCAGTTGGGGTGACGCCGCTTCGTGGTGCTCGCTCGTCTGATGCGCGATGAATGCGGCGAAGTCGGTGAAGGCGAGCAGCGTGTAGTAGGTGCTCGGTTCGGAGCCGCGCCAGTACTCGTAGCGCAACAGTCCCTGTTCGCCGGCGTGGCTGGCTCGGTAGAGGTCGCGCGAGATCTCCTCGAAGCGCGCTTCGGCGCCCGGCTTCACCGTGATGTGCGCGAGGATCGTGGCCACGACCGCACCGTAACAAACCCCCCGCGTTCCGGGTAGGAAAAGTGCCCGAAACCGGCGCTTTCTCCGACCCGGATCGGGGTCAGCCCACCAGTCGCTCGCTCAGGTCCCAGAGTTCCCGGGCTCGATCGGGGTCCACCGCGCGGGCCGCCACCCCGACGGCGGCCAAGGAGTCGTCGTCGACCACCGGCGACACGTTGCAGTCCTCGCAGTACTCTCCGCCTCGGCCATCGAGCAACGCCGACGTGGCCGCCCAGACCGTGGTGGCCGCGCCCTGTTCGGGCGTTTTCCACGTGAGGGCCTGGGGGCGTTCACTGATTCGGGCCATCAAGGATTGGATCACGTCGGGTGTCATGTACCGGCCCAACTCGGTGTGAATGCCCCCGGGATGCACCGCGAAGGCCCGCACACCACGGTCCCGATAGCGACGGTCGATCTCGACGGCGTGCAGCACGTTGCAGGTCTTGGCCGCACCGTACGACAAGAACGGGTCGTACTCGCGGCGCGCGAAGTTCGGGTCGTCGAGGTCGATGTCGCCCATGCGATGCCCCGCCGACGACAGGATCACCACGCGGGCCGGCGCCGACTCGACGAGGCGCGGCAACAACTCGCGGGCCAACAAGAAGTGACCGAGATGGTCGACACCGAACTGTTGCTCGAAACCGTCCTTGGTGTGACCCAACGGGGTCGCCATGATCCCGGCGTTCAGGATCAGTCCGTGCAGCGGGCGGGGATCGGCGAGGAGGCGTCGTGCGGCCTCCCGCACGGAGGCCAACGATCCGAGGTCGACGATGGACTGCTCCAGATCGGCCGTTGGCACCGCCGCACGGAGCGCGGCTATCGCCGCGGCGTTCTTGTCGGCGTCACGAGCGGCCATGACGACCGTGGCTCCTCGGGCGGCCAAGGCCCGGGTCGTCTCGAGTCCGAGACCACCCGAGGCTCCGGTCACGAGGAAGCGGCGACCCGTGAGGTCGACGTCGTTCAGCACGTCGTCGGTGGTCGATTCGGCGGAGAAGCCACTCGTCGTCGGGGTGTGCGGAGACGTCATGTCGATTCTTTTCCTCTCATCCGAGCGGACCACCGGCGAACCAGCGGTCGAACATTGGCTTGATGGCGCTCCAGACGAGCTCGACGATGAGCCCGCTCGGTGGTTGCACGTACGTGAACGCGCCGTAGTTCTCGTCGGGAGACGCCTGGGCCATCAGGATCTTCCAACCGCGTTCCTCGAGTGAACGGGACTCGCCCGCCACGTCGTCGGACCACACGCCCACATGATGAAGACCGGGGTTGGTCCGCCCGTCCCAGATCGAACCCGGGGCGCCCTCGAGCAATTCGATGTGCTGCGGCCCTTCGGCCGAATAGGTGAAGCGCAACGGAATCGTGCTGCGACCCGACTCGGGCAACCACACGTTCTGCTCACGGACCTGGGGCTCGCACCAGGTGACTCCGAGGGAGGCACCGAGTTCATCCATGGCCCGGACGAGGTTCGGCACGCGAATCCCCTGGTGGTAACAACGGCTGTAATCGACGGTCGACATCGTTCCTCCCGGGCGTCAGATGCGACGCTGATGACCTTCCCAATACGGTGCGCGCAACGGCGCCTTCTGGATCTTGCCGGTGCCCGTGCGCGGTATCCCGTCCACGAAGTCGACCGAACGCGGCGCCTTGTAGCCGGCGAGCAGACCGCGACAATGGGCGATCAATTCCGACGACAGCGATTCGTCGACCATGATGCCGTCCTTCAACTGCACCAAAGCTTTCACGCTCTCACCGAACTCTTCGTCGGGTACACCGATGACAGCGACGTCCTCGACCGCTGGGTGCACGGCGAGCACTCCCTCGATCTCGGCCGGGTAGATGTTCACGCCGCCGCTGATGATCATGTCGATCTTGCGATCGCTCAACCACAGGTATCCGTCGGCGTCGAGGTAACCGACGTCCCCCGTCGTGAACACCCCGGGCTCGAGATGCGCGGCCGCGGTCTTGCCCTCGTCGTTGTGATACGTGAAATCGGTGCCCATCTTGTTGCGGAAGTACAACGTTCCCTCGGCTCCTGGCGCGACGCGCTGACCGGCGTCGTCGACGACGATCACCTCGACGGTCTCGAGCGGCTTGCCCACGCTGCCACCCTTGGCCACCCAGTCCGTCGCCGAAATGGTGGAGATGATCGAGCCCTCCGTGCTGCCGTAGTACTCGGTGACCTTGGGACCCAGCCACTCGATCAGACCCCGCTTCACGGCCGGAGGGCACGGTGCGGCGCCGTGCCACACCGTGGTGAGCGACGATCCGTCGAAGCGCCGCTTCACCTCGTCGGGCAGATCGAGCATGCGCTTCATCTGAGTGGGCACCAGGTGGACGTTGGTGCACCCGTACCGGTCGATGAGTTCGAGCATGCCCGCCGAGTCGAACTTGTGCTGCATCACGACCGACGACCCTCCGATCATCGGCAGATACGAGAAGGCCCACTGCGCCGAGTGGTAGAAGGGGCCGCACAACATCGTGCGTCCCGGTATCGGCAGGAAGTTCGAGAATCCGGCCGCTACCAACTTCATGATGTCGGGGGTCATCTGGGATCCGCCCGACAACATCCCCCGCACGCCCTTGGGGCGTCCGGTCGTTCCCGAGGTGTAGAACATCGGACCGCCGAGCATCTGATCGGTCGGCTCGTCGGGCGAGCCCGTGCGCACCACCGACTCGAACTCGACGAACCGCGGGTCCGATCGCAACGGAGAGTCCGCGCCGGTGCGAATGCCCACGACCGAGGACACACCGGCACTGCGCTCGTCGCGCAATGCCAACGCAGTGGCTTCGGCGAAACGGTCGTCGACGAACACCGCCACGGCCGCGGCGTCGGCGAACACGTACGCGAGTTCGTCGGCGACCCAGTGCCAGTTCACCGGCACGTACGTCCACCCACCGTGGGCGCACGCCATCGCCAGCTCGAAGTATTCGCAGTGATTACCGACGATGACCGCCACGGTGTCACCGGTCGACAAACCCGCGTCACGCAGTCCGTTGACCAGTCGGTTCACCCGTTCGTCGAGTTCCGACCACGAGACCTCGCGGAACTCGTCGACGAGAGCCGCGACGCCGCCGCGTTCGGCGACGTGGGCCGAAGTGAGCACGGCCATGTCGTGCCCCGTCAGCGCGACAGGATCGTGACGCCCGAGATGCCGGGGGCGCCGTACACGTGGGTGTACGCGGTCTTGGGATCGTTCGGCACCTGACGGGCTCCGGCTTGACCCCGCAACTGCAACACGTTCTCGTACACCTGTCGCAATCCGGACGCGCCGATCGGCTCGCCGTTGGCGAGGCAGCCGCCGTCGGTGTTCACCGGGAACTTGCCGCCGATCTCGGTCTCGCCGGCTTGGATCATGAACTCCTGCTCGCCGTGCTCGCAGAACCCGTTCTCGGCCATGTGCATCACCTCGGCACCGGACTCGGTGTCCTGCAACTGGGCGAGATCGATGTCCTTGGGCTCCATGCCGGCCATCTCGAACGCCGCCTTCGACGCGTCCACGGTCGGACCCGCGTTGTGCTCGAGCGCGATCGACGGCGCCAGCACCTCGAAGCTTCCGAACCGGCGACTGCGCACGACCGCGGCCTTCAAATAAATCGGCTTGTCGGTGTACAGGTGAGCCTTGTCGGCGCGGGCCAGGATGAGGGCCACACCACCCTCGCCGGGTGAGCAGAACATGTACTGCGTCAGCGGGTACGAGAGCATCGCCGAGTTCAGGACCTCTTCCTCGGAGATCGGCTTACGTCGCCAGGCCATCGGGTTCTTCGAACCGTTGCGGAACGCCTTCTCGGACACCTTGGCCAGAGTGCTCTGCGAGATGCCGTACTCGTGCATGTACCGGTTGATCTTCATTCCGAAGAACTGAGTGGTCAGGGCCAGCCCGGATGCGCCGTACCAATCGCCGAGTCCGCTGCCCTTGGTGTTGACCCGGAACGCGCCTCGTTCGTGCTTGTCAAACCCGACGGCGATGCCGAGGTCGAAGACCCCCGATCGGATGGTGTTGTACGCCGAGAAGAGCGCCGACCCGCCGGTGGCGCATCCGTTCGCGACGTTGATGAACTGCAGACCGGTCAGGCCGAGCAACGACACCATCGTGTCGGCTGCGCCGGCGGCCATCGATCCGCCGAAGGCGAACTGCATGTCCTCCCAACTCACGCCGGCGTCGGCGCACGCTCGACGAACGGCGATGACGCCCTGATCCATACCCGAGACGCCTTCGGTGCGTCCGAACTCGTGCATTCCGATGCCGACGATCGCTACTTCCGTGGTCATGTGCGCTCCTCTCAGGCCACCGGCGCGAACGCGAAGGTGACGATCTCGTTGCCATCGGCGTCGGTGGAGAGCGGCACGATCACCATCTCCAACTCCATGCCGATCTTCAACTTCTCCGGATCGGCCTCGGTGAGGCGCGATTCGATCTTCAACTGGCCGGGCAACTCGACGTAGCCCACGCCGAAAGCCTCGAACGTCTTGGGGTCGACGTTCCCCGCGTACGGAGGCGCCTTGGGCGGAAAGCCCTGCACGGTCCAGGTCCAGAGCGTCCCGCGCCGCCCGAGCAGCACCTGTTCGGTCTCGGCCGCAGTGCACTTGGGGCAACCCTGTTGCACCGGGAACATGTGGTTGCCACACGCGACACAGCGGCTACCGATCAACTGCGGGGCGTCGGAGGGCCATGTGAAGACCCCTTCGGTCACCGGAACCTGTGCCATGAACTCCCCCTTGGAACGCCGACTCCCGTCAACCATAGTGGCGACTCCGCCACGCGAACCCACCGGGCCTCTCCATCGGAGAACTACCCTTCCCGGCGTGACCACCGTTCCCGAGGCGTGCGGACCGCTCTCGCCCGACCAGGCGCATGCCGCGACACTGGCGATCCAGCGTTGCCTGCTCGACTACTGCCGCGGGATCGACCGGTGTGACGCGTCGCTGGTGGCCTCGGTGTACCACCCCGACGCCACCGACGATCACGGGTCGTTCGTCGGCCTGGGCGTGGACTTCGCCCGGTTGGCCACCGACAAGTTACGCGGATACGCCGTCGCCACGACCCACTTCTGCAACCCGCCTCACATCGTCTTCACGTCGGCGACCACCGCCGAAGTCGAGACGCAGGTGCTCGCATGGCATAGATGTCGCGACGACGACGGCGAGTACCTCGAGAAATTCTGCGGGCGCTACCACGACCGCTTCGAATGTCGCGGCGGCGACTGGCGTATCGCCCATCGGGCACTGACCCACGACTGGGACGCACTCGAACGGATCACCCCGGCGTTCCCGCCCGGCCGTTTCACCGCGTCACCTCGAATCCAGGAGAAACCATGACCATGTTCCCCGTTTCCACCGCCGACATCGACGCGACATGGTTGACCGCGGCCCTCCGAAATGGTGGCGCGATCGACGCGAGCACGTCGGTCTCGTCGGTCACCGTCAGCAACATGGGCGCCGGTATCGGGTTCATGGGAGAGGTCGGCCGACTGGAGGTCGCATACGTCGGTGGCTCGGGGCCGTCCACGGTCATTTGCAAGATCCCCACGCAAGATGCCACCGTGCGCGGACTGCTCGGTCCGGCCCGCGTCTTCGAACGCGAGGCCCGTTTCTATCTCGACGTGGCTCCGATGCTCGACGTGGTACCCGAGGCCCACGCCGTCGTGGCCGACTTCGACAAAGACGATTACGTACTGGTTCTCCAGGACCTCGGACATCTGCGCGTCGGTGATCAGTCCGTCGGCGTGAACGCCTCCGAGGCCCACGCCGCGGTTCGCGCATTGGCTCGGTTCCACGCGCGGTTCTGGAGGTCCGCCGACCTCGATCGCATCGCGTGGATGCCCGAGATCAACGCCGAGGGCATGAAGATCGGCAGCGAGATCTATCGGGCCTCGTTGCCCGGCTTCTTGCAGGTGTTCGCCCATGCGGTCGACGCCGACATGGTCCCGGTCATGGAACGCTTCGCCGACAACGTGCACCAGCTGCTCGACCGGTTCGCCGCGATGCCCACGACGATCGTCCATTTCGACTACCGCCTCGACAACCTGTTCTTCGGTCCCGACGACGACGTCTGGATGATCGACTTCCAGGCCTGCAGCAAGGGTGGCGGAGCGTACGACCTCGGCTACTTCATCAGTCAGTCCGTGCCCGTCGACGTGCGCAAGGCCGAGGAGCAGTCACTGTTGCGCGCCTATCACGACGAACTCGTGACCCGGGGCGTGAACGACTATTCGTTCGATCAGCTACGTGAGGACTACCGCGCAGGAGTTCTGTACGGCTGGATCATCCCGGTGTACGCCGTCGGCACCCTCGACTCGTCGAGCGAACGGGCCATGGCGTTGTGGACCGAGGTGATCAAGCGAGCCCAGTCGGCGATGCGCGACCACCACGTCGCCGACCTCTTGATCTGACCACCGACCCGGAACGACGGATCAGGCCTCCGGAAGCGGGTAGTGCAATCCGGGGATACCCATCTCCATGCCCTGGTACCAGTCCGGACGCGGCTGCACTCCCGGGTAGCCGGCGCCGACCTTGGGTGCGGTGTCCTTGTTCCACTCATGGTGGATCGGCGGGATCTGGTACGTGCCGTTGCTGGCGTTGGTGCCACCGTCGACCAACAGATCGTGGCCCGTGATGTAACTGGCGGCATCGGAGGCGAGGAACATCACCGGGCCGACGATCTCGTTCAGTTCGCCGATCCGACGCATCGGCGTGCGACTGGCGATCCACTTGTCCATGCCCATGCCCTCGAGCGCCGGGCGCACCATCTCGGTGATGATGAAGCCCGGTGACACCGAGTTCACGCGCACCCCGCGGTCGGCCCACTCGCAACCGAGTTGCTGGGTCAGGTTGCGCAAGGCGCCCTTGGCGGCGGTGTACGCGATGATGTTCATCTCGTTGGCACCACTGCCCATGATCGAGCAGATGTTCACGATGTTGCCGCTCTGACGCTCGAGCATGTGTCGGCCGACCTCGCGCATGTACATGAACGCACCGTTGAGGTCGATCGACAGGATCCAGTTCCAGGTGGCCATGTCGTACTGCTCGGGAGCGATACCGCGCATGTCGCTGACGCCGGCGTTGTTGATGAGCGCGTCGATCTTGCCGTGCTCGGCGATAGCGGTCTTGACCACGCGGATTACGTCCTCCTCGACCGCCACGTCTCCCGGGGCGACCGTGACCTTCGAACCGAGCGCACGACAGCGGGCCGCGACGGCTTCGAGCATGTCCTTGCTGCGCGCGGTCAACACCAGGTCGGCACCCTCCTTGGCGAAGCCTTCCGCGAAACCCTCACCCAGACCGTACGACGCACCCGTGATGAGAACCGTCTTACCGGTGAACTGACCCATGACTACCCCCTGAACTGCCACCGGGACCGGTGGGACGACGCGCCGATCCTAGAGGCTGGCCTCACCCAGACTCACCTCGGGGAGATCCATGTGCACGATGCCCGCCAGCATTCCGACGAGGTCACCCTCGAAGTGCGCCGCGCGCATCTCGGCCATGGTTCGACGACTACCGAGCAAACGCAGGGCCTCGAAGGCCGTGGCCGTCAGGGTGAGCGTCGGATCGCCCTCACCCACCACGTGCTCCTCGCCGTCGATGACCGCGCGAAAAGCCCCCAGGCTCTTGGACCGCAGGTCGCCTTTCACCAGTTTCAGACCGAGCACCGCCGAGCGAGCCACGCCCGTCGAGGTGCGGTCACCGCGCCGACCCACCGCCGTGAACAGATCGTGCTCGTGTACCACCGTGTCGTACGTGAGGGTCCACAACGCCTGCGGGGCCGCGTCGATCATCGCCTCGAACGCCGGCGCGTTGGCGTTCCACTCCTCCACCACGCTGGCCAACGACCGCGACCGACGATCAGCCACTTGGGCGTCCACCCACGCCTGGGTGTCGCCGCTGGGTCGATTCCCCGAACCGAGATCGGTGGCGATGCCCGTCACGTGCGAGAACAGATCCTTCACGGTCCACTCCGGACAGGCTCCGACGATGCGGATGGAATCCTCGTCGGTCAATTCGGTGGCCAGAGCCTGCATCCGCAGTCGGGCGTTGCGGTACTCGGTTCCCATCGAGATGTCGTCGGTCATGCGAGGAACCTTTGCATACCCGTGCCCAGACGAGCGACATGAGCCTCGGGATCGGCCCAGCCCGCGCGACTGGGGGCCTCCACCGACCACGGGATGCTGCAACCCGACGATCGCAAAATCTCCACGAGACCGGCGATGTCGAACTCGCCGTCGCCCGGTGCGCGTCGACTGGCCAGGCAGTCGGTGTAGTAGTCGTCGATCTCGGGCACGATCGGACCATCGTTCATCTGCACACCCGTGATGAACTCGCCGGGGATCGACCGCAGCATGTCGACGTCGCGTGCTCCGCGCTCGTGGTGCCAGACGTCGATGCACACACCACCGTTCGAGCGACCGGCATCCTGAACGATCCGTAACGCGTCGGCCGCCGAATAGACGTCGTTGAACGGCAGGAACTCCAACCCCAACACCAGCCCGTGATCGGCGGCTCGATCACACAACGATCCGAACGCCCGAGCGGAGTCGACACGGTCGCCCGCCGGGCCGATGACCTGCAGGTACCGACTTCCGAAGCGGTCGGCCATCCGCCAGGCGGCCTGCTCGAAGAGCGCCGCCTTCTCGCCACCGGTTCCCTCGACGCCCAACCCGCCGATCACCTCGATCTCGGCGAGACACACGCAGTGTTCGTCCAACAGGTCCTGCAGATACCCCTCGGCCAGACCCTGCTTCTCCAGTTCGATGTACTGCCCGACGTACAGACCGATGCCCACGAATCCGTTCCGTGCGGCCAGACGGATCCGATCCTCGACCGGATGCATCGGGGCCAAGCTGAAGTGGCTCAGGATCAACTCTTCGGCGCCGAGGGTGCGCGGATTAGGTTGGGGCACACGTCAAGCATCGCACACGGTGCGCGGGGCCCAACGAGGGGGAACACATGTCAGCCAACGGACGTCTTACCGGCAAGGTAGCGGTCGTCACCGGAGCCGCCAGCGGCATCGGCGAGGGTGCCGCTCGTCGATTCGTGGAGGAAGGCGCCAAGGTCGTTCTGGCCGACGTGCAGGACGACCGCGGTCGAGCGCTGGCGAGCGAGCTCGGCGCCGACACCCGATTCATCCATTGTGACGTCACCGACGAAAGCCAGGTCGCCGCGGCCATCGATCTCGCCGTCGCCGAGTTCGGCCGGCTCGACGTGATGTTCAACAACGCGGGCATCGTCGGCGCCGTCGGTCGCATCGGCGAAACCACCGCCGAGCAATGGAACCGCACCGTGGCCGTCGACCTGAACAGCGTGTTCTTCGGTATGAAACACGCCTCACGGGTCATGATCGAGCAGGGATCCGGTGTCATCATCTCCACCTCGAGCACCGCGGGCATCCTCGGCGGGCTAGGACCGCATTGCTACACCGCTTGCAAGCACGCCGTCATCGGTCTCACGAAGTCGGTGGCCTCCGAGTTGGCCCAACACGGAATCCGCGTCAACGCCATCTCGCCGGGCAACACGGTCACCGCGATGACGTCGGCGGTCATCACCGGCGACCACAACAACACCGAGTTGGCCACCAAACACATCACCTCGGGGTCGTTGCTCGGAATCGCCGGATTCCCCGCCGACATCGCGAACGCCGCGCTGTATCTGGCCAGCGACGAGGCCCGATACATCACGGGCCACACGTTGGTAGTCGACGCCGGCCAGACGACCCTCGGTGGCAGTGGACGATTCCACCAACAGGACGCCGCCATCATGCGCGAGGCCGGCATCAAGGAAAAGGCCTGACTCAGAGTCGCGGATCGACCAACACCTTCGTCTCTCTCGACGACCCACTCGACAGGTCGGAGAGTGCGGCATCGAGTCCGTCGAGGCCGACCGTCGAGGAGTGCATCGGCTCGGTACGGAATCGCCCGTCGGCGATCATCCCCATCACCATGTCGAACTCCTCGTGGTTGTACGCGAGCGCCGAGGTCACGGCGATCTCCTTGATCAGCCACGAACCCGGGGTGATCGGCGCGTCCTCCTCGGCGAGGCCGATGAGGCACATCGAACCACCGCGTCGAGCCAGATCGACAGCCGACTGAACGGCGAAGGGACGACCGACGCATTCGTACACGATGTCGGCACCCAGACCGAGCGTGAGTTCCTTGACCAACGAGTCGGCGTCGGCCCCCGGGGTCACGCAATGATGCGCGCCCAGTTCGCGGGCCAGATCCCGACGACTCTCGTTCGGTTCGACCACGACCACGACTCCGGCCCCGGCTGCGCGGGCCCACTGCAGGGTGCCGAGTCCGATAGGACCGGCACCCTGCACCACCGCCACGTCGCCCAGTCGGATGCCGCTGCGACGCACGGCGTGGAAGGCCACCGTCGTCGGTTCGACCTGGGCCGCCTGCTCGTCAGACAGGGCGGAATGAGCGCGCACCACGCGTGAGGCTTCGACCGGAATGCGCGTCGCGAAACCACCGTGGGGCGGCGCCCCCGGTTCGCGTCCCAACGCCGACAGGAACGACACCATGCAACGATCGGCCTGACCTGCACGACAGGGAGCGCAACGCCCGCAGGCCGGCGCTATGGCCACCACCACGCGGTCCCCTTCCGACAGACCCTTCACGTCGGAGCCCACCGCCGACAACGACCCGGTCCACTCGTGACCACAGATCGCCGGGTTGTACGGGCGACCCGATTGATACGCGTGGATGTCGGTGCCGCAGATGCCGCAATACGCGACGTCCACCACCACACCGGTGGTGCTCGGGGTGGGGTCGGCGAACTCGACCATCTCCAACTTGGACTTGCCGGTGATCAATGCCGCGAACATGAGCCCTCCCCCGTCGAACCCTCCCGACACTACGACAACGATTCGGACCCGAGCGAACGCCTACAGTCGATCCATGAGCCTGATCGCCATCGAAGCCTCCATCACCCTGAATGACGCCGCCGTGCGTGACGCCGCGGTCGCCGAGTCCGCCAAGTACCAGAAGGCCACTCGCGACGACGAACCCGGTTGTCTGGTGTACTGCTTCGCCGCTGATCCGTGCGTGCCCGATCACATCCAGGTGTACGAGTTGTGGGCCGACGAGGAGACCTTGGCCGCGCACTTCGATCACCCCAACTACCACAGCATGCGCGAGATGCTCGGGCGGTACGGATTGAAGTCCGCAGTCAGTCGGAAGTTGCGCATCGACAAGACCGCACCGGTGTACGGACCCGATTTCAAGGCCTCGGCGCGCTTCGACTGACGTTGTTCCGCGGCGACAGTGGTTACGCCTCCGCGGCGGCAGTCTGTCGGGCCCAGCGATAGTCCGCCTTGCCCGACGGGCTGCGGTACACGCTGTCGACGAACACCACGCGACGCGGCGTCTTGTACGGCGCGATCTCGCCCTTGATGTGTTCGATCACCTCGGCCTCGGAGACATCGGAGCCCGGTGCACGCGACGCGACCAGACACACCGTCTCGCCGTATCGCTCGTTCGGCAATCCGACGGCGACGCAATCGATGATCCCGACGTGGCTACGCCCGGCGACTTC
Source organism: Acidimicrobiia bacterium (assembly GCA_046091365.1). Taxonomy (GTDB): domain Bacteria; phylum Actinomycetota; class Acidimicrobiia; order Acidimicrobiales; family Ilumatobacteraceae; genus Casp-actino8. The sequence goes on along the minus strand of JBJTBM010000131.1, from coordinate 29,850 downwards.
GACCTCCTCGGGATACACCTTCTCGCCTCCGGTGTTGATGCACACCGAGCCACGGCCGCGTAGGTGCACGGTCCCGTCGGCGTCGATCTCGGCGTAGTCACCGGGCACCGTGTACCGCACGCCGTCGACCGTCCGGAACGTCTTGGCGGTCTTTTCGGCGTCACCGAAGTACCCGTCGGGCATCGATCCCGACGCGGCCAGCACTCCGGCCCGTCCGCTGCCGAACGGGATCTTCTCCCACGTGTTCTCGTCGAGCAGCACCGTGTTCGGTGTGGCCATGAACTGCGCCGTGCTCACCGGATCCTGGCCGGGCATGGTCATCGCCACCGCGAAGGGCCCGCCCTCCGAGGCCCCGATCATGTCGAGTATGAGCGCGTTCGCCGCTCGTTTCATGAGCGCGCGCTTCATCTCGGCCGACAATGTCGCTCCGGTGGACACGATGCGTCCGAGGCACGACAGGTCGTAGGGAGTCCCGGCCGCTTCGGCTCGCTCGAGTTCGTCCACGATCGGGCGCGCGAAGGCGTCGCCCACGATCGACAACTGGGTCACCCGCTCGCGTTGTACGAGCCGCAACAGTTCGGAGGCGTCGAAACGACGACCGGCGAGCAGGACCACGGTGCCGCCCAACACGAAGGTGGAAAAGGCGAGGAACATCGCCGTGCCGTGCATCAACGGTGGTGCCGTCATGTTGACGGGTCCGGAACCCTTCTCGTTCAACTCGCGGGCCACCCGGGCGACCTCGTCGGGCGCCTCGGGCACCGGCAGGCCCATCGAGGCGTAGCCGGTGAACGCCAGTGCGCCGAACAGTCCGGTGTGGCTCCACACGACACCTTTGGGCAGGCCGGTGGTGCCACCCGTGTACAGCAGCAAGGAGTCGTCACCCGAGCGAACGACAGGTTCCATCGGTGAGGCCGCGTCGATGGCTGAGGCGTAGTCGAGCGCACCGTCCAGTCGATCTCCCGGCGTCCCGTCGGCCACCTCGATCAGCACCCTCAGGTCGGGCAGTGAACGACGGGCCTCGTCGACCACCTCACGAAAGGCTCCGTGATACACGAGTGCGCTGGCACCGGAGTCGGAGAGCACGTGCACGATCTCCGGAGCGCGATACCGGTAGTTGACGTTGACCGTGCTGGCCCGCACCTTGAAACTCGCGTACGCCGACTCCAGGTACTCGGGACAGTTGTACATCAACTGTCCGACCTTGGCACCGTGCCCGATTCCGCCGGCGTCGAGGATCATCGCCACGCGAGCGGCCCGCGCGTCGAGCTCGCGCCACCTGATGCGGGTATCGCCGATCACGACCGCGACGTGGTCGGGTTGGTTCGCGGCGAGCGCCTCCCACAAAGTGGCCCAACTCTCGTTCAGCACGCCTCAGCCCTCGGGGACGACGAACCGCGCCAGTTCCGCCGGATCGCGACCGTCGGCGGTCAGGCCCTCGGTGATGAAGCGGTCGATGTGTCGATGGATCAGACGCATCCGGGCTTCTTGGTACAAGCCGAAGGACACACCTTTCTTGGCGCGCTTGGCGGTCATCTTCAAACCCAATTGCACCTTGGGCAGATTTTCCATGTCCTGTTCGAACACATCGGCCAACCCACCCATGCCTTCGGCTTCCTTCCACGACTGTTCCAGACGCAGAACCTGCATCGGCGCCGGCTTAGGTCGCTCCTTACCCTCGGGCACCGGCATCATTCGCAGCACGTCCATGTAACAGGTGTCCGCCGTCGGACCGGGACGCCAGCGATAGGTCAGGGACTGACCGACACCGGCCCACGGGGCGAAGGAGGGGAACAAGTGATACAGGTGCGCGTCGAGGATCTCGGAGTCGGACACGTTCGACAAGTCGACCTCGAACAGTTGCCCCATCACCGACCGGAACACGTCGGCCACCACCTCGCGCGCGGTCTTGCCCTCGGGAACCTCGACCGAACCTCGGGCCGCGCGGGCCGAAAAGTTCAGATATGCATCGGCGACCTGCTGTTCGCTGAGCGATCCGAGATGCGGGCTCTGGATACCGAACCCGTTGACGAATCGGGTGACGTAGGGCGAGTCCGGCCAGATGGAGTACTCGCTGTTGGCGTCGCCGGCGAATTCGAGGATCTGGGGGTGCGTGGCGATCACGTGGTAGCCCTCCGCGAAGGCCTCCATGACCACCTTCCAGTTGGCCGGAACCTCCTTCACAGCGTGGAAGGCCTTGTAACGCTTCTCCATGGCGAAGTCGCGGCCGAAATGTTCGACGAGTTTGCTGGCCACCTTCTCGAAGGCGGGGGCCTCGGGATCGAGATTCACGAAGACGAACCCGCACCACTCGGCCACCTGAACCTGCGGCAGACACGAGTCGGCCTGTTGCCACACCTGCGGGAAGTCCCACTCGGCGGGCAGTTCGACGAGGTCGCCGTCGAGGTCCCAGCGCCACCCGTGGAACGGGCAACGGAACGAGGCGACGCGACCGGACTCGGTGCGCAATTTCGTTCCGCGGTGCAGACACGAATTGTGGTACGCCTTGATCGAACCGTCCTTGGTGCGCGTGACGATCACCGATTGATCCGCCACGTCGTACACGACATGATCACCGGGCTGGGCGAGTTCGTCGGCGGTGCAGGCCATCTGCCACGTGCGGGTCCAGAGGTACTCGTTCTCGAGCGCGGCGAACTCGTTCGAGGTGTAGCGCAGCTTCGGAACGTCGGTCGCACCTTGGGGCACGTACGACGTGTCGCGCAATGACGCCGGCACCTCGCGAGTGTCGGCGGCGAGCAGGTCCTGCACGCTCGGTCCCGTGCTGCGTGCGCTCCCGATGTCCGGATCGATCGCCGTCATGTCTCCCCCTCGTCCTGTCAGCCCGCGGCCTCGAACAGCTTCTTGGCTGACACGTAGTCAGCCTTACCGTTCGGAGCCCGCGGCACCGTGGTCACGAACACCAATTGTTTGGGCACTTTGTAACTGGACAGCTTGGTCTTGGTGTGCGCGATCACCGCATCGGCCGCCGGGGCCGACCGTCCCGGGGCGACCGAGGCCACTCCGACGACGCGCTGACCGTACTTCTCGTCGGGCACCCCGAACACGAGGCAGTCGGCGACCGCCTCGTGGGTCTTGACGGCCTCCTCGACCTCCTCGGGGAACACCTTCTCTCCGGCGGTGTTGATGCAGTTGGAGCCGCGCCCGAGCAGAGTGATGGTTCCGTCGGCCTCGACGACCGCCATGTCACCGGGGAAGCTGTAGCGAACGCCGCCCACCTCGCGGAAGGTGCGGGCGGACTTCTCGGGGTCCTTGTAGTACCCGATCGGAATACCGGGACCACTCACGCCGACCATGCCCTGCTCACCCGAGCCGGGCACCACTTCCTTGCCGGTGTCGAGGTTGATGACCTTGGTCGTGGGCATCGCACCGAATTTCGCGGTGGTGTTCACGTTGGCCTTGGTCGCCATCGTCTGACCCATGCCACCCTCGCTCGAGCCCAAGATGTCCATCACCGCCGCGCCCGGGATGAACTCGAACATGTCGGCTTTCACCTCGGCCGAGAACATCGCACCGGTCGACACGATGGTCGTCACCGACGAGGTGTCGAACGGACTGCCCGTGGCGGCCTGGGCACGGAGCGCTTGGACCATCGGCCGCGCGAAAGCGTCACCGACGATGACGAGAGTACCGATGCGATGTCGTTCCACCGCGCGGAACAACTCGGCGGCGTCGAAGCTGCGCCCTTCCAACAACACGACTTTGCCCGCGACCAGATGGGGCAACAAGGCCCCCAGCCACACGCCCGTGCCGTGCATCAGGGGACAACACGGCACCGCCACCGGTTGGCCCATGCCGTGGACGATCTTGGCCATCGCCGTCACCTCGGCGACACTTTGCACCGGCGGTCGACCCATCGGCGCCGTATAGAAACCGAGGAAGCCGGCGGTGAAGTTGCCCATGGCGTACATCACGCCCTTGGGCATTCCCGTGGTGCCGCCGGTGTACAACATGTACAGGTCGTCGAGGCCGCGCTCGATGCGCGGCGCCGGCGAGTTGGCGGCCAGGACCGAGTCCCAGGAGACCGCTCCCGGGACGCCAACCGAGGGTCCGTCGGCCACCTCGACGAGCAGGCGCAGTTTGGGGAGCCGATCCTTCACCCGACCGATGCGATCGCCCAGGCTCGAATGGAAGACCACAGCCTCGCAGTCGGCGTTCTCGAGTAGGTAGTGCAGTTCGTCGTCGAGGTAGCGGTAGTTGACGTTGACCGGCGTGATCCGCTGTTTGAAGGCGGCGAACTGGGTGACGAGGTACTCCGGGCAGTTGTACATGAACATGCCCACCTTGGACTCTGGGCCGAGCCCGTTCGCAGCCAACGCCGACGCCAGTCGGGCCGCGGCGTTCTCGTACTGCGACCACGTCAACTCACGATCCCCGTACGCGATGGCGACGGCATCGGAGAATTCGTCGGCGTGTGCCTCGAAGATGTCCGGATATGTCAACATGCCCATGTCTCCCTTGGTGCGAACCAGTCACACCATTATGTTCGCTCCGCCGCTGTTCGCGTCCCCGCCTCCCATGCTGTCACCTGCGTAGTGGACGGAACTAACCCGACGGTCAATAATGGCGACATGACCGCTCTCGACCCGCGTCCCGCCCGTTCACCCGGGGTCAGCTATCAAGGTCTGCTGGACGCCGACACTCATCCGGTGCCCGATGTGTTGCGTCTGGAGTCCCCCCGTTTCCTCGGCGACGACGACATCCCGATCGAGCGCTACACCTCCCGCGACTGGCACGAACTGGAAAAGGAGTACCTCTGGAAGCGGGTCTGGCAGTTCGCCTGCCGCGAGGATCACATCCCCGAGGCCGGCGACTACATCGTCTACGACATCGTGGGTCTGTCATACATCGTGGTCCGACAGCCCGATCTGTCGATCAAGGCCTACCCGAACGCGTGCCTGCACCGTGGCCGACGTCTGAAGGATTACGACGGTCACTGCTCGGAGATCCGTTGCCCGTTCCACGGCTTCGCCTGGGCCCTCGACGGGGCGTTGGCCGACGTTCCCGCCAAGTGGGACTTCCCCCACGTCGACGAACGACCCGACGACTTCCAATTGCCGGAGTGTCGCGTGGGCACCTGGGCCGGTTTCGTCTTCATCAACCCCGACCCCGACGCCGAACCCCTCGAGGATTTCCTCGGGGGCATTCGCGAGCAGTTCGACATCTGGAAACTCGAGGATCGTTACGTCGAGACGCACGTGACGCGGGTGATCCACGCCAATTGGAAGGTGGCCCAGGAAGCGTTCAGCGAGGCATACCACGTGAACGCCACGCACCCGCAGATTCTTTACTACCTCGCCGACACCAACTCTCAGGTCGACGTCTGGGACAACTTCTCGCGCGTGATCACCGCGGGACTCAGCCCCAGCCCGTTGCTCTGGTACGACGTCGACCAGGACACCATGATGCGATCGATGCTCGACGTCCGTGAGGACCAAGAGAGCCCCATCCAGGTTCCCGAAGGTGGGTCGGCGCGAGCCATCGCGTCCCAAGCCTCGCGCGAACGTTGGCGACCGGCCGTCGGCGATCGAGTCGACACGATGAGTGACTCCGAGATGATGGACAGCATCGACTACACGGTGTTCCCCAACTTCCACCCCTGGGGCGCGTTCAACCGCATCGTGTACCGCTTCCGACCGAACGGCGACGATCACCGCTCGTCCATCATGGAGGTGCTGTTCCTGTCGCCCTATTCGGGCCCCAAGCCACCGAACGCCACCATTCGGCACCTCGCCCACGACGAGCCCTTCACCAACGAACCCGGTCTCGGAATGCTCGCCAAGGTGTTCGAACAGGACGTGTTCAACATGCCGAAGGTCCAGCTCGGTCTGGAGACGACGCGCAAGCCCGGCATCACGTTGGCCAACTACCAAGAGGCCAAGGTTCGCTGGCTGCATCAGCGACTCGGTGAGTTCATCGACGAGGGTCGAAAGGCGGCTGACTGATGTTGGGCATCGTCCACCCCTTCTCCGGCGCCTTGTACGAGCAGGACGGCCACGGGAACATCCGCGTCTCCAAGGACGGTAAGTGGGGTCTGTTCCGCGTGAACGGCCAGCACGTCGACGGCGAGATCCGCGAGTGTGACCCGCAACTGTGCGGTTGGGTCGGCGGCCCCCAGGTGGTCAATCATCGGGTGTCCGCGGCCCCACGACCGAAGTCCTGACCGACCACGCGACAACGACGCAACACACGACGAAGCAGGGAGAGCAATGATCGATCCGAACGTCATGCCGGACAAGCTCGCGACCTTTCTCGGTCGTCACTCCGGGCGAGGGGCGACGGTCACGGCGTACGAACCGATGACCGGTGGCTACAGCCGACTGATGGCCAAGGCCACCGTGCGCTGGGAGGACGGTGCGGAGGAGCAACTCGTGCTGCGCGGCGACCCGCCTCCGGGCAAGGCGATGATGGAGACCGACCGCGCGACGGAGTGGGCCCTTCTCAGCGCACTCGGAGGCGCCGAGAGCATCCCGATGCCCAAGGCCCGCTATTTCGACGCGACCGGCGAGGAGCTCGGCACCAAGTGCATCGTGCTCGACTTCGTCGACGGACGCTCGCTGCAGTCGTTCCTGAACGAGTGCGAACCCGGGGTCTACGGACACCACACGTTCGACCTCGTCGACACGATGGCCCGGGTACATTCGATCGACCCAGCCGACGTGGGCGACGCCATCGCGCGACCGAAAGACTGGGCCACCTACATCAGCGGCCTGATCGATCGTTTTCGACAGGCGGACCGGGCCCACGTCGAGTCGAATCCCTTCCTGCGGTACGTCGCCGAGTGGCTCGACGCCAACAAGCCGGCGCCGTTGCCTCTTCGAATCGTCCACAGCGACTTCCAGCCGGCCAACATCATGGTCGACTCCGCCGGCAGCCATCAGGTGATCGACTGGGAACTGACCCACATCGGCGACCCGCGCGAAGACCTCGGCTACTACGCCGTCTACTCGGCCTCCTCCGGCCCGAGCCTGATCATGAACGATCCGCTCGCGTTCCTCGCGCGGTACCGCGAGCGGACCGGGTTCGGCGAGGACACCATCAACCTGGTCACGCTCGGCTACTTCTCGTCGCTGGCGGCCATCTCGGTGTACGCCCAGATCCTGGCCGGAGCCGGCGCAATGGCCAAGGGGCTCAACGCGGGGATCATGACCACCTACACGTTGAACGCCCTCACCGTCGGACACGCCAACTTCATGGGCGGCTGCGTCGCCCCCAACACCTGAATCTCACCGCCCGAACTGGAGCCACCATGTTGACCAAGCCCACCACCGAACAGATCCTGCTCGACTGCCGTCGCGAGTTGTTGGAGACGATCGATCCCGCAGTGAGTGACCCCGCGGTGAAGGTCGCCATCCAGATGCTCGAGAACGTCCTGCGCAATTGCGCGACCCGCGCGGCCCATGAGATCGCTTGGATGCGGTCGGAGTCCGCCGCAATGGTCGCGTACGCCCGCGACGTGTCAGCCACGATCGGCAGCACGACCGCCATTGACGCGGCGCTGACCGATTACGACGGTGGTGACAACGACTCTCTCGACCTCGACGCCGTGAGCGACTCGTACGGTCGAGCCGGCGAATGCCTGTCGACTGCGCTCGAGCGGGTCTTCGCGGTGGGTCACCTCGAACTGCACCTGCGCGGGCGGGCGATCCTCGACGTCCGTCTGGCGAACGAGGACGCGGTCAAGGGCGAGTGGGCCTTCGTCGGTCGCGGTTGACCCGATGACCTTGCGCTTGCACGTCGTCACCGGAGGTCATCCCTTCGTGGCCGACGACTTCTTCGCGGTCTTCGACTGGTTGGCCGGATGCGAGGACGTGACCTGGACCGCAGTGAACGCACCGTCGGTTCCCGAGGTCGATCCTCCGGACGTGATCGTGTTCTACGACATGCCCGGACTCGCGTTCACCCGCGACGTCGATGCCCCGCTCGAGACACCGATGCCCTCGGAGGACCAGCGTCGCGTGTTCGCCGAGCTGTGCGAACGCGGTGTCGGGCTGGTTTTCATGCATCATGCCGTGGCCAGTTGGCCGGCATGGGAGGGTTTCGCCGAATTGGTCGGCGGACGCTTTCACTACCGCGCGGGCAGTCTCCGGGGCGTGGACTACCCGGATTCGGGATACGTCTTCGACGTGGAGCACACCGTCGAGGTGCTGGCTCCCGAGCACCCGATCTGTGCGGGGCTCGGGGGTTCCTTCGTGCTCACCGACGAGCTGTATTGCTTCCCGGTGTTCGAGGAGGACGTGGTGCCGATCATGCGCACCACGTTCCCGGTGAACGAGCCGTCACGGTTCTATTCGGCCGATCAGGCGATTCGCGGTCGGCGGAACAGCAATGAGGGCTGGACGCACCCCGCGGGTAGCGATTTGGTGGCATGGGTCAAGCGCGTGGGGAACTCGGCGCTCGCGTATCTGCAGTTCGGTGACGGGCCGACGACGTATGCGGACCCGACGTTCCGACGGATCATCCGGAACGCCATCTTCTGGTCCGCCCCCACCCCCTAACTGCGACAAATTGTCGCATTATTGAATTGTGGGGGGGTTAGGTCCAGGAGTCCCAGCGGACGAACCGTTCGGCCGGCACCCGCGACGCCAACTTGAAGTCGGTCCCGACCGTGTACGCGATCGGGAACAGGCCCGCCTGGGTGTACTTGTCGAACGGAATCCCCAACAGTTCGGCCGCTTCCTTCTCGTTCGGAAGGTGCAGCGTGGTCCACGCCGAGCCGAGACCCCGCTCTCGGAGCGCCAACATGAAACTCCAGACCGCCGGCAACAGCGAACCCCACGCCGACGCCTGCCCGAACGTCGGTGTGCCCGCATCGAGTCGTCCGGCGATGAGCGGAATCATCAGCACCGGAACCTGGTCGAGAACCTGGGCCAGATGCATAGACGAGTCGACGATGCGCTCACCTTGGGCGTCGCGCTTGGGTCGGTTGGGGTCGTTGACGTAGGGGTAGTAGTTGGCGCGGTACATCTCGGCCAGAGCGGTCTTCTTCGCCTGGTCTTCGACGAACAACCAACGCCACCCCTGCATGTTGGAACCTGTCGGCGCTTGATGCGCGATCTCCACGCACTCCATCAACACCTCGCGCTCCACCGGCTTGGTGAGGTCCAGGCGTTTGCGCACCGCACGGGTCGTGGTCAACACCTCGTCGGCGGACAATCCGAGTTTCATGGCCATGTCATTCTCCTTAGCAGCGGTCAGGCGTTCTTGGCCTGGGCCGCCATCCATTCGGCGGTCGCCTTACCCATCTTGGCCCCGTCGTATCCGATGCGCTGGGTCGGAGTGACCTCGAGGATCACGCGACGGGGAGAATCGAGGAACTTGGCGAAGGTGTCTCGGCGCTCCACGTCGGAGCCCATGATCGCCTCGGCCAATTCGGGGTAGAACCAGGCTTTGGTCGCGTCGTCGTCGTGGAGGGTGCAGGTTCCCTTCCACGTGATCGCCTTGTTGCGCGGCAACGACGAGCCGGTCGAGGTCACCACCACACACACCCGAGGGTCACGGCGTACAGCGGCGATTCGGGCGCGCTGACTCGACGCCGTCAGCCAGAACGACCCCTTACGCCAGACGTACGACATGATCACTCCGACGGGCCAGCCTTCCTTGTTCGACCAGATGAAGGTGCACTCGTTGTGGGCGAGCAACAACTTCTCCTCCATGTCCTCGTCCAATCCGTAGACGGTGACGTCCTCGTAGTTCTCGGGATGTTCGGCCATGTCTTCCTCCAGTGTGAGTCGTTCGACGCGCGGTCAGGATTTCTCGCGCGGCATGAATTGTCCGGTGTTGGCGGTGATACCCCCGTCGACCGGCAGAACCGCGCCGGTGATGAAACTCGCCTCCGCCGAGACGAGGAACGCGATGGCCGCCGAGACCTCGGAGGCTCTCCCCCACCGTTGCATCGGCACGGCTCGACGCAGTCCCTCGTAGACGGTCGGCGCGGACTTGATGCCCGCGGTCATTCCGGTCTCGGTCGGGCCGGGACACACCACGTTCACGGTGATGGCGTCGGCAGCGAGGTCGAGCGCCGCACCACGACACAGATTGATCACCGCCGCTTTCGACGTGTTGTAGGGCCACATGTTGGGGTCGGCGGCAATGCCGGAAGTGGACGAGACCGCGACGACGCGCCCACCACCCCGCTCGCGCAACGCCGGCACCGCGGCACGGATGCCCAACAGAACCGCACGCACGTTCACCTCGATCACCTGGTCGAACTGTTCGATCGGCATCGTCACGATGTCGCCACTGCACGGCATACCGGCGCTGCAGACCAGGGCATCGAGGCCTCCGAACTCCCCGACGGCCGTTTCGACGGCCCGACGGTTGGTGTCGTCGTCGGTGACGTCTCCGATGACGACCCGCACGTTCGCGCGACCCTCGAGCGCGGTCGGGTCGCACCCGGGTCGGTCGACCGCCACAATGGCCCCGCCGTGGGCCGCGAGAGTCTCGACGGTGGCCAGACCGATGCCCGAAGCGGCCCCGGTGACGATGGTGATGCGCACGGACACAGACTAGGCGTCGCGGTCGGACCGCACGGTCCAGCGGATGGGCAACGTCGTCAGGCCGCGCAGGATGAACGGCTCGTTCACCCGCACGACCCCGGTCAACTCGATCGTCTCGAAAGTGTCGATCATCCAACGCAGCGCCAGTTGACCCTCGCGCCGAGCCAGCACGTTGCCGATGCAATGGTGCACGCCCCAACCGAACGCGAGATGCGGACGCGAGCCGGGTCCGAAGCGGTCGAAGCGAATCGCGTCGGGTTCGTCCCACACGCGAGGATCGCGGTTGGCCGCCGCGAAGAGCAACTGCATCTTCGTGTCGGGTTCGATGTCGACCCCGCGCACCTCGCACTCGCGACTGTTGGTACGAAAGAGCCCCTGCACGGGCGAGTCGTAGCGGAGGAACTCCTCGACCGCCCACGGAATCGACTCCGGACGAGCCCGCAACTCCTCGACGAGCGCGGGTCGGGTGATCAGTCGATAGAGCATGAGGCTGATCAGACTCGCGGTCGTCTCGTGCCCGGCCACCAGAACCTGCTGACTCAGGCGCCGTACCTCGCCGTACGCGAGGTCGCCGGCGAGGTACGCCTTGGTGAGTACCGTCACCAGATCGTCGCTCGGCTCGTCGCCGGCCTCGATGATCGCCTGTCGTTCGGCGACCAAACCGTCGACGATGCCGTGGATCCCCTCGTTCGCCTTCTCGACGAGACGAAGATCGCCGCCTCCGAGTCCGTTCACGATGTCGTCGGACCACTCGCCGAATCGGTCGCGGTCCTCGGGCCGCACACCGAGCATCTCGGCGATCACGATGGCCGGGAACGGGAACGCGAACAGACGCACGAAATCGCCCTCACCGTCACGCGCGAAGGACCGTTCCCACAACTCGCGACCGATCTGTTCGACCCGCGGTGCCAGAGCGTCGACCGCCGCGGGCCGAAAGCCGTCCTGCAGCACCTTGCGTTGACGGCGGTGATCCGGGTCGTCGGCCGATCCGAGGACGCCACCCACCTGATGGAACACCCCGGGGCCGGACCCGTTCTGCCACAACCCGGGATCGGTGACCATGGCGAGAACGTCCTCGTGACGACTCACGACGTAGAACGGTGGGTCGAACGTCTCCTCGCGATGCACGGGACATTTCTCGAGCAGGTGATGATGCCCGAGCGACGGCTCGAGATCGTTCGCGTGCTCGAGGTGCGAATACGTCAACGCGCCTCCAGCAAGGCCGGAAGGGTCGACTTGATGGCGTCGATCGCCCGCCCTTGGGCCGCGACGTCGCCCGAGACCGCGTCAGTGAGACCGATGAGGACGGTCAGGATGTACGCCAGGACCGTGGCCCGTCGCTCGGGGTGTATCTCACCAGTGGCGATACCGACGTCGACGATGCCGGCGAAGAAGGACTCGCGCTGTCGGCTGCGGGGTTCGACCGACACCCGCATCTCCGGATGCCGGATGACGTCGACCCGCACCGCACCGAGAAACCTCGCCACCGAATGGTCGACGCGATTCATGTCGTGGGCCTCGTCGAGAATCGCCGAGAACTTAGCGACGAAGGTGTCGTGACCGCGAACGCAGTTTTCGAACCGCGAATAGACGAGGTCCTGGGTGTGCTCGTGCACCGCAAGATAGAGGTCGAGCTTCGAGCCGAAGTAGTGGTACAAGGCGGCCGGCGTGACACCGGAACGGTTGGCGATCTCACGGTTGGTGGCCATCTCGAAGCCGAGCACCGCGAACCTTTCCCGGGCGATGCCCACGATGCGGTCGCGAGTTGCGCCGGAGTCCGTGTCGGGGGGCCGTCCCAACCGACGCTCGGTGGTCTTCCTCGGCGCCATCCGCCGCGTCACCGTCTCCACATCCCCCGCGTCCCCCACAGCCCCGAGTATGACCGAACGCCCTCGTCACGAGCGTGTCGGGCGTCGCACCCCCGGACCGGCCCGGTGCGAGGACTGATCCCGGGGTCAATTACGGTGGGGTCGTGGCCGGAACCGCTGACTCCCCCGACATCCCCTCCCTCGAGGAGTTCACCCGCATCGCTCGCGAATGGCTCGAGGCCAATGCGACCTATCGCACCGGCGGCAGCGACGACAAAGAGCTCGTGTGGGGTGAGGGCGAGTTCTCGGTGTCGGTGTTCCACTCGCTCACCTTCGAGGAGGAATCGGCCCTACTGGACCGGGGCAAAGCCTGGATCCAGAAGAAGGCCGAGCGGGGGTACCACGCGATCACGGCACCCGTCGAATACGGCGGCCTCGGCTACCCCCGCGCGTACGCTCGGGCGTTCTCCAAACTCGAGTCGCTGTTCGTCACCCCCACCGGACACGAGACCCTCAGTGTCACGGTCGGACTCATCGCGCCGACCATCGATTTGTTCGGAACCGCGCAACAAAAGGCCGACTTCGTCGGGCGGTTCATGGCCACCCGCGACCTCTGTTGCCAGTTGTTCTCGGAGCCCGGCGCGGGCAGCGACCTCGCATCGCTCGGATGCCGCGCCGAGCGCGACGGTGACGAGTGGGTGCTGAACGGTCAGAAGGTCTGGAGTTCGGGAGCGCAATTCAGCGAATGGGGCGAGCTCATCGCCCGCAGCAACCCCGACGTGGTGAAGCACAAGGGGATGACGGCGTTCGTCATTCCCATGGACCTGCCCGGCATCGAGATCCGCCCGATCAAGCAGATGAGTGGCGGTTCGAGCTTCAACGAGGTGTTCTTCAACGATGTACGCATCCCCGATTCGATGCGTCTCGGACCCGAGGGGGAGGGCTGGAAGGTCGCGTTGACCACCCTCGGTTTCGAACGCGACCATTCCGGCGACGGTGGCGGCGGCGGGTCGCGCGTCGGCGGATCGTGGCGTCAGGTGCTGGCCACCGCGCGCGCCATGGGGGTCACGAGCGACCCGGTCCTGCGCCAGGAACTGGCCAGGGCCTACACCCACTTCCGCGTCGAGGGGTTCGTCAATCGTCGGGCCGCCGACATGAGGCGCGCCGGTGCACCTCCGGGACCCGAGGGGTCGCTCGGCAAGTTGGTCTGGACCGAGGGCATGACCCGCATCTCGGATCTGATCTCCAAGATCCTGGGGGCGGCGCTCATCGCCGACTCCGGCGAATGGGGAACGTACGCCTGGGGCGAGCACGTGCTCGGGGCCCCGGGCTACCGCATCGCGGGGGGCTCCGACGAGACCCAGCGCAACATCATCGGCGAACGCGTTCTCGGCCTGCCCGGCGAACCGCGCGTCGACAAGGATCTGGCGTGGAAGGACACTCGTCGCTGACGGGGTCCACGTCCGAGCACACACAGCAATCAACGCGGCCGGTGGCCGTCGATCACACAGGGGGAAAACATGGATCTCGGACTCTCGGGAAAAAAGGCGCTCGTCACCGGTTCGACCAAGGGACTCGGCCGAGCCATCGCCGAGACCCTTCTCGCCGAGGGCGCTTCGGTCGCCATCTGCGCGCGCAACGCCGACGAAGTGGCTGCCGCGGTGAAGGAGCTGTCGGCCAAGGGCACCGTCGTCGGCGCATCAGTGGACGCCGGTAATCCCGAAGCCCTTCAGGCCTGGGTCGCCTCGTCGGCCGAGCAACTCGGTGGCATCGACGTCTACGTGCACAACACCTCGGGGAAGCCGGCGCGCAAACTCGAGCAGTGGGTCAACAACTTCAACATCGACCTCATGGCCCTGGTGTACGGCGTCGAGGCGGCCAAAGCGGCTCTGGCCAACGGCGGTGGTTCGATCATCAGCATCGGCACGACCGCGACGACCGAGCACTTCGCCAGCGGGTCGGGTAGCTACAGCGCGCTCAAGTCGGCGGTGACCAACTGGACCCTCGGTCAGGCGCAGGTGCTCGGCGCCCAGGGCGTTCGCTGCAACGTGGTGTCGCCCGGGCCGATCATGGTGCAGGGCGGCGACTGGGACATGATCAAGAACGCGATGCCTCCGTTCTTCGAGGCGACCGAGAAGGCGCACCCGTCGGGTCACATGGGCGAGCCGAGCGACGTGGCCAACGCGGTCGCGTTCCTCGCGAGCGACCGCGCGCGCCACATCAACGGAGTGAACCTCACGGTCGACGGCGGTTTCCTGAAGCGCGTCGACTTCTGAGCCATGAGCGACAAGCAGGCCTCGCGGCGCATCGAGGTCACCCTCGTCGCCGGCGGCAAATACCACGACATCGACTTCGCCCGACGCGAACTGCTCGGCCTGCTGGCCGAGCACCTCGAGTTCCGGGTGCGGGTGCAGCCCGACTACGAGGACGTCGACGGCATCACGTCGGCCGAGATCCTGGTGTCGTACACCTGCGACGTGCGTCCGTCGGAGCCCGCTCAACGGGCGATCCGTTCGTGGGTCGAAAACGGCGGTCGTTGGGTCGCCCTCCACGGCACCAACGCCGCACTCACGCTCGGGGGACCGAACGGCGTGGAATCACCGCGGGTGTTCCCTCTGTGGGCCGAGACCCTCGGCAGCCAATTCGTCGCCCACCCGCCGATCCAGCCGTACACCGTGTCGGTCTCCGATCCGACGCACTGGCTGGTGTCGGGTATCGAGTCCTTCGACACCGACGACGAGTTGTACCTGAGCGAGTACGCCGACCGGGCCGCACTCACTCCGCTCCTGCACACCACCTGGCAGGGTGAGGCCGCGGGTTTCGCCGAGTCCGACTGGACCACGGCCGACCCCACGCACCTCGTGATGTATCTGCGCCACCTCGGCCGAGGCTCCATCCTTTACAACACCCTCGGTCACTGCCGGGGCCACTACGACATGAAGCCGGTGCTCGACTTCTATCCCCGCATCGAGAGGTGCTCGTGGGAGAAGCCGGCGTATTACGAATTGCTGCGACGCTCACTTCGGTGGGCGCGCGGCCTCGAAGCCTGAGCCCTCCATCCCCCAGAAAGCCAAAGGACCACTCATGGATCTAACGACCGACGTGCAACTCGATCTGCACCGACGCATGGTACGCATCCGACTGTTCGAGGAGGCCGCCGGTCGGCTCGCCGAGTCGAATCGTCTGCCCGGGTTCCTCCACCTCTACGTGGGTGAGGAGGCGGTGGCCGCCGGAGTGTGCGGTGCGCTCAACGACGACGACCACATCACCTCGACGCACCGTGGCCACGGCCACCTCGTCGCCAAGGGCGGAGACTTCAACCGCATGATGGCCGAACTCATGGGAAAGGCCACCGGTTACTGCAAGGGCAAGGGTGGATCGATGCACATCTCCGACACCTCGCTCGGCATGCTCGGGGCCAACGGCATCGTCGGTGCGGGTTCCCCGATCGCTGTCGGAGCCGCCTTCGCCAACAAGTACCGCGGTCGCGGTCAGGTGGCGGTGGCGTTCTTCGGTGACGGGTCGACCAACATCGGCGCTTTCCACGAAGCCGCCAATATGGCGTGCGCCCTGCACCTGCCCATCGTCTTCGCCTGTGAGAACAACGAATACGGCGAGTTCACCCCCCGCGACAAGACCATGGCGATCACCGACATCGTCGACCGCGCGGCCGGCTATGGCATGCCCGGAGTCATCGTCGACGGCATGGACGTCATCGCGGTGCACGAGGCCGCCGTCGAGGCCGTCGGGCGCGCCCGCTCCGGAGGCGGTCCGTCGCTCATCGAGGCCAAGACCTACCGCTTCTACAACCATCACGGGGTGCAGAACCTGGGCCTGAAATACCGCTCCGATGACGAGGTCGCCCTCTGGAAACAACGCGACCCGATCTTCACACTCGAGGATCGCATGATCGCCAACAAGTCGGCCTCGCGCGACCAGTTCGACGCCATCTGGGCCGAGTTGCGGGCCGGAATCGACGCGGCGATCAAGTTCGCTGAGGACAGCCCCTACCCCGCGCCCGACCAGATCATGGTGGGCGTCTACACGAGCATGAGCGGAGCGAACTGATGGCCGACGAACGCAAACTCCCGTACGTCATGGCTTTCAACGAAGCCGTCAAGCAGCAGATGGAGGTCGATCCCAACGTCTTTTGCGCTGGTGAGGACATCGGCGCGTTCGGCGGGGTGTTCGGCACCTTCGGCGGCCTGCAGGCCAAGTTCGGTGCCGAGCGAGTGGTCGACACCCCGATCAGCGAGCAGGCGATCGTCGGACTCGGCGTGGGGGCCGCGGTGACGGGCCTGCGCCCCATCGTCGACCTTATGTTCATGGACTTCATCTGCGTGGCCCTCGACCAGATCGTCAATCAGGCGGCCAAGTTGAAGTACATGTTCGGTGGCGACGCGGTGTTGCCGCTCACCATCACCACCGCCGGTGGCGGCGGGTTGTCGGCGGCAGCCCAGCACAGCCAGTCCCTCGAGGCTCTGCTCTGCCACATCCCGGGTCTAAAAGTGGTGATGCCGTCGAATCCCTACGACATGAAGGGATTGATGACGGCCTGCATCCAGGAGAACAACCCCACGGTCATGATCAAGCACAAGCGCCTGCTGGGAATGACGGGCCACGTGCCCGAAGAGAGCTACTCGATTCCGCTCGGCCGCGGCAACGTCATCCGACCCGGCAAGGACGTCACGATCGTGGCCTACGCCCGGATGGCGAATGAAGCATTGCTCGCCGCCGAGGAACTGGCCAAGGACGGCATCGATTGCGAGATCATCGACCCGCGTACCCTGCAACCGCTCGACACCGACCTCATCGTGTCGTCGGTGAAGAAGACCAACCACGCCGTCGTCGTGCACGAGGCGGTGCGCTTCGGCGGGCTCGGCGGCGAGATCGCCTCCCAGATCCAGGAACTGGCCTTCGACTACCTCGACGCACCGGTGACACGCATCGGCGCACCGTTCTCGCCCGTGCCGTTCAGCCCCGCGCTCGAACAGCACTACATTCCGGACTCCAAGACCATCGTCCAGGGGATCCGAGACGTGATGTCGCGGGTCTGAGCCGGCTTCCATGGCCACTGTCGGCATCATCGTCAACCCGAATGCGGGCAAGGACATCCGACGATTGGTCACGCCGGCGACCCACACCTCCGACGTCACCAAGGTGGGCATCGTGCGTCGCGCGATCGTGGCCGCAGCCGAGTCGGGAGCCACTCGCATCCTGCTCATGCCCGATCGTCACCGTCTCGCCGAACGGGCCGCCGAAGGTTTGGGAGACGACCACTGCACGATCGAGATCGTCGACGAACCGGTCAGCGGTTCCCGTTACGACACCATCGGTGCCGCCCGACGTTTCTGGAAGGAACAAGCCGGAGCCGTGATCGCCCTCGGCGGTGACGGCACCGCGCGCGACGTTGCGCTCGGCTGGCCCGACGCCCCTTTGATCGCCATCTCGACCGGCACCAACAACGTCTTCCCGTTTGCCATCGACGGGACGTCGGCCGGTGTGGCGGCCGCCCTGGTGGCAACCGGTCAGGTCGATGCGGCGACGGTCACCCGGCGCTCCAAGCGGGTCGCGGTGCGCATCGAGGATGTGGTCGACGATCGTGACGGCGGCGAGCGACTCGTGTCCCGTGACGACCTCGCGCTCGTCGATCTCGCTCTCATCGACGCCATGTTCGTCGGGGCGCGTGCGGTTCGCGATCCCGGAACGGTTCGCGCCGTGGTCGCCGCCGTCGCCACTCCGGCCAGCACCGGTCTGTCGAGTATCGCCGGGCGCGTGCACCCCGTCGACCGCTGGGAGCCCACCGGCGTGTTGGTGCGACTCGGTGACGACGCCGCGAGACGCGTGCGGGTGCCCCTCGCTCCGGGCTCTTTCACCACCCTGGGTGTCTCCGAGGTACGACCCCTTGCCGTCGGCGAGGAGGTCATGTTCGAGGGCAAGACGATTCTGGCCTTCGACGGCGAACGCGACATCCCGGTGAGCGAGCGCGGTCGGGTGACCGTGCGCATCGAGTCGAGCGGCCCGCTTCTGATCGACGTCGACGCCACGTTGGTCATCGCCGCCCGCGATCGTCGCTTCGACACCACGTCGAATCAGGATTCACCGATAGACAGGGACCACCATGGCCACTGAATTCATCATGCCCAAGCTCGGACTCACGATGGAGGAGGGAACGATCCTCGAGTGGCTCGTCGAGGACGGAACCGTCATCACGCCGGGCATGCCCGTGCTGCGCATCGAGACCGACAAGGTGGAGAGCGACGTCGAATCCCCCGTCGCGGGCGTTCTGCACCGCACCGCCGCGGTGGGTGACACCTTCGCCTGCGGTGCCACGATCGGCTTCTTGCTGGCCGAGGGCGAGAAGCCCCCGGCCGTGGCCGCACCGGTGACCGCGGTTCCGGTGACGGCAACCGCCACCGTCGCGGCACCGGCAACGATGACCACCGTGGCTCGAACCACGAGCGACGGTCGCCCGGTCGTGTCGCCCAACGCCAGGCGCGTGGCCCGCGAACTGGGCGTCGACGTCGCCACCGTGATCGGAACCGGACCGAACGGTCGAGTGGTGACCGCCGACGTGCAGAACGCCCACCAGAATCCCGGCGCCCGCCGTGCTCCATTGCCCACCGTGACCCCCATCGTCTCGTCGAGCGGACAGGTGTTGGCCACCGCGGCCGCCCGCCAACTCGCCGAGTTGCTCGGCGTCGACTTGGCCCAGGTTCCCTACGATCCGACCGACGGTCGGGTGACACGCGACGGTGTGGCGGCCTACGTTCGCGCGCGATTGGCGACTCCGACGTCACCGACCTCGGCGGGCGTTTCGTCGGCGGTGTCCAAAGCGCCGCTCGCCGCCGCGACGCAGACGCCGACCTCGGTCAAGAAGATGTCGGGCATGCGCGGAACCATCGCCAAGCGGATGCACTCGAGCTTGCAGGAGATGGCGCAACTGACGTTGCACATGGATGCCGACCTCGACGCCGTGGTCGCCGATCGTGAGGCACGCAAAGCGGAAGGCCGTGCGACCTTGCCCGGCTTCACCGATTACGTCATCGCTGCCGCGGCCCGTGCGTTGCGCCTGCACCCCATCGTCAATTCGCAAGTCACCGACGACGGCATCGCTCTGTTACCCGACGTGCACGTGAGCATGGCCGTGGCCCTCGACGAGGGTCTCATCGTGCCGGTGATCAAGAACACGCTGTCACTCGACCTGCCCGGTCTGGCCGACCAGACCAAGCGCCTGTCGACGGCGGCTCGCGAAGGCAAGTTGGCCCTCGGTGAACTCGAGGGTGGAACGTTCTCGGTGAGCACACTCGGCATGTTCGGGGTCGACGGATTCACGCCGGTCATCAACCCGCCCAACACCGCCATTCTCGGAGTCGGGCGCCTGCGCGACGACGTGGTGCTCGGCGCCAAAGGCAAGCCCGCCACCGTCAAGCGCATGACGCTCAGCCTCACCTGGGATCACCGGGTCTTCGACGGCGCACCGGCCGCGCAGTTCTGCAAGTCGATCGTCGATCTGTTGTCGGATCCCGCGGCGCTGAACGCCTGAGCGTCACTCAGGGGAATCCAGCGGGCACGGATTCTCTCCGGAGGTTGATTCGGCCTCCGGTGTCGGCCCGAAATTGACCGATGGTGCCACGCCATCCACGGACGTTCCATAGAAGAGGACTCCGAACGTCCCGGACGCCCCGTTGGCGAGGTACTCCTCCTCGGTGAGGGTTCGAGCGCCAGCGAAACTCGCACCATCGAGAACGGTGCCCGCGAAGCCTGCCGACTCCAGCATCGCCTCGTCGAAGACCGCTTCGGTCAGATCGACGTCGCAAAACAACGTTTGGTACATGGATGCCGCAGAGAAATTCGCCCGCACCATGGCCTGGCGACCGAAGGTGACATTCAGTAGATCCGCCCCCACGAACCTCGCATCCGACAGATCTGCGCGGCGCATCGACCATCCGTCCAGGAAGGCTCCCGAGAAATCCGCTCCGGTCAGATCGGCGCCCTCGAATGACACCCAAGCGGACAGGCCCGGGGCCACGAGCCCGGACAGATCCAGTCCGTCGCAATTCGGGATGCAAGCCAGACGCGGATCCAATCCTCCCGCCGGACACACGTCATCGACGAAGATCGCACACTCCGACGCACGAGCGACCGTGGTGGTGATGATGATGGTGGGTACGGTCGACGCCATCGTGATGGTGGAATCAGTCGTCGTCGGTCGGTTGGTGGTGGTTGTACCGACTCCGGAATTCGAGGACGAAGAACAGCCGAACAGGAACACCCCAGCGAGCACGACGATGAGTCGGCGCGACCTCACCTCAGCCCCGCGCTGCTTCGAGCACCGGCAGGAACTTTTCGGGAATCGACACCCAGTCATCGGGCGACTGGATGCTGGACCAGAAGTTGTGCTCGATGCACACGTCGGCGAATCCAGCCTCTCGCGCGGCCACGGCATCGGCGACGAGGGCCGCCAAGTTGTCACCATCGGCGGGCGATTGACCCGACGGGGCCTGAACGAACGAGCGGTAATACACCTCGAGACCAGCCCGCCCGGCATCGCGCTGGGCATCCATGGCGGCCACCATCTTCTGAACTCGCGTGATCGGCAGACCCGCGGGATTCCAGGCGTCGAACCATCTCGCGGTGCGCTCGAGGCCCTGTGCCGACCACATGCCACTCAAGAGTTTCGGGCGTCGACCCGCGTACGGCTTGGGGTTCACGCACGACGATGGCACATCGAAGAAGTCGCCCGCATGCGACACCGGGTCAGCACCCCAACAAGCGAGCAACGCAGGAATGAAGTCGTCGATGCGACGACCGCGCTCGGTGATGTCGGTGCCCGAGGCGACGTGTTCCTCGGCGCTCCAACCCACCCCGAGTCCGACGATCAGACGACCCTTCGACATCTGGTCGATGGTGGCGAGACGTTGGGCGAGCGACACCGGCCAGTGGTTGCCGGCGACGAGGATGCTCGTGCCCAACACGACGCTGCTCGTGATACCGGCCACGAAAGCCAGGGTCTCGGTGGGCGCCCACACCGACTTGTACTGGTCCGGCGGCAACATGTCCTTGCCGCCGTAGCCGCGTGTCGGAGCAAGGGCGTACATGAAGTGGTCCTGCACCCACAAACCCGAATATCCGAGGGCCTCGGCCCGTCGGGCGAATTCGGCGACCACGTCGACGGTCACGTGTGGTCCCAACTGGGGCAGGCACAACCCGACTCCGGTCATGATGACGCTCCTCTCACGAATATCGCTCCCAACGGATGACCTCGGACACCGGCCTGCGACTCACCGCGGCGAACTTCTTCTCGGGAAAGCCCAGAGCTATCGCCGTACCGATGTGGACGTCGTCGGGAACACCGAGTTCGGCCCGGAACTCGTCGGGAGCCACGTGATGGAACGTGGTGAAGGTGGTGCCCAGTCCCATCGCGCGCGCGGCAAGGACCAGGTTCTGCGAGGCCGGATAGACGGTCGACCACACGAAGGACTCGTTCGGGGCCTGGGGCGGGTAGGCGTTGATGCCGACCACGAAGATCCAGACCGGAACGTCGGCGAATCTCTCCACCAATCGTCGCGCGCCCGCCATCATCTTGTCGCGAGACTCGTCCCCCGTCGGACCCCCGACGAATCGGGTACCCAGCATCTTTTGCACGTGCGAGGCCAAACGCTCCTTGCGTTCGCGATCACGAACCACGATGAAGCGCCAGTTCTGACTGTTGCCGGGATTCGACGCGTAAGTGGCGGCCCGCACCACATCGACGATCATCTGCTCGGGAACCTCGTCGGTGCGCAGGTGGCGCATGGCGATGCACGTGCGCATCACCTCCATGATGTCGTTCGAACGGTCGGACACGACGTCAGGGGTTCACGATGCGAGCGACGTCGACACCACGACGGAACAGGTCCGAGAGTTCGGAGTCGGGTGTGTCGAGAATGGCGTCTATCCAACCATGTACCCACTGTGCGCCACCCTCGTTGCGTCCGAAGACGAATTCCGTCTTCGCGCCGGTCTTGACCGTGCGTTGGATCTTGAGGCCGGTGGCGTAGTCCTCGTCACGAACCACCATCTCGAGGAACGCGATCTGCTGGCCCACCAGTTGCTCGTATTCGGGCGTCTTGGGTGCGGTCGATATGAAGTCGAGATAGGTCACCGACTCCTCGGCGGTCGCGCCCGGGAAGATGCGCGCCACCTGGTACACCTTGTGTTCGTTGACGTCGAAACCCGCGATCGATCCGTGCGGGAAGACGCTCCACACTCCGCC
Organism: Acidimicrobiia bacterium; assembly: GCA_046091365.1. GTDB lineage: Bacteria > Actinomycetota > Acidimicrobiia > Acidimicrobiales > Ilumatobacteraceae > Casp-actino8. The sequence continues at coordinate 7,270 of JBJTBM010000131.1, read as the reverse complement.
CGTGAGTACGACGTCGGGCCACTCCTCCTGAGGGCGGCTCGCGAGCTTGGACCAGTGCCCGCGTGGGCCGGTGACGCGTTGATGCGGTCCGACACGGTGGAAGAGCGCGTCGCACGGCATCTCGGGACCGAAGGTGTTCTTGTGCAGAATGGGCAGGTGGTAGAAGTCGACGTAGCCGTCGAATGACACCTTCCAGTTCGGGCCGACCAGTCGACGCGAACCGAAATGGTTCATGTCGGCGAACCCGCAGAACTCGAGCAACTCGTCATACCCGGCGAAGAACGCGTCGACATCGAGCGTCGAGTGCGGATTGAGCGTCACCCAGATCAGTCCGGCGCGCTCGGTCACTGGCAGGGCGGTCAGCGACAGGCATGACATGTCGACCGTGCCGAAGTCGTCCTGTTTGAACATGCCCACGAGGTCACCCTGTTGGTCGTACACCCAGTTGTGATACGGACAGGCGAAGCGACGGGCCTCACCGATTCCCTCGTCGACGAGCATCGAGCCGCGATGGCTGCACATGTTGACGAAAGCCCGCACGATTCCGTCGGCGCCCCGAACCATGAGCACCGGCATGCCGGCCACCTCGATCGCCTTGTAGGTGTTCGCCTGCTTGAACTCCGCCGAGGTCGCCAGAAGCAACGGCACCCGCTTGAAGACCAGGTCGACCTCCCGGCGCCAACGCTCGGGGTCGAAGTAGTTCGAAACGGGAATCACCGACGTGGACTCCGTGAGATGCGTGGTGCCGGCCTTGTTGTGGGCGATCGTGCGCTCGGCCATCTCCACCAGCCGTCGGCGCGGTGACCCCACCGGCGTTCCACTCTCGTTCCTCGTTGCCACCGTCCACCCCCTGCCGGACATCACCTTAGAGGTTCGACCCCTGGTGGTCGGGGGTGGACACGCTCAGTCGTTCTGCAAAAGGTGAATCAGGCTGCTGGTGTCCCAACGGCGGCCGCCCCGGGCGATCACCTGGGCGTAGAACTGGTCGACGAGCGCCGTCAAGGGCAGGCGCGCCCCGTTACGGTCGGCTTCGTCGAGGCAGATACCCAGATCCTTGCGCATCCACTCGACAGCGAATCCGAACTCGAACTCGCCCTTGGCCATGGTGCCGGCGCGGTTGTCCATCTGCCAACTCGCCGCGGCGCCCTTGCCGATCACCGACACCAACTTCTCCAGGTCGAGCCCGGCCCGTTGGGCGAAATTGACGCCCTCGGCGAGACCCTGCACGATTCCCGCGATGCAGATCTGGTTGACCATCTTGGCCAACTGCCCGGACCCCACACCTCCGAGAAGTTCGCAGGCACGCGAGTACGGCTGGATGATCACCTTGACCTTGTCGAACACCGCCGGGTCGTCACATCCGCACATCACGGTGAGCACACCGTTCTGGGCACCCGCTTGACCCCCCGACACCGGCGCATCGACGAACCCGACCCCACGTTGCGCGCACGCCGCGGCGATCTCCCGGGCCACGTCGGCCGACGCGGTGGTGTGGTCCACGAGGATCGAACCGGGCTTCATCCCGGCCAGTGCCCCCGACGGGCCGAGCACCACCGAGCGCACGTCATCGTCGTTGCCCAAGCACATGAGCACCACCTCGGCGTCTTCGACCGCCTCGACCGGAGTCGGCTTGGCGAGACCTCGGTTCAGCGCGACCCACGCCAGTGCCTTGGAGGCATTGCGGTTGTACACGGTGATGCGATAGTCGGCCTTCGACAGGTGACCCGCCATCGGCGCACCCATGACACCGAGGCCGAGGAAGGCCACTCGGGGACCGGTTCCGATGACCGGGATCGGGCCGGTGGCGTCTTCGGGGGCGGGGCGAGAGGTTTCGGGCACGATCACGAGTTTGGCAGGCTGAGAGGTGCCAACATGGACAACCACTCATGAGCAAACACCTACACATCGACCATCTGGTCTACGCCACCCCCGACCTGGCCGCCACGGTGGCCGACATCGAGACCCGATTCGGGGTCGCCCCTCAGCCGGGTGGCGCCCACGTGGGCTTGGGCACCTTCAACGCCTTGCTCGGACTCGGCGACCGGACCTACCTCGAGATCGTCGGCCCCGACCCGGCCCAACCGGCTCCCGACTTCCCGCGCCCCTTCGGTGTCGACATGTTGGAGGCGGCCACGCTTGTGGCGTGGTGCGCCGCCCCGCGCCGACCCCTCCCCGAGGTGATCGTGGCCGCCCGCGAGTCCGGGTTCGACCCCGGCGACGTGTTGCCCATGAGTCGTCGACGGATCGACGGAGTGGTCATCGAATGGGATCTCACCTTGGGTGCGTTGCCGGAGAACGGCGTGGTGCCCTTCTTCATCGACTGGGGTCGCACCGAGCACCCCACGCACGGCCTGCAAGTGGGCGGCACCCTCACCCGGCTCGGTCTCCACCACCCTCAGCCGCGTTCGATCGACATGATGCTCTCCGCGGTGAGCGACGACTCGGTGCTGGGCGACGAGGAGTCGATGATCTCGCTCAACTACGCCGACCGGCCGGCGATCAACGCCGAGATCCTGACGGCGAACGGCCCGGTCGTTCTGGCCTGACACCTCTCATTCAGGGGTCACGTAGGCCGCGGTGATACCGCCGTCGATGATGAGCGACTGACCCGTCATCCAGCTGCTTTCGTCGGAAGCGAGGAACAACGCCCCGTTGGCGATCTCGCTCGGGTCGCCGAATCGCCCCATCGGAATGTGCACGAGTCGCCGGTTGCGTTTGGCGTCGTCGCTCAGAAACTTGGCCAACATCGGCGTCATGATCGGACCCGGGCACAAGGAGTTCGCGCGAATGCCCTGTCGGGCGTACATCACCGCGATCTCACGGGTCATCGCCAGGACCGCTCCTTTGGATGCCGTGTAGGCGACTTGCGGCGTGGCGGCGCCCATGTGGGCCACGAAACTGGCCACATTCACGATGGACCCTCCGCCCGATTCGAGCATCGCCGGGATGGCGTAACGGCAGCCGAGCAACACCCCTTTCACGTTGATGTCCATCGTGCGCTGGTAGGTGTCCAGCGAGGTGTTGGTGGGGCCGTCGTCCTCGCTGAGCATCACGCCGGCGTTGTTGTACAGGACGTGCACACCACCGAAGGTCTCCACGGCGTGGGCCACCGCGGCTTCCACCGAAGACTCGTCACTCACGTCGCACCGCACGAAGGTGGCTTCGCCACCGGCCGCGTCGATCACTTCGACCACCTCGTCACCGTCGACTACGTCGGCCACTACGACCATGGCCCCTTCGCGGGCGAAGAGTTCCGCGCCCACGCGACCGAGCCCCGACGACCCACCCGTGATCAACGCAACTTTGCCGGTCAGGCGTCCCATGATTCTCCTCGCGCTCGACGTGCACGCTACTTCGCGGGCGACCGGCAAGACTAAGAGCATGAACGAGCGTCGTTCCGAGCTGCGAGTCGCGACGTGGAACATTCACGGGGCCAAACGCCCCGATCTCGGCGACCTCGCCTCGACGATCGACGCTCTCGACGTCGACGTGATCGGGCTCCAAGAGGTGCGTCGACACCAGGCCCGCCACCTTTCCAGGGCTCTCGATTATCACTGCGTGTGGACCTTCAAGCACAACGGCTATTCGCGACTCCTCCCCCGCTCCGCCGAGGGTTTGGCGATCCTCTCCCGTTGGCCCATGAACCATGACGGTGACGCCGAGTTGGGCGGACCCCGACCACTTTCGGACCACCGACGCCGGGTCGCAACGTGGGCAACAATCGAACATCCTGACGCGTGCTTCGACATCGTGGACACCCACTTTGCTTCCGGCGACGACGGTGAAGAACGCGTTCGTCAAGCACTCCAACTGCATCGATTGGTCCGTGAAGGTCTGGCGCACCATTGTGACGACGCGAACCACCGACACCTTCACCGACACGAATCACCAACCGTGGTGGTGGGCGACCTGAACGACCATCGCGAACCAGCCGTCGTCGACGCACTCGCGGGCGAACTGTTGCACGACGCCTGGACGGCGACAACCGATCGATCCCCCAACGGTCTCACCAATCCGACGCCGACGCCACACCAGCGACTCGACCATGTGCTCCTGCCCCGCCATTGGACGGTCGTACGGGTGGAAGTTCCCGACCCCGACGAAGCATGGACGCGACGCTCCGATCACCTGCCGGTGACCGCCACGGTTCAGATGCGCTCGAAGTAGCGGAACAACTCCCAGTTGGTGACCGTGTTGTTGAAGTCCTCCCACTCGGACTCCGCCGACCGCAGGATCCAGTGGTGCACCTCCTCACCGAAACACTCCTTGGCGATCGCCGAATCGCGCCACAGCGCGATGGCATCGGGCAAGTTCCACGGGATGCGCTCGACGCTGTCGTCGTCGTAGCCGTTTCCGCTGAAGGCGGGTCCGAGCTCGAGTTGGTGACGGATGCCGTGCAGACCGCCCGCGATCGTGCCGGCGAAAGCGAGGTAGCTGACGGCATCGGCACCCGGAATTCGGTTTTCGACGCGGATCGACGATCCGTGACCCACCTGACGGAAGCCGACCGTGCGGTTGTCGAGACCCCATCCGATGCCAGTCGGCGCCCATGATCCGGGTTGGAAGCGACGGTAACTGTTGATGGTCGGCCCCCACAGGAGCGAGAACTCGCGCGCCGTGGCGATCTGACCGGCCACGAAATGTCGGAACAGGTCACTGGCGCCGTTCTCGGCCGCCGGATCGCTGAACAAAGCCGTGGTCCCGTCGAGCGACCACAGACTCGCGTGCACGTGGCACGACGAGCCGACGTCGTGCATCGAGGGTTTGGCCATGAAGGTGATCGACCGCTCGTGGTGGGCGGCGATTTCCTTGGCCGCGTTCTTGTAGATGTGGTTGCGATCGGCCATCTCGAGCGCCGGCGCGTACGCCAGGTTGATCTCGTGTTGGCCGCGACCCGCCTCACCCTTGGAGAATTCGACCGGAACACCGGCCTCTTGCAGGGCACGGCGGATGCGTCCGACGATGTATTCGTCGCGCGTCGTCTGCATGACGTTGTAGTCCTGGGCGAAGTTCGAGTGCGTTCGCAGGTGGTTGTACGCGCGTCCGTACGCTTCGTCGTAGCTGTCGTGGAACAGGTAGAACTCGATCTCGCTGCCGAGCATTGGCGAGTACCCGAGCGCGGTGGCGACCTCGACCTGACGGCGCAGGATGGTTCGCGGGGCCACCTCCACCAAGTCGTCCGAGTCCACCCGGTAGAGGTCGCACATGACGAGGGCGGTCTTGGGAACCCACGGCAGGATGCGCACCGTGTCCCAGTCGGCGCGCGCGACCATGTCGCCGTAACCGGTGTCGAAACTCGAAAAGCGGAATCCCTTGCTCGGATCGTTCTCGATGCTGCACGTGAGCAGGTAATCGCAGTTGTCGGTTCCGTGGTCGGCCACGTGATCGAGGAAGAACTGTCCCGCCGTTCGTTTACCGACCAACCGTCCGTAGCGGTCGACGAACCCCATGACGACCGACTCGATTTCACCGTCGGCGATCTTGGTCGCCAACTCGTCTCGGGTGACCACGACGCGCTTCATCATGCGGGTTCGAACCTCACTTCTTCTTCGCCGGAGCAGCCTTCTTCGCCGGAGCAGCCTGCTTCACCGGAGCAGCCTTCTTCACCGGAGCAGCCTTCTTCACCGGCTCCTTGGCGGTCTCCTTCTTCGCCGGAGCAGCCGTGTCGCCCTCTTCCCACATCGGGGTCTTGGCCACCGGCTTGGCGGCCTTCACGGGCTTGAGCACTCCTTTGGCCAAGGCGTCGTCGAGATAGGCCTCGGCCTCCTCGGGGGTCACCTTCAACGCCGGAGCGATCTCGGAGATGAGGTTCACCCGGGCACGGTCGTACATCGTGCGCTCGGCGGCCGACAACGACGCATCGCGATTACGCGAGGCGAGATTACGCACGACCTCGGCTACCTGATACACGTCACCGCTCTTCAACTTCTCCTGGTGGTTCTTGAAACGGCGACTCCAGTTGGACGGCACGCGGGGGTCGGCCTTGGCCAACACCGCCACGAGGTCCTCGAGTTCGTCGGGCGACACCGGAGGCCGCACTCCGACGTCGTCGACGCGGGCCATTGGAACCATCAGTCGCATCTCGCCGATGACCGCTTCCAAGATGAGGTAGTCCTGGGCCTTGCCGGTGTTGAGAGGATCCTCCTTGCGGACCGCAACGACCTTGCACGCGCCGTGCTGGGGATAGATGACGGTGTCACCCTTCTTGAACTTCACACGAACCTCGCTTCGTCACCGTTGACGCCCGACACCTCGGTATTCGGGCAAACCGAGATTGTACGACCACCACGACGAGATTGGACAAGCGAGTCGCCCTCGGGACTGTCCGAAATTTACACTGATCGCACCCTCGAAACGACGCGAATCATGGGTCGAGGACCTCTTTGCGACGGATGAAGCAGAACTCGTTGCCCTCGGGGTCTCGCATTACTTGGAACCAGTTCCATGGTTCCTCGACCGGAATGCCGACTCTGACGGCACCCAGCGCCGTGGAGGCCACCACGGCGGCCTCGATGTCGGCCACGTCCAGATCCAGGTGCACACGATTCTTCACGACCTTGTCCTCCGGCACTTGCTGAAATCCGAGATAGCCGAGCACGGGGACGTTCTCGATCACGACGTAGTCCTCTTCGTGCTGTTCCGCTTCCAGACTTCCACCAACCAGTCGCAACCAGAAATCCGCTAGTGCGACGGGGTGACGACAATCGAAGGTGACGGCCAGTGGCAATGCGATGGGCATACGACGATGGTACGACAATCGCGACTTCGCCTGTCAGCACTTGGCGCCCTCGGCACGATTCGAACGTGCGCGCTACGGATTAGAAGGCCGTTGCTCTGTCCAACTGAGCTACGAGGGCAATCCACCTAAAGGCTACCGACCCGCGAGTCGCCGTCTCAGGAGGTCCAAGGACGAGTTCACCACCATTCGACGCGCCCGAGTGCAAGAGACAGGCGACATCGTACTCCAGATGTCACTAGTACCAGATTCCCCTGCCCTTGCGATCCGAACGCGCAATCTGAGACTTAACGGCTAGAACAAGAACAACAACCAGCAAAATGGAACCCAAAGGAGGCGACGCTACGGTCAACGCCCCTGCCAAGAGCAGTCCAATTGCCATAAGCCACAACCTGAGCATGCAACTGGCAACCCCCACACCAGCCTTAGCTGTTGCCCCGACAACTTCTCCGACAGCTCCGGCTACCTGCGGACCGAGTGCAGATTCTCCGGAACCAAGTTCTCTGCGATTGGACGAGTTGCCTCCCCCTCCAC
>JBJTBM010000130.1:0-7239 GCA_046091365.1 Acidimicrobiia bacterium | reverse complement strand
GGCGAGGACTTCTGGTGTCAGCTGTTCAGCGAGCCCGGCAGCGGAAGCGACCTGGCGAATCTGGGAACCCGCGCGGTTCGTGACGGTGACGAATGGATCGTCAACGGGCAGAAGATCTGGACCAGTGGAGCGCAACACGCGAAGTACGGCATCCTCATCGCCCGCACCAACCCCGAAGCACCCAAGCACAAAGGGGTGTCGTATTTCGTCTGCCCCATGGACACTCCGGGCATCGAGATCCGCCCCATCAAGGAGATGACCGGGGCGTCGACGTTCAACGAGGTCTTCTTCACCGACGTGCGCATCCCGGCGGAGAATCTCGTCGGCGACGTGGACGAAGGTTGGCGTCTCGCCAAGGTCACCCTGGGTAACGAACGGGTGTCGTTGTCCACCGGCGGTGTTCTGTGGGGCAGTGGTCCGACCGCGCTCGAGATGCTCGATGCGGTTCGTGAGCGCGGGCCGGTAATCGACCCGGTGATGCGTCAGCGATTGGCGGGCGTCTACATCGAGCACGTTCTGCTCGACCTTATCCGCATGCGAACACTGTCCGCCCGACTACGCGGCGAGCAGCCCGGCCCCGAGGCCAGCATCCGCAAGATCCTGGCCGACGAGCACGGCCAGAACGTCATGGAGGTCGCGCGTAACGTCCTCGGTGCTCACGCCCTGTTGCGACAGAGCCACGACAACTCGGCGCGTGGCGAGCACAACGGACTCGGTGGTGGTGGTGGCGTGGGCTTGCGTTCGCTCGACCACCCGGGCTGGTTCGACGGCTACATGTTCGCCCGCTCTCTCACCATCGGTGGCGGAACGGGCGAGGTGCAGCGCAACATCGTGGCCGAACGGGTACTCGGTTTACCGCACGACATCGATGCCCTGGCGGGCTTGACGTGGGCGCAGACCCAGAGACGCGAGACGACGACGTGAACAATCCGCCGCGGCCACGCGCCAAGCCCGACCGGCCGACGCACCCGACGAAGATCGCCCTGCTCGAGGCCGGACGAACCCTGGCCGCCGAACACGGTCTCTACGGGTACACGGTGGAGATGTTGTTGGAATTGTCCGGCATCTCCAAGGGTTCGCTGTACCACCACTTCGCCGATTTTCCGGACTTCGTGGAGTCGGTGCAGGTGGAGATCTACGCCGAATCGGTGAAGACCGACATCGACAACGCTCGGGTCGCGTTCGAGCGGGCCACGTCCAAGGTCGACTTCCGTCGCTTCATCATGGCGGTGGTGGGATCGGTCTTCCTGCCCGATCGGCCCGATCTACGTTTGTTGCGCGCCAGCATGGTGGGGGCCACGCGTGGTCGTGAGGAGTACCGGGCCCGTCTCGGTGCCGAGCAGCAGCGACTGCGCGAACTGTTGGCCGAGGTCATCGAACAGGGTCAGGCCCGGGGTTGGGTGCGCCCCGACGTGCACCCCGACACCGGATCGGCCTTCATGCTGGCCTATTCCTTTGGACTGGTCGTCGACGAGGTCACCGGCCGGCCGGTGGACCCCCAGGCGTGGCAGGACTTGGTGATGGCCTTCATGGACCGGGTCATGTTGGTTCAGGAATGAGAAGTGGCCAGGCCCGGTGAAGTCGATGCGATACTCTGAATCAATGGCTCACCATGCTCGTCGTTCTGGTCTTTCACGGTCGCGTTCGCGTTTAGCGTCAGTTGTCGTGGCCACCTCGTGTGTGGTGGTCGCCGCGTGCGGCGGGGAGGACGCCGACCCGGCTGTCTCGTCGGTCGTCGACACGGCGAACGCCTGCCCTCTGCGTTCGGCGGTGGAGGACGGTCCGCTGATGATCGCCACCACCGTGGCGCCCATCACGAGCATCGCGGCCAACATCGCCGCGGGCACCGACACCCGCATCATCGGGCTGGTTCCCGAGGGAACCAACAGCCACACCTACGAGCCGCCCCCCAGCGTGGCGGCCACCCTCGAGCAGGCGCACATCGTGTTCATCAACGGACTGGGTCTCGAGGATCCCACCCGCGAGATGGCCGACGCGAACCTCGCCGAGGGAGCGGTGGTGTGCGAACTCGGAACGGCGATCCTGCCGCCGGACCAGTGGATCTTCGACTTCTCGTTCCCCGAGGAGGGCGGAAAGCCGAACCCTCACGTGTGGACGAATCCCCCGATGGCCGGTGACTTCGCCGCTCTGTTGCGCGACTCATTGTCGGCGGCCGACCCCGACAACGCGGCGACGTACGCCAGCAATTACGAGGCTTTCGTGGCCAAGGTGGATGCTCTCGACGCGGCCATGGCCACCGCTTCGGCGACCCTCGACGAATCGCAACGTCAGCTCCTGACCTACCACGACGCCTACGCGTACTTCGCCGACCATTACGGATGGACGGTCATCGGTGCCATCCAGCCGTCGTCGTTCGAGGAGCCCACACCGCGCGAGATCGCGGATCTCATCACGCAGGTGGGCGAGTCGGGTGTGGCGGCCATCTTCGGAAGCGAGGTGTTCCCGTCCAACGTGCTCGAGCAGATCGGGAACGAGACCGGAGTGCGTTACGTCGACGTGTTGCGTGACGACGACCTGCTCGGTGTACCCGGCGACCCCGAGCACTCGTGGTTGGGTCTCATGCGCTTCAACTACGTGACGATGGTCGAGGCCCTCGGCGGTGACGCCAGCGCGTTGACGACCGTCGATGTCTCCGACGTCGGCCCCGACACCGCTGATTACCCGCAGTGAACACCGCGGTCGCCACCGCGCCGCTGGTGCGGTTCGACCACGTGTCGTGCTCGTACGGCAACGGTCCGGTGATCGAGAGCGTCGATCTCGCGGTGGCGCCCGGCGAGTTCGTGGGAATCGTCGGACCCTCGGGGTCGGGAAAGACCACGTTGTTGCGCGCCATGCTCGGTTCGGTGAAGCCGGCGCACGGTTCGGTGATGCGATCGCCGTCGTTGCGGGTGGCGTATGTGCCCCAACTCGAAACCGTGGACTGGAATTTCCCGGTCACCGTGTCCGAGGTGGTGGCCATGAGCCGACCGCAACGTTCGTGGTGGCCGCGATTGCAGCCCACCGAAAAGTCCGAGATCGAGCGGGTGCTCGAACACCTCGGCTTGGCGGGTCTCTCGTCGCGGCACATCCGCGAGTTGTCGGGCGGCCAGCAGCAGCGCGTGTTCCTGGCCCGGGCCCTGATGCAGAAGCCCGATCTACTGGTTCTCGACGAGCCCACCGCGGGCGTCGACGTGCGCACCCGTCACGAGGTTCTGCACGTGCTGGCGGATCTCAACGAGTCGCGCCCCGATCGCGGAGACGGCGAATCGGGCATCGCGATCGTTCTCACCACCCATGATCTCAACGGGCTGGCGGCCCACCTTCCCCGATTGATCTGCTTCAACCGAACCGTGGTGGCCGACGGGGTTCCGAGCGAGGTGTTGAAGCCCTACTTCCTCGAACGCACCTACGGAGCGCCCATGGAGGTGCTGCAACACGGGGGCATGCCCGTCGTTCTCGAGCAGGGAAGCGACGAGTTGCGCCTGCGTCTCAGTCGTCGCGGAGCCTGAACGTGTTCGCGGTCGACCTGCTCGAGCCGTTTTCGTTCGAATTCTTCCGCAACGGTTTGCTCATCGCCACCTTGGCCGGAGCCCTGTGCGGTCTGATCGGCGTGTTCGTGGTGCTGCGCAGCATGAGTTACATCGGCCACGGTCTCAGCCACGCCGTGTTCGGCGGTGCGGCATTGGCCGCCGTGCTGAACATCAACTACTTCATCGGGGCCGGCGTTTGGGGTGTGGTTTCCGGGTTGATGATCGGTCGCGTCTCGCGCAAGCGCATCATCGGAGCCGACGCGGCCATCGGTGTGATCACCACGGCCTCGTTCGCGGTGGGGTTGGCCCTCCAGGCGCGTTTCGGTCAGGCCAAGCGCAGCATCGATGCGGTTCTCTTCGGCAACGTACTCGGGGTGTTCACGGGTGACATCCTCGCCGTGGCCGCGGTGGGTGTCGTCAGCGCGGTCGTCGTGGTGCACTTGTATCGCAAGCTTCTCTTCACCACGTTCGATCCCGAGGTGGCCGGTGTCAGCGGAGTCAACGTTCCCGGTATGGAGGCGGTGCTCATGATCCTGCTGTCGGCCACCATCCTGGTGACGGTGAGGGTGATCGGGGTGTTGTTGATCTCAGCCCTGCTCGTTTTGCCGGCGGTGACGGCCCGACTGCTGACCAACTCGTTCGGACGGATGTTGTGGTTGTCGCCGTTGTTGGGGGCGGCGTTCGGAGGGGTCGGCATGTACGCCAGTTGGTACGCCGACGTCCCGAGCGGAGCGGTGATCATCATCGCCGGAACCATCGTCTTCATCGCCGTGTACACCGCCGCCGGGGTCAGGCGTCGCGCCCGGGTGGCCGGCATGGACCACCACGGTCCGTCATTGCGGACCGCGTAGAACCCACTCGACGCCCTGGGGCGTGTCACGAACCTCGACGTCGACGGCGGCCAGTCGGTCTCGAATGAGGTCGCTGAGGTCGTATCGCTTGTCGGCGCGCACCGCGGCCCGCAGCTCGAGCAGCACCCCGATGTACGGCCCGATCACGTCGCGGGGGTCGGCCAAGCCGCCCACGGCCGCGTCGCCGAGACGTACGATCATCGAGCGCAATGCGGCATGAGCGTTGTCCGTGTCGGTGCTCTGCAAGGTGTCGGCCGACCAGTCGCGGATCGCGGTCTCCAGTTCGAGCGCGGCGCGGGCGGCATCTCCGGCCCGTCCGGCCGCCAACGCCTCGTCGAAAGCGCGCGTTGCCCGTGCGGTGTCGGCGGCGAGCGACGCCGTCGCCGCGGGGGACCCGAGGGTCGGATGCGAATCGTCGGGTCGGTCCGGGGCGCCGACGTTCGTCGATGCTCGACCGGGGTCGCGCAATTGGTCGATCGAGATCACCGAGCCGGAGGGGAAGGTCGTGGAAGTTCCGCGCACGCGGACGGTGACGGTCCCGTTGCCGATGACGGTCGCGGTCGAGGCATCGAGGTCGAGCACGACCCCGGTGTGTTCGTCGACGCCGATCACGTGCGCGTCGGCGGGCAGCATCTCTTCCAGCATCTGCAGTCGCCGCTCGCCGAGATAGCAAAAGCGGGTGTCGTGGTGTCCACCCTCGGAGTTGTCGTAGTGGGGGATGACCGCCACGTTCAGACTGACCTCGCTCAGGAGGTCGAGTCCGTCGAGCCAGCGCGGCTCGGCGCCGACCTTGTAGATCTCGTATACCGGCACGGTGAACCGTCCGAGCGTCAATGCCGCCGCCGACGCGAAGGTGATCGCGCCACCGTCGCGCAACTTGCCGCGAACGATGTCGGGAACGGCCGTGCCCGCCCATTGGCGCAACGCGTAGGTCGGGCTGCCGGGGCCGGCGAACAAGTAGTCGGCCCGACGCACGCGATCGAGTCCCTGTTCCACTTCGAGCGGGTCGGCATCGTGAAGGCGGGCGAGGCCGGCGACCTCGATCGGATGACCGACGCTCTGGCGGAAGTACTCCACCGCGCGCGCGGCCAACTCCGGGGCGTTCTCCTGGAATCCGTACGGGGTGTCGAGCACGACCGCGCTCGGCCGACCGGGCAACCGCGCGATCAGGTCGCGGTGGGGTTTCATCATCGTGGGGGCGGTCTCGCCCGAACCCATAATGGTGAGCAGGCGCGGCATGTTCATGAGAGGAATCCGTTCTCGACGTTCTCGACGAGCACGTCGGCACATCTTTGCGGTTGCTGGGCGTGCAGGTCGTGGTGGGCCGGGCGGAACCAGTGGGCCCGGGCGCGGCGGGCCGTGGCGATGGCATGATCGACGGCTCGTTCCTTGTCGTTGGTCCACGACACGTCGCCGGAGTCGGCGGGCATGAAGAGGAGTGGTCGCTCGATCTCGGCGAAGAGTTCGGACGGGCGGTGTGCCCACAGTTCGCGCAGGATCATCATGTGGCGCTCGAAGCTGAGGTGCGGGCGGATCGTGCCGTCAGGGAGGAATTCGAAGTTGGAGAGCGACCCCACGATTCCGCTCTCGGGCCAGTCGGAGTTCGTGGCGCGGATCGCCCCCTCGAGTCGGCCGGCGCGCATCCCGGCGAGACGGGGCGGAGCCATGACCCGCGCGCAGTCCTCCCACTCGGGGAACACCCGTGCGAGTTCGATCATCCCGCCGTCGACGGCCACCGCGCCGATCACCCGCTCGGGATGTCGGTGCGCCGCGTGCACGACGATGTTGCCGCCCCACGACTGGCCGACCCACACCGCCCGTTCGACGTTCAGCTCGTCGAGCAGTGCCGTCAGGTCGTCGCAGACGGAATCGAAGTCGTATCCGTCGTCGGGTTTGTCGCTGAGGCCGTGCCCCCGCAGGTCGACGGCCGCGCTGCGGTGGCCCGACCGCGCGAGGGCCTCGCCGACGCCGTCCCACATGCGGGCGTTGGACGCCAGGCCGTGGATCAGGAGGAACACGGGGGAGTCCGCTCCCGCATCGCCCCGGCGGATCGTGCGCAGTGTCGGTCGGTTCGCCAAGGGCACCCGGACGACCTCGCCGCTCTCGACGGGAAAACGCTCGCTCGGTCGATCCATGACCCCGAGTCTGCCCGTCACGGGGCCCCGTTCGTCCGAGCGAGCGGGTGAACGACCGGCGATTCGTGGCACGATGGGGGTATGTCCAGTGCGCACGAGACGTTGCTCGGCAAGATCTCCGCGCTGGAGGGGATCCTGCGTGAACTCGATTCGGTGGTCGTGGCCTTCAGCGGGGGTGCCGATTCGGCCTACCTCGCGGCGGTGGCCCATCGGGTGCTCGGCGAAGCGCGCGCGCACGCGGTGACCGCCGTGTCGCCGAGTCTGGCCGGGGACGAGGAGCGCGACTGTCGCGATCTGGCCCACGAGTGGGGGTTGCGCTGGACTCCGGTGCTGACCGCAGAGATGGAGCGGGCCGCCTATCGGGCCAACGACGTCGACCGCTGCTATCACTGCAAGGCCGAGTTGATGGACGTGGTGGGACCCATCGCCCGGAGCGAGGGGGCCACGGTGGTACTGGGCGTCAACCTCGACGATCTGACCGATCACCGCCCCGGTCAACGCGCCGCCATCGAGCACGGCGCGGTGTTCCCGCTCGTGCAGGCCGGCTTCACCAAGGACGACGTGCGGGCCGCGTCCCGTCTCGACGGTTTACGAACCTGGGACAAGCCGGCCGCGGCGTGTCTGGCCAGTCGCGTTCCCTACGGCACCCCGGTGAGCATCGAGATCCTCAGCCGGGTCGACCGGGCCGAGGCGGCCCTGCACCGTCTGGGTTTCCGCCAGGTG
>JBJTBM010000129.1:0-7841 GCA_046091365.1 Acidimicrobiia bacterium | reverse complement strand
TCCGCCTGCTGCCTGTTCCATGACGGCATCAACAACGAAACCTTCGTCAACTATCCGTTCCGCGGTCTCACAGACCTCAACGGCATCGGCTGGGGACCCGGCACCGAATACACCTTCGCCATCACCCGCGCCCCCGCATTCACGGCCCCCACCAACAACAACCCGCCGTCCATCAACGGCTCGGCCGCTATCGGCTCCACCTTGACCGCTACGACCGGAAGTTGGTCGGGCTCGAACCACTCGTTCGCTTACACCTGGAAACGCAGTTCGTCGGCCAATGGCAGCTACACCGCAGTTGGTACGAATTCATCGACGTACGAGATCGACGGATCCGACGCCGGCAAATACATCAAGGTCGAGGTGGTGGCCACGGCGAACGGACTCAGCAGCACCCCAGCAACAGCAGCAGCGGTATTCGTACCGATGCCACCCACGACGACCGTCGTGCAATCGACCACGACGATGCCCGCACCATCAACCACGACCCAGGCACCGCTCGACACATCGGGAACATCATCCAGGGGCGGTTCGGGTCCGGCGCTCGGGGGTGGCACGACCGAGTCGACTCCACCGACCACCGCTACGAATGCGAGCACTCCGCCCTCGAGTGCGCCCAATCCGGAGACCACACCCGCCCCCACGACAACGAGTCCCGAGCCGCCCGAGGCAACCACGACGACCATCGTCGAACCCAACGCACCCGAGGTTCCTGACGTCGACACCGGTACGGCCGCCGCAACGATCGATGGCCAACCAACGGAGGTCGAGGTCTCTCGCGAGGGCAACACCGTGGTTCTCCGTGTCGGTCGGATCGTTTGGCAATTGGATGCCTCCGCGCCCGATGGTTCGCCGATCGCATTGGATGAGAATGACAACCTCGTTCTGAAGCCAGGCGATTCTGTCCGAGTCGATCTGGAAGGCTTCGGACCGAACACCCCGGTCGAAGTCTGGCTCTTCTCGATTCCGGTGAAGGTGCAGGACCTCGCGTCCGACGCCACCGGGCGGTCAACGGGTTCGTTCTCGACTCCACGAGGAATCGACAGTGGTGCCCACCGAGTGGTCGTGAAGGGTTCATCGCCCGAGGGCGACGAGGTCATCGTCGCGCTCGGCGTCGCGATCGACTCGGCCGGAGGATCGGGCAACGCGTTGCCTTTGTTGCTGTCGGTGACGACCGTCGTGACGATCCTGGTCCTCGCCGGAATCTTCGGCTGGATTCGTCGTCGGCCACGACCGACGAACTGAGGGTCAGCGCACCGAGGCCAGCAACGCCGCTGGTGTGGCGCGCAGTGCCATGGTGGCCGCCGAGTTCGGCAACTTGGTGCAGGCCGCTTCGGCCGCGTCGACGTAGGTCTGGGCCAGAGCGATGGCGGCGTCGATGCCACCACTCGAGCGAACGATGGACAACGCCTTGTCCTTTTCGACGGCACTCAGCGGTTTGCCCAACAGATCGACCAGTTCACGAGCCGGTACGCCGCCGGAGGCCAGCGTGTGCAGCACGGGCAACGTGTAGACGCCCTCCACCATGTCGTGTCCGGCCGGCTTGCCCAGCTGTTCGTCGGTGGAGGAGATATCGAGTAGATCGTCGACGATCTGGAACACCATTCCGTAAGCCTCGCCGAATGTGGTGAGGGCGTCGACGATCTTGCGGTCGAACTGCGACACGAGACCACCGATGCGGGCAGCGGTGGCGTACAGCGAAGCGGTCTTCCCGCTGATGGACGACAGATAGCTGTCGACGGGTCGAGCCACGTTGTAGGTGTGGCGTAGTTCCTCGATCTGGCCCTCACAAAGTCGACCGATGGTGCGGGCCAACAGCCCCGCCACCTCGGTGCCGAGCGACGCGGCGATCTCGGAGGCCCGAGCC
Source organism: Acidimicrobiia bacterium (assembly GCA_046091365.1). GTDB lineage: Bacteria > Actinomycetota > Acidimicrobiia > Acidimicrobiales > Ilumatobacteraceae > Casp-actino8. The sequence continues at coordinate 5,977 of JBJTBM010000129.1, read as the reverse complement.
AACAAGAAGTCACCGGCCAGGATCGCCTGCAGATTGCCCCACTTCGCGTTGACGGTCTCCACGCCGCGCCGAGTCGGCGCCTCGTCCATCACGTCGTCGTGATAGAGGGAACCCAGGTGCACCAGTTCGCACGCGATACCGCCCTGCACGGCGGCGTCGGTGGAGGGTGCTCCCGCCACTTGCGACGCCACCACCGAAAACATGGGTCGCAATCGCTTGCCACCGGCCACCAGCAGGTGCGAGGCGATTTCGGTGAGGTACGCATCGGGAGTGCGCACGGACGCCAACAACGCCTCCTCCACGCGGCGACGGTCGTCGGCCGACGAGGGCAAGTCGAACAAGGGCTGTGCGATCACGGGGTCAGGCTATGCCACATGTTCACGAGCTCCATCGGTCGGGGTCACACCTTCGGGCGTGTCAGCGGTTACACCGTCGCACGACCCCCGCGGCTCCGATCACTGCGACGCGATGCTGGCCCGGATCTGGCCCTCACGCATGGCCCGCACCACCTCGTCGGGCCGTTCGCCGAGCCGCTCGATGGTGACTCCGACGATGGTGCCGACGAAGGGGAACTGATGCGGGTACGGACCGACCGGCGCCCCAGTGTCGACCCCGATGTCGAAGGTCTCCCCGCTCATCGAGAAGATGACGGGCACGGTGTGGGGCACCCGACCCTCGGCCACCATGGTTCCGTCGACCGCCAGCGAGACGTCGCCACCGGCAGCGAATCCGCCGTCGTACGCGAACACCATGTCGACCACATGACGTCCTGGCTTCAGTGCGTCGGGCGCCGCCACCGAGGTGTGTTCGTGTCCGTACCAGTTGTAATGAAACGTCGGGCGACTCACGTCGTCGAGATAGAGCGACCAGCCGGCCATGTTGCCACCCTGGCACGCGATCGCCCCACGCGACCCGACCGATACCTCGACCACGGCCGTCATGCGCCATGACGAGTTCTTGATGTTCACCACGCTGAACTCGGGCATGCGCACGTGCGACGCCGTGTAGGTCATGCGCGTCAGGGCACCGAGGTTGGTGGGTACAGGAGCAACCTGTTGCGAACCCGAACCCGGATCACGCATCGGATACACGTTGTTGCGCCTCGCCTCGGTGTCGAACACCTCCATCAACTCGGCCAACTTCTCAGGATGCGACGACGCCACGTCGACCGCCTGTGAGAAGTCGTGCCGCAGGTCGTACAACTCCCACCGCTCCTGTTCGCCGTCGAACGGCATCCCTTGCCAACGGATCCACGGGGGTCGACCATGGAAGCACGATGCCATCCAACCGCGGTGATACACGCCGCGGTTTCCCATCATCTCGAAATACTGCGTTTCGTGGCGATCAGGAGCGTCGGCCCCGTCGAAGGTGTACGCCATCGACGTGCCGTGCACCTCCATCTGGTCGATGCCGTTCACCGAGGTCGGCGCGGAGATGCCGCACGCCTCGTAGATGGTGGGAGCGATGTCGACGACGTGGTGGAACTGTGATCGAACGCCACCCGCGTCACGAATTCGCTCGGGCCACGAGACCGCCATCGCGTTTCGCGTACCACCGAAGTGAGACGCCACCTGCTTCATCCATTGGAACGGCGAATCGAGGGCCCACGCCCAGGGGTAGTTGTAGTGGTTCTCGCAATCCGCGCTACCGAAGTCATCCATGCGCTCGAGCAACCACTCGGGGTCCTCGGGACGACCGTTCTGAAAACTCGGTGCACTCCACGCACCGTGCAGCGTGCCCTCGCCGGAGGCTCCGTTGTCGCCGGTGATGTAGAAGACGAGGGTGTCGTCGAGCAGGCCGCGATCGCCGAGCGCGGTCAGCAAACGATGAATGTGATGATCGGTATGGGCGAGGAAACCGGCGAACGCCTCCATCAAACGACGCGCCACCGGCTTGTAGCGGTCGGGATACTCGTCCCAGGACATGATCGACTCGGGTCGTGGGGTCAACACGGTGTCGGCGGGTATCACGCCGAGGTCGATCTGCCGCTGGAAAATCTCGGCTCGTAACGCGTCCCAGCCAGCGTCGAAGCGACCGGCGAACTTGTCGATCCACTCGCGCGGGGCGTGATGTGGCGCGTGAACCGCCGGCGTGGGCAGATAACAAAAGAACGGCTTTCCCGGTGATGACGCGCTCAGGCGGTCGACCCAAGTGATGGCCTGATCCACCAGATCTTCGGTGAGGTGATAGTTCTCGCGACCGAGGTACGGCGACACCGGTGTGGTCTGGTCGTACACCGGTGGCTCGTATTGCGAGGACTCGGCGCCGAGGATTCCGTAGAAGCGATCGAAGCCCATACCCGTGGGCCAACGATCGAAGGGTCCGCCCGGCCCCATCTCCCATGTCGGGGTGAGGTGCCACTTGCCGAAACAGCCCGTGGCGTATCCGTTCATGCGCAACACCTGGGCCACCGTGGCGGCCTCGGGCGGGATGATGGTGTCGTAGCCGGGGAAGCCGTTGGCCATCTCGGGAATTCCGCCCATGTGCACCGCGTGATGGTTGCGTCCGGTCAACAGCGCCGCCCGCGTGGGCGAACACAACGCGGTGGTGTGGAAGCGGTTGTAGCGCAAACCCGTGCGCGCCACCAGATCGAGTCCGGGTGTGGGCACGGGTCCACCGAAGGTGCCGAAGGAACCGAAACCCACGTCGTCGAGGATGACGACCAAGATGTTGGGTGCGTCGGCGGGCGCCGTCACCTGCGGCACGGGGGCACCGGTGGAGTCGGGTACGAGACGCCCGGCCACACCGGCGAAAGGTGCCGTGGGTCGCGGTATCGCGGTCACGACCGCAACCCGTCGCACTCGATGGCACGCAACGCGCGTGTCGCGGCGACCGTGTCGCCGGTGAGCGACACCACGCCCGAACCCGACAGGGCCGACAAGGTGGCCTTGCCGATGAGCAGATCGGCCCACGCTTCCGTGTCGCAGGCGAGCGTGGCGGTGGCACCATGACCATCGGTCGGGCATGCCACTCCGTTACGGAAGTGCAAACCGGTGCGCGGTCCGGCACCGATGTCGAAGGCGACATGGACGTCGAGATCACCCACGTCGTCGGGATCGAGCATCACGCGCAACACGTGAACCGAGTTCGCCGGAGGCGACGACATCACCTGCCGTCGGTTGAAGCGGTGCTGATACAGCCGCGAGGTGTCGATGGCGCCCTCCAACGACAGCGCTCGGGTGAGGCACCAACTGCGGATGTTGGCCGCGGGTGTGCGTTGGGCGATCACCCGAAGGGACCGCGCCAACAGGTCGCGGTCCTCCTGATCGGCGTCAGACGAACGGGCGAGCCACGTGGCCATCTCGGTGGCCCAGCGAACGTCGTCGGTGTCGAGTGCGGCAGTCACGAGTCCGCGCAGCGTGTCGCGACCGCCGAAGCCGGCGATCATCCGGTCGGCGCGCTCAGCGGAGGGCAGCGGGAAGAGTTGCGACTCGTCGCCGTCGAAGAACCCGAACAGCCCGTTGCGAATCTGACGTACGTGATGCTCGGCGACGCCGTAACGCTCGGCGGTGATGAAATCGTCGTCGTAGTACGCGGGCAACGACACGCGATGCGCCAGGTCGACCGCAGTCGCCCCTTTGTTGATGTGTCGCACGCTCTGATCCCAGAGGAATTGAATGGAGTCGCGGTAGCGGGTGACCCGACGAGCGATCTCGTCGATACCGCTCATCGGTGGGCCGTGGGCGGCCACCAGGTGTTCGGCCCCGAGAGACAGCAAGTGGTCGACACCGGCCAACAACACCCGAGGGTCGCGGTATTCCTCACCCCGGATGGCGAAGATGTTGAACAGCACCGGCCACACCAGGTTGTGGACCGCGACGCTGAGCGCCGGGAACCAGAACGTCACCGAGTCGTCGGCGTCGGATGGCGCCGGAGTGACCCCCACCTCGAGCCCGGCCACTCGGATGGTGGTGGGTTCGGCGAAGGTGTGGGTCGGGGGCACGAACACCGAGGTGAACGGGGCGTGCGCTGGATTGCGGTAGAAGTGGCCGAGGCCGACGTTGACGGCACCGTCGGGACCCGACGCCGGCAGATTGATGGCGAATTGCTCGACCAGCCCTCGCCCGTAGGCGGTGGCGATCTCCGAGGCGGTGCGGGTGCGATTGTGCACCACTTTGGCGTGGGCCCAGATGGGGATGTCCGCGGCGGCACCGTCGTCGAACACCGCCGGGGTGCCGCCCACATAATGAAAGTGGGTGTAGAGGACCGCCACGATCGGCCGGTCGCACACCTGGCGAAGTGCGACGATGGCGTCACGCATCTCCTCCACCGATTCGCCGGTGTCGATGGCGATCACCCCGTCGGGCGCCTCGACGAAGGTCTGGTTCGACAATCCGTTGCCAACCAGCGTGTGCACACCCGGTCGAACCGTGTACAGCCGGCGTTGCAGAATCTCGCTCTGCGCGAAGTGGCTGCGATGGGCCACTTGACCGGTGTCAAGTGTCACCGTCGAGCGATCATCGGGAGCAAAAGACCGATTCGAGTTGGGCATCACCCGAGAACCTTAGATCGCGGCGCGCCGACCCTTTCCGATGCGAAATAATTCCGGTTTCGGCGGATTCCTGAGACAAAGCGTGAGCCATGTCTCACACTCGTTTCGATGTGTCCCCGCCACCTCGTTCGCACCCCGACCGTAGGTAGCATGACCACAAGTTTCCCGTCGAAAGGAAGAGCATGTTCGAACGCTTCACAGACCGGGCCCGTCGAGTCGTGGTGCTCGCCCAAGAAGAAGCGCGTCTGCTCAACCACAGCTACATCGGCACCGAGCACATCCTCCTCGGATTGATTCACGAAGGCGAGGGCGTGGCCGCCAAGGCCCTCGAGACGCTCGGCATCTCGCTCGAAGCGGTGCGCGCCCAGGTGGAGGAGATCATCGGACAAGGCGGATCATCACCGTCAGGCCACATTCCGTTCACGCCGCGCGCCAAGAAGGTTCTCGAACTGTCGTTGCGCGAGGCACTGCAGCTGGGTCACAACTACATCGGCACCGAACACATCCTCCTCGGCCTCATCCGCGAGGGCGAGGGCGTCGCGGCGCAGGTGTTGGTGAAGTTGGGTGCCGACCTCAGCCGCGTGCGCCAGCAGGTGATCCAGTTGCTGTCGGGTTACCAGGGGCCCCAGGGCAAGACCGAGGGTGCAGGGGGCAAGGAGTCCGGTTCCGGCGAGCGTGGGGGCAAGCAGGAAGAGGGCGACAAGGGCAACAGCCAGATCCTCGACCAGTTCGGTCGCAACCTCACCCAGTTGGCCCGCGAGAAGAAGCTCGACCCGGTGATCGGCCGCGCCCGCGAGATGGAGCGCGTGATGCAGATCCTGTCGCGCCGCACCAAGAACAACCCGGTCATCATCGGCGAGCCCGGTGTGGGTAAGACCGCCATCGTCGAGGGGCTGGCCCAGAAGATCGTCAGCAACGACGTGCCCGAGACCCTACGCACCAAGCAGCTGTACACGCTCGACCTCGGTGCGTTGGTGGCGGGTAGCCGTTACCGCGGTGACTTCGAGGAGCGCTTGAAGAAGGTGCTCAAGGAGATCCGCACCCGCGGCGACATCATCTTGTTCATCGACGAGATCCACACACTCGTCGGCGCCGGTGCGGCCGAAGGCGCCATCGACGCCGCCAGCATCCTGAAGCCCATGTTGGCGCGTGGTGAACTGCAGACCATCGGTGCCACCACGCTCGACGAGTACCGCAAGCACCTCGAAAAGGACGCCGCGCTCGAGCGTCGTTTCCAGCCGGTGAAGGTCGATGAACCCACGGTGGCCCACACCATCGAGATCCTGAAGGGCGTGCGCGACAAATACGAGGCGCACCACCGTGTCACCATCACCGACCAGGGGTTGGTGGCCTCGGCCACTCGGTCCGACCGCTACCTCAGCGATCGCCACCTTCCCGACAAGGCCATCGACCTCATCGACGAGGCCGGCAGCCGCCTGCGTATCAAGCGCATGCAGACGCCGCCCGACCTGAAGGACATGGAAC
>JBJTBM010000128.1:0-3894 GCA_046091365.1 Acidimicrobiia bacterium | reverse complement strand
CCACCGATGACCACGGCCAGGTGATACGGCGGGCAGGCGGCGGTGCCGAGCGACTTCATCTTCTCGAACAACCACGGGAACAACGACTTGTCGTTGAGCAACGCCTTGGTCTCCTGGAAGAGGTAGCTCTTGTTCGCGCTGCCGCCGCCCTTGGCCATGAAGAGGAACTTGTAGGCGTCGCCGTCGATGGCGTTGATCTTGATCTCGGCCGGCAGGTTGTTGCCGGTGTTCACCTCGTCGTACATGGTGAGCGGCGCCATCTGGCTGTAGCGAAGGTTGCTGGTGAGGTAGGTGTCGAACACCCCGCGAGCGATCGCTTCCTCGTCGCCTCCGCCGGTGAACACGAACTGGCCCTTCTTCGCCTTCACGATGGCGGTGCCGGTGTCCTGGCACATCGGCAACACGCCGCTGGCCGCGATGGCCGCGTTCTTCAGCAGGTCGAGCGCGACGAAGCGGTCGTTGTCGCTGGCCTCGGGGTCGTCGAGGATGTTGCGCAACTGCTGCAGGTGACCCGGGCGCAGGAAGTGGGCGATGTCGCGCATGGCTTCACGGGTGATGCGGGTGAGGGCCTCGGGCTCGACCTTCAGGAACGTTCCCTCGGGCGTGTCGAACGTCGACACACCGTCGGTGGTGACCAAGCGATAGGGGGTGTCGTCCTTGCCCAGCGGCAGGATCTCGGTGAACTCGAACTCGGGCATGCCGTCACGCTACGCCCGCCGATGCGTCGATGCCCAGCCCTTCAGAGGGCGGTTTGCAGAACCAACAACAGAGCCGCAACCGCGCACATCACCAGAATCAACGGACGCATGACCGCGGGCGATATGTGGCGCGCCAGCACACTCGACAGGGGTAGTCCGGCCAGCACCCCGGGCAGGATCACCGCCGTCAACGCCAACTCGTGACGACCGATCTCGCCCGAGATCACGAACCCGGTCACCGTGATTACCACGCCGATGCTGAAGAAGGCTGCGATGGTGGCGCGCACCGTGCGGGGGTCACCGTCCTTGTAGACGAGAGCCATGGGTGGACCGCCGATGGATGTGACCGTGCCCATGAACCCGCTGGCGAAACCGGCACTGGTGAGCGTGGTGGCGTTGGTGGGCACCACCTGTCCGCGCCGCGCGGTGACCACCGAGATGATCACGGCGACAGCCACCGACGAGGCGACGGCGTAGGCCAGTAAGTCTTCGTTCATGGCGCGCAACGCCACCAGCCCGATGAACACGCCCGGGAACCGACCGAGGATCGCCCACTTGAACCCGGAGGCGTCGATGTGCGCGCGATCGCGGATGGCCACGCCGAAGGTCAGGGGCACGACGGCCAGCATCATGGCCACCGGTACGAACGAATGGTCGACCATCGCGAACAGTGGCGAGGTGAGCATGCCCAGACCGAAGCCCAACGAGCCTTGGACGCTCGAGCCGATCATCGCCAACGCCGTGCACAGCAGCACCATGGGCCACGACAATCCGGCGACGTCGAATCCGATCATCAGCGGTCCTTCATTCGTTTGGGATCGGCGTTGGCCGGGTCATCGGGCCACTGGTGTTTGGGGTACCGGCCGGCCATGTCCTTGCGCACCTCGGCCCAACTTCCGGCCCAGAAACCCGGCAGATCGGCGGTCACCTGTACCGGTCGATCGGCGGGCGACAACAGGTGCAACACCAACGACACCCGACCGTCGGCGACGGCGGGCTGCACCTTGGTGCCGAACAGATCCTGCACGCGCACTCGCACCACCGGTGCGGTGCCCTCGGCAACGGCGGTGGCGTAGTCCAGTGCCAACGCGCGACCCGACGCCAGTTCGATGCGCGTCGGGGCCAGTTCGTCCAGACGCGCGCCCTCGGGCCACGGCAACTGCGAGCGCAACAACATGGCCAGGTCGAGCGACTTCAGTTCCGACACCGACGTCATGCCCACCAGATATGGACGCAACCAGTCGTCGATGGAGGACAGCAACGTCTTGTCGCTCCAGTCGGGCCACGACTCGCCTATCTCGCGACGCAGGAAGTTCACCCGCGCCCGCAATTCGCTGGTGGCGTCGCCCCACGGCAACTCGGCCAGTCGCGTCGACACGACGCGTTCCATCAACGCGTCGACGGCGGCGTCGCCGGGCGAGGGTCGGCGCGTCTCCTCGTCGAGACGCATCTTGTCGAGGCGGACGACCACGCGCTCGACGATGTCGCGACGCTCCTTGTCCCAGACGACGGTGCGCTCGGTCGAGACCTCGTCGCGCAACACCCGGGCGATCGTCGCGTGATCGACCGAGGCGCATGAACGAACGCGGGCGTTCTTGCGGTCACCGTCCAGATCGGCGGCCACCACGAACGTCTCGTGTGCGAGCGAATCGGCGGGACGGAACCACGCCGCCGAACCCGTACGCAACTGGTACTGACCGGGCTGGCGTCGCACGGCCAGCCGGTCGGGGTAGGCCAGCAACAACACCCGTCCGCAGTGCTCGGCGTCGACGTCGCTCCAATCCAGGCGCGAACCCGTTCGGCGCGACAGATCCTCGGCCCGTTCGCGCACCCGTGCGCACCCGCGGCGGTCGGCGCGATCGTCGTGGATCTCACCGGTCACCATCTGCACGCGCAACGCGATGTCAACGGGCAGATCGTCGGGCCGTCCGCGCATCACGTCGCGATCGTCGAGGAGCGCGGCCATGACACAGGCCAGACCGCGGTCGTCCGGTTCCGACTCGCCGATCAGCCGCGCCAATCGAGGGTGCCCCGGAACGTTCGACATCCGTCGACCCGCCTCGGTGAATCGACCGTCGTGATCGAGGGCTCCGAGCATGGTGAGCAACTCGTTGGCCTGCTTCACCGCACCACTCGGTGGCGGGTCGATGAATCGCAGTTCGTCGATCGCGGTTCCCCATGCGGTGAGCTCCAGCATCAGCCCCGAAAGATCCACTTGCGTGATCTCGGCGTCCAGGTGCGCGCGTCGACTGCCGTGCTCGATCTTGCTCCACAGACGGTAGGCCACGCCGGGGCCCAGTCGGCCGGCGCGCCCGGCGCGTTGCTCGGCCGAAGCCCGCGAGGTGGGAACGGTGACGAGTCTCGTCATCCCCGTACGTTGGTCGTAGCGCGGCACGCGCGCTTGACCGGCGTCCACCACGATGCTGACGCCGTCGACCGTGAGGCTGGTCTCGGCGATGTCGGTGCTCACCACCACGCGACGTCGACCCGACGGTGACGGGGTAAGAGCGCGGTCCTGATCGGCCAACGACAACGCACCCGCCAACGGATACACGTCCACGTTCGTCGGAACGAGCCCTTCCAAACCTTGCACCACGCGGTTGATCTCGGCGATACCGGGCATGAAGACCAGCACGTCACCCTCGTCGTCGCGCAACGCCCGGCTCACCACGTCGATCACGGCATCGTCGAGTCGTTGTTGTTTGCCCATGGGGGCCCAACGAACGTCCACCGGGAACTGTCGTCCGTCGCTGGTGATCACCGGAGTGTCGTCGCCCAACACGCGTAGCAATCCCTTGGTGTCGGCGGTGGCCGACATCGCGAGCAGCCGAAGGACGGGTCGCATCAAGCGACGAGCGACGAGAGCAAATGCCAACCCGAGAACGGAGGGCAGCTTGCGCTCGTGCACCTCGACGAAGATCACGCGCGCGGTTCCCTCGAGGCCGGGATCGTACTGCAGTCGTCGGGTGAGGATGCCCTCGGTGACCACTTCAATGCGTGTGTCGGGTCCGATGCGTCGTTCGTCGCGCGTTTGGTAACCCACCAAACCGCCGGGCTCCTCGCCCACGAGCGACGCCAGACGTCGTGCCGCTGCGCTTGATCGACGAGTCGTGGGTCGGCGATGGTCGCATCGTGATGCTCGAACCGCGTCGACTGGCGGCTCGCGCCGCGGCACGACGACTGGCGTCGCTCGTGG